>CAIVVZ010000538.1 GCA_903909505.1 uncultured Desulfobacteraceae bacterium
CATGGACGCGGATTTTGCTTCTGAAACCGCGAATATGAGCAAAAGCCAGATCCTGATGCAGGCCGGTGTGGCCATGCTGGCTCAGGCCAAACAGCTTCCGCAGGAGGCACTCAAACTGCTTCAGTAAGTAATTTCTGAAACAGTGAACTTGCTTCCGTTGGATAAATGAACGTTTTCCCCTCCTGGTCGGTTTTAACCGGTCTTGACCGGTCTTGGCCTGGGGGGCGCCCGGGGGATTTCCTGATGTTCGGGAATATCCCGCCGGGATTTAACATGAAAGTCTCAAAATGTATTAATAAAATAAAAAAAGAATAATTCCTTTGACCTCCCCTTTGAAAAAGGGGGATCGAGGGGGATTCATCTGCTGGAAAGCCTGTCAATCCCCCTATCCCTTCTTTGATGTGCGTTTTAAAGAAAGGTTAGGGAGGATTGCCTGAAGAAATGGCATTGAAATTATGGTGCCAGGAAGATAACGGGGAATATTATGGGCATCACTGTTGGTGGTCTGAGTTCCGGAATGGATACCGCGGGCATAATCTCTCAGCTTCAGGCTGTTGAGGCAAAGCCGATTGTTGCAATACAGAAAAAGGAGGCGGGTTATCAGGTCCAGCTTTCAGCCTACGGTACGCTTCAAAGCGGCCTGAGCAGCGTCAAAGACGCACTCACAAATCTTGAAAGCCTGGATAACGTAACCAGTTTTTCCGCAGCATCCAGCAATACCGGCTTGCTGACGGCATCAGCCGAGAGTGGTGCTGTTGCCGGAAATTACACGGTGATTGTCAATAGTTTGGCATCGGCGCAAAAGCTTCAAAGCGCGGTATTTACAAAATCCGGGGCTGTCGGCGAGGGAACGATTCATCTTGCCGTGGGCACGAATACTGCCATGGATATTGCAGTGAGCGCCACTGATACCATCTCTGATGTGGCAAAGTCGATCAATGCCGCGGGCGCGGGCGTAAGCGCCAATGTGGTTATTAAAGGAACCAGCTATTATCTGACATTGGCCGGAAAAACGACCGGTGCGGCCAATGCCATCAGTCTGACGGTCACGGAAGCCGGAACTTCCGCGTCTTCCGATCCGTTGAACCAGGATAAGACAGGATTGTCCCAACTGGTTTATGATAGCGCCGGCACCACAAAGAACCTTACCCAGATTCAGCCGGCAAATGATGCCGATATCAGTGTGGACGGGATTGTCAATATCACGCGATCGACCAATACCATCAGTGATGCCATCAGCGGGGTGACGCTGCGCCTGAAAGGTGCCGATATCAAGACCGCAGTGACGGTATCGGTTGATCAGGACAATTCCCTTCTGACCAGCCGGTTGAACGCTTTTGTCAGCGCCTTCAATAACGTCTCGGATACCCTGAATAATTTGCAGAGTTACGATCCAAAGACCCAGGCAACCGGAACGCTTTTTGGGGATTCTACGATCCGGCGCATTCAGAGCCAACTTCGAGATCTGATTACCAATCCAGTGTCGGGACTGCCAACAGGCTTGAATCACCTGTCTGATATGGGGGTTAAATTTACGAACACCGACGCAATGGCGACCGCAGGCAAGCTGGTACTCAATTCAGCGACCTTAAACTCTAAGTTGTCTAATAATTTTGACTCTGTAAGCAAATTTTTTACATCCGCAGCAACGGGATCGGAAGGATTTTCCGCCCGGATGCTTACCTCCGTGCAAAATATTCTGGATACGAAGACCGGAACGCTGACGGTTCGGACAAAAGGCATCCAGTCAACCATCGATTCACTGGGCAAGCAGGTCGTTTCAATGAATACCCGTCTGGCAGCGAATGAAACCCGGCTACAGACACAATTTTCCGCTTTGGAAGTGATTTTGGGGCAATATAAGAATCAATCTGATTCTTTAACCCAGCAACTGACTCAGCTCCAGAACAATTGGGCCAGCAATAGCAGCAGCAAGTAGCAGTAGCGGGTAAATAGTCGAAAATCGAGCATTTTTGTTGAGATCGAATGATTCGAATAACCAATAAACTTTCCCACCAGTGCCGGTGTAACTACTGAGGAGAAAATCAAATGACTTATGCGGGATACAGCGCTTACAACCGAATCGCCACCACGATTGACAGCAAGGAAATCATGCTGGTTAAACTACTGGAAGGAACCGTGCGGTTTATTCAGGCTGCGCGGCGCGGGCTCGAGGCGGGCGATCCAAAGGCTAAAGGAGAAAATATCTCCAAGGCGATAGCCATTATTATTGAACTGGATTGTGCGCTGGACCGGGATATGGGTGGCAGTATCGTTAATAATCTTTCTGACCTTTACCAGTATATCCTTGACCGTTTGACCGTTGGCAATCTTAGAAATGACAATCAGGTCCTGGGTGAGGTGGAATCACTCCTCGTGACCATCCATGAAGGCTTTGCGGAAGCTTTGAAACAAGTGTCTTTGGCAGCGGTTTCGGATCATTCCCCGTCGTATCAACCCATATCTCGAAGGGGGTTCAGCATTGCAGCATAATTGTCATGAAATGCTATTTCAAAGACTGGCGGCGGTAACGGATCGGGTCAAACTTGCGCTGAAGGAAGCGGACCCGGATGTGCTCAGACCCCTGGCTGAAGAGAATGAAAATATCATGAAGGAACTTCAGGAGGCTGGTCCCTGCGGCGATAGAAATCTTTTGGATCGGGTTCAGGCCCTTTGCAGACAGGTCTTGGACGTGATAATGGAAATTCAACATTGTCAACATGAAGTTTCCACCCAGATCAAACAGGTTGCGGATGGAAAAAAAATGATCCATGCATACGTAAAATAGTGGAGGCAGTATGGAAGCGATGCCATCTTTAAAAGTTCTAAAATTTCAGACCGGTTTTGTGGATGTGAAATCCATGGGGTATCCCGCGTCACAGAATCCTGAGAAATCCGGAATCAAACCGATTCAAAACTTGGATCAAATTGATTTAAGAACCCGGGATCAAATTGATGCGAAAGCCCAGGATCAGCAGAAACAAGCGAAAAGCACTGAACAGACCATACCGGCTATTTTGAAGGATCTGGAAAGTAAAATCAATCAGATGCAAGAAGTCGGACTGGAGTTTTCCCAGTATAAGAATTCCGGAAAAATGATTGTTAAGGTGGTCGAAAAAGGCACTCAAAAAATCATCCGGGAAATTCCGACCGAAGAGTTTATGGCGCTGGTTGAAAAGATGAACCAGATGATCGGGATATTGTATGATAAAAAAGTATAACCCGCGACACCACGCGAAAGTGTGATGCCGCTTATGGGGGTTGCCGGATTTTTTGCCAGAGAACGGCCAGAGAACGGCCAGAGAACGGATTGATTCTTCCTGCCTTGTTTTATCTTGATATTGGATTGTCATCCATGATAATCCTTCAATATTGAAAGTGTTCCGAAAAAATCCCCATAAAAAACCGGCCGTCCAGACGTTTCCGTTGTGGAACTTGCGTTATTCTAAAGGCTGTCCGCGTGCCATGAGAACGCAAAGCGTTGCCTTTGTTCTGAATTAAGAGAAGGAAGTCTGAAAGATGGAGCAAATCAGGGTGCTGATTGTTGACGATGAGTTGTTTGTCGGGGAATTGTTAAAGGAATATCTTTCTATTCAAGGGTATCAAGCGGCTGCTGTTTCAAACGGCGAGGATGCGCTGTCCGTTACTCAGCAATTTCAGCCGCACATCGTCATTTTGGATATTCGGATGCCGGGAATGAGCGGCATGGAGGTGCTGAAAAACATCAAGGCCAAAAACAAAGCAACGGGTGTGATTATGCTGTCTGCTTATGGCGATACGGAAACCGTTGATGAGGCGCTTCGGTTGGGTGCCGACCAATATCTTCAAAAACCCATGAATCTGAAGCATCTGGTGGAAACCCTGACACTGCTGCATCCCCGCCAGGACGAGAGCATTGCATGCATCTGATTGATCTGGACAAGGCAAAGCCGGGGATGACGCTGGCCAAATCGGTTTATACCCTGCAGGACGTGCTACTGCTGAAACCGGATGTTCGGTTAACCGAAAAAAATATCCATATCTTGAAATCATGGGGTATTCACGAGGTTTGGATTGATGACGCAGCCGGTGAGGGCGTTGCCGGACGCATGGATCCGGAACATGAACGCAGGGCCTTCATTGATGATGAACTCAGGGTAAAATTTTCTGAATCGCTTCCAGATCCACTGATGGAAGAGATTCTTCGAATTGCCGGAAATATCCTGGAAAAACGACTGCTGAAACAAGAAAAAAATCATGGCGCCCAAAAATCTTAACCGCATCATCAACCAGATAGATGATCTTCCCACACTACCCAGGACCGTTCTGAAAATAACGGAACTGGTCAACAATCCCAAATCTTCAGCCAGGGATATTTCCAGCGTGATTACCGATGACCAGGTGCTCACAGCCCGTCTGCTTAAACTCGTGAATTCTTCCTTTTACGGATTTCCCCAGAAAATATCCACCATTACCGGCGCTATCGTTTTGTTGGGATTTGATGCCATACGTAACCTGCTCCTGACCACTTCTGTTTTTGATATGTTTTCAAGCCGCTCTCGTGAAAATCGGATGATTCAGGAAAGTTTCTGGGATCATTCTCTGGGATGTGCCATCGGAGCCAAGGTGATTGGAACCTACCTGCGGTATGAAAAAGTTGAAGAACTCTTTGTCTCCGGTCTTCTCCATGATATTGGAAAAATTGTGGAGATGCTATTTCTGCCGGATGACTTTACGGAAGTACGGAGTGTGGTGAAAATCCGCAATATTTTGATGATTACAGCCGAGGAAGAGGTTCTGGGCTTTACGCATCCGGACGTGGGCAAATTGCTGGCGGAGAAATGGAATTTGCCCTTGAAGCTGGTAAATATCCTGGAACACCATCACCAGCCGGAGCAGGCCGGGCGATTTGTTCAGGAAACATCTATTATTCACTTGGCGGATATTCTCTGCAGAGCCATTGATTTGGGATCCGGCGGTGATAGAAAAATGCCTTCTCTGAATTCAGAAGCCTGGGCATCCCTGAAGCTGAAACCCAATGTTCTGGAGCCTATTTTACAGGAAATGGAAAGGGAGTTTCAGGATATTAGCTGGGTGGTAACCGGGAAGTAGTGATGGCTGATACTGACAATAAAATCGAGAACCCCGAAAAATCAATTGCCCTGCTGGAAAAGGGATATCAGGCCATACTGGAATTCATTGACCAGATGGATGAGATATCCCAGCTTCAGGATAAAATTGATATTACCGCCAATATCAATCAGATATGGACGGTTTTTTTGCATGAAATTCAGAATTCGATAAAAATAGAAGGCTGCGCCTTGTTCCTGGTCGACGACCGGAGCCATGAATTTGTTTTAAAAAGCGCCTCGCCCCTGTCGATGGGTTCTGTTTGTCAGAATGAAATTGAACATCAGATCGAATGCGGCATGTTTTCCTGGATTATTAATCGCCGAAAACCCGCCCTGCTTCCCGCCCTTGTCCTGAAAAACAAAAAAACCATCATCATGCTGCCATTGGTTACGGCAAAACACACCCTGGGCGTGGTACTTATCATCACGGCCATCGAAGAGAGCGCCATCACACAGGAAAACATGAAGCTTCTGGCCATGCTGGCCAAACAATGTTCTCTGGTGATGGAAAACTCCCTCTTGTATGACCGGCTAAGAAATGATCATGAATCGCTCCAGAAGGCTCAACGTCAGATCCTTCAGGCTGAAAAACTGGCATCCATCGGTCGGCTGACCGCAGGCGCTTCTCATGAGATTCTCAATCCTCTTAACATTCTTTCCGGTTATATCCAGATGCTGATGCTGCAAGACAATCCGGATGAGAGAACCGCCCGGTATTTAACCATCATGAGCGAGCAGACCGAGCGAATATCCCGGATTGTGAACGGGCTCTATCAGTTTTCTCAGGCAGCCGGTTCCAATAAGGATACGGTCCAGATAAATGCGCTGATCCGGAAGGTTTTTCAGCTTTTTGAACACGAACATAAATATGATCACATTCGCAATGTGATGGAACTTGAAGAAAATTTGCCGGCCATTCAGGGAAATGTCGACACCCTGACTCAAGTATTCTTTATCATGCTGTCCAATGCCAGGGACGCCATGCCAAAGGGCGGCGAATTAAGCATATCGACTAAGAGTGTTCTTTCTGAAAACACGTCGGAAGAAATAGGCGACTGGATTGAAATTCAATTTCGGGATACCGGTCATGGCATTTCGGAAGCGGAAATTGACAGGATTTTTGATCCGTTCTATACCACCAAGGCTTCGAAAAATGGAACCGGACTGGGGTTGTCCCTCAGTTACGGCATCATTCAGAATCATGGCGGAACCATTCATGTGGAAAGCCAGGTGAATAAGGGAACGACATTTACCATCCGTCTGCCCTGTTATTGACTTGCAATATTACGAAACCATCGCTATTCTGACATATGAAAAGGCCATTACCAATTACAGGAGATAATTATGCCGGATATTAATAATCTAGACCTTAAAAGTTTTTGTTCCCATTCGATCCGGGGCGTATTTCACACCATGCTTTCCATGGAGGTGAGCGTCGCTGAAACGAATCCTTCAATGGAATTATCGGGCAGTAAAATAGTCGGCTGTGTCGGTTTTGCCGGCGATGTTATCGGAAATATCTGTGTTCATGTTCCCAAAGAGTTTGCCCGTGTCATGACCGCAGCGATGCTGGGCATGGAACTGGATGAGATTGAAGATGATGAAGAAATCAACGATGTCATCGGTGAAGTCAGCAACATGGTTGGGGGGGATATGAAATCCAAATTATGCGATGCCGGATTCCCCTGTGTGCTTTCCATACCCAATGTGACTTCCGGAAGCGATTTTAAAATCGAATCCAAGGGGTGGGGGCGGCATGAAAAAATTGCTTTTCAGCATGAGGATCAGTTATCCATGATTGAGGTATTCATTAAATTTGTCGCCTGATGACGGTGTGTGATACCCACTGCCTTTAAGCTAAAAACGGAGGAACCTTATGACGTTGAAAGTTTTGGCTGTTGATGACAGCAAAACCATTCGAAAAATTGTGAGTAAGGCATTTTCAACTTATGACTGTGTAGTCATGGAGGCGGAAAATGGTATTGAAGGGCTTTCAATCGCCAGTCGCGATAAGCCTGATTTGATTATTCTGGATATTACCATGCCGGTGATGAACGGCGTGGAGATGCTGGGTAAACTCAAGGGTCAGCCGGAACTGAAAGATATTCCCGTGATCATGTTGACCGCTGAATCCGGCAAGGACAATGTCATGCAGATTGTTAAGATGGGTGTCCGGGATTACATGGTCAAGCCTTTTAAGGGCGAGCAGTTGATCGAAAGGGTGCTGAAAATCCATCCCCTTCAACCCAAGGAGGCAGCGGCAGGTTCGCCAGGATCTTTAGCCAGCCCCTACTTTTCAGTTATGGGCGATATCCAGATCTTAACTTTGCCTGAAAAATCTGACCGGGCAACCTTGTCGGAGATCGATGTCGATTTCAACCGGACCCTAAAGTCCATGGCCACCGCGGGTCTCAGTAAGCTGATTCTGGATGCCATGCAGTTAAAAGAGGTCAACATGCTGGTGATCAAGTTGGTGCTTTCGGTTGTCGAGGGCTGCCAGAAATCCAAAATCCATTTAAGAATCATCGGGTCTTCGGCCCTGGGGACTGAACTCAAGGGCTTTCAGGAAACCAGCGGTTTTACCATCCAGGCTTCGATCGAAGAAGCCAAAGCAACTTTTTGACGATATATTCCCCTGATCCCCCCTTTCCCTAAGGGGGGATATCGGTCCTGGGTTGGTCATTTTTGTTCCTCATATTCTTCCTTCCTGCTTCCCTACGCGACATTCCGCAAAATGCAAATCGCAAAATGCAAAGAGACAGATAATCCTGTTTTATGAGGTCTGAAGCTGTTTCCCCAGAAAAATTGTGTTTTGATTTCTGGTGAACGGATTGCAAAATGCAAATAATACAGGTTCTGAAAGAATGCGCTTTTTGGGGATTATAAATTTAACTATATGAATATATTCATTTATAATTTATTTTTAAGGTGTTTTCTGCAATTGGCATCATACTTGCTCAATACGCAGGTAACAGTAGTTTCCGACATGGCATTAATGGTAAGAATGAGGAGGCAAACTTTGACGAACCTCGCAATTGATTACAGCAACTGGCAGGACATGGATTCCCGTCTTGAGGAGAAACCGTCTATTCCCATTTCCAGCCAGCCTGGCCCATTTAAGGATATGATTGGCCAAAGCGAGCGGATGCAAAGGTTATTCCGCCTGGTGGAGAAAGTGGCTGACAGTGACAGTACCATCATTGTTCAGGGTGAAACCGGAACGGGAAAAGGGTTGATTGCCAAGGCCATTCATGAGAATTCCTATCGAAAAGACAAGCCGTTCGTCCAGATCAATTGCGGCGCGATTCCGGAAAATCTTCTTGAAAGTGAACTTTTCGGACATGTGAAAGGCGCGTTTACCGGAGCTGTTGCAGCCAAACCCGGAAAATTTGAAATTGCCGATGGCGGAACCATTTTTCTGGATGAAATCGGCGATATGAGTCACGATCTTCAGGTTAAACTGCTGAAGGTTCTTGAGGAAAGTGAATTCGAACGTGTCGGCGGTTGTCAGACCATAAAAACCGATGTCCGGATTATTGCCGCAACACATCGGGACCTGGATGCCGCTGTTGAAAACGGTACTTTCCGTGAAGATCTGTATTACCGCCTGGTCGTTATTCCTTTAACCCTTCCGCCGTTAAGAGACCGGAAATCGGACATTCCGCTTCTCATAGCCCATTTTCTGGACCAGCTTAATCAGAAAAAACATACTCAGATAACCGGAATTTCTGAAAAAGCCATGGAGTTGATGATCGCCCACTCATGGCCGGGAAATGTCCGGGAGCTGAAAAATATGATGGAACGGTTGGTTGTTCTGACTCAGGAAGGGGAAATCTACCCCAGGGACTTGCCGCAAAAGCTGAGAACCGCTCCTTCGGACGCATCATCCATTCCGGATGTTGAAGTTTCGGATCAGGGAATATGTCTCAGCACAGCCGTCAGTGATTTTGAAAAATCGCTGATTTCTCAGTCGATGAAAATCGCCAATGGGGTTAAGAAAAATGCCGCCAAACTTCTCAACATCAAACGCACCACCCTGATTGAAAAAATTAAACGCCATAACCTCGAAGAAAGCTTTGCGTAATTTCCTTGTTCTCGGTGTGTTCAAAAGTCTGTTTTGTTCATGAATCCCTCCCCCCCTCAATCCCCCTGAAAATGGGGGATTTTTTATTTATCCCCCAAGAAATATTCATGTCGCGCCGTAAATGTACAGGACCAGTCTGGTCACTTTTTCCTGTCAACGTTATGACACCTGCAGAACCACACCTGTCAATACAGCCCGCATGAATAGCCCATCAACCTACGTCTTCACTTGATTCCAGCGATATTTCGTCAATAGCGTGTGTCTGGTATGAATATTGCTTTGCCTAAGGTGAACTTAAACGGAAAGGATATCTCATATGGAATCACAGGGATTATTTGATAAGACTTTTTCAGTTTTGGAAAAGAGCATGAATCTGCGATCCCAAAAACATAACCTGCTGGTTTCCAATATCGCCAATATGGATACGCCCAATTACAAGGCATTTGACATTCTGGTGGAAGAGGAAATGAGAAAATCATTGGGGGAAGCAAAGATAACGCCATTGAACCGAACACAGCCGGCACATATCCCCTTGATGGGAATGGCGGATTTAAATGGCCCGGAAATCAAACCGGTTGAAAGTCCCCGGTATAATTTCCGAGAAGACGGTAATACCATGGATATTGACAAAACCATGTCCGGTCTATCGGAAAATGGTTTGATGTATAATGCATCGGCACAGATGATTTCAAAGAAGTTTCAATTACTGTCAAATGCGATTAATGGAACAGTGAGGTAACTATGAATTTTTTTGATTCAATGCAAACCAGCGCATCGGGATTGACGGCTCAGCGGCTGAGAATGAATCTGGTTTCCAGCAACCTGGCCAATACGGAAACAACTCGAACTGAACAAGGGGGGCCGTATCAGCGGAAAGAACCCATTTTTGCCGCCACTCCCATTCAGGGTGCTTTTGGTGAGGTGTTAAAGGCGGAACTCAGCAACAAGCCTTCGGAAGTGAATGTGGTTGAGGTAATCAACGACTCCCGAAAACCGTTGCTGAAGTACGATCCCCTGCACCCGGATGCAGATCCGCAGGGCTTTGTTTCCATGCCCAACATCAATATCATGGAGGAGATGGTGAACATGATGGCGGCATCGCGGAGTTACGAGGCCAATGTTACCGCCATATCCACTTCAAAAAACATGGTGCTGAAAGCACTCGAAATAGGACGATAATATGGAGCCGATTCGCTTTGACACGACACAGTTTTTCCCGAAGATGCCGGCAGCAGCAGGTAGCCCACTTACAGAGGGTGCTCAGAAAAACTCTTTTGGAAGTATGTTAAAGAGCCATTTGGCTGAAGTCAATCATCTCCAGAATTCAGCCGATGCCGCGGCTCAGAAACTGGCATCCGGCGAGGATAAGGATATTCATAATACAATGATTGCCATGGAAAAAGCAGGCGTGGCATTTCAGTTGACCATGCAGGTTCGAAACAAGGTGCTTGAGGCTTACCAGGAAATCATGCGGATGCAGGTATAAAATAAAAAAGGATGAGAATCCATGCAGCTACAAGGGTCAATAGAGCAGTTTAAGACCGTTTATGCCGGTTTGAACCCGGTCAAAAAAATCACATTGTTTTCACTGATCGGGGGGGTGATCGCCGGATTAACCCTGATCATGGTTCTGAACGGCAGACCTGATTACCAGGTATTGTTTTCCGGGCTCTCTGCCGAGGATTCCGGAGCCATGATCACTCAGCTTAAAGCTAAAAAAATTCCCTATCAGATTTCATCCAATGGCGGGGCAATTTTGATCCCCAAGGAAATCGTTTATGAAACCCGTATGGAATTGGCCTCCCAGGGACTTCCCCAGGGAGGCGGCGTGGGCTTTGAAATATTTGACAACTCGAAACTGGGAATGACCGAATTTGTTCAGAACGTTAATTACCAGAGGGCCATTCAGGGCGAACTTTCCCGAACCATTAACCGTTTTGAAGAGATTGAAAGCTCCCGCGTTCATATTGTCATCCCCCCCAAATCCTTGTTCGTTGAGAATGAAGAAGCGGCTAGGGCATCGATTGTCATCAAATTTCGCCCCAGAAAGACGCTGTCCGCGGATCAGATTCAAGGGATTGTTCATCTTATAGCGTCAAGCGTTTCCGGTCTGAAACCGGAAAATATCACCATTGTGGACAGTCTTGGAAATCAGATCGGCAGTCAGAAGCCAAAAAATGATTTTGACGGTGCCAGGACCGATCAATTGGCTTATCAGGAAAAAGTTGAACGGACACTGGAAAGCCGGGTAAAAACAATGCTTGAAAAAGCGCTGGGTCCGAACAAGGCCATTGTGCGGCTTTCGAGCAATATGGATTTTAAAAAACAGGAAAAAACAGAGGAACGATTCTATCCGGACAACAAGGTGGTTCGAAGCGAGCAGATATCGAATGAATCTTCTGTAAAGCCTGAAAAAACGGCGATGGGGGTTCCGGGATCCAATGCAGCCATGACGGACAAGCTTCAGCAGGGGACCGATGCGTCTTCGGCCAGTGCGGGGTTTCAGAAGCAGAATTCGACCGCCAATTATGAAATTGGAAAAATGACCAGCCGCACCATTGAACCCATTGGCCGGATTACCAATATTTCCGTGGCGGTTCTGGTGGATGGGGCCTATAAAACCGTAAAAGGCGAAGATGGGAAGTCGAAAGTCGAATATGTACCCCGTTCGCCGGAAGAACTCTCTAAAATCAAAAGCATTGTCATGCGCGCGGTCAATTACACGTCGTCAAGAGGGGATGAAGTCGAGGTGGTCAACATTCCTTTTGAGAATTCGGAGTTGGCGGAAATTCAAACGGGTGAAGGAAACAACGGCTGGATTTCCAAGCTGATGCAGTATTCCGCCTATATCAAATACGTTTTTTCAGGGGCTTTTATGCTGTTGATCTTTATCTTTGTCATCCGTCCGCTCATACAATGGTTGACTGCCGAGGTTTCAAATAATGCTCAGTTGCTGGGTCAGCTCCCCAGAACGGTGCATGAAATCGAAAGAGAATATGGTTCGCCCAAGGCGCTGCCTATCAGTAATCAGCTTTCACAATTGGCAATGGCAGACAATCAGGCTTTTGTTGAAGTGCTGCGCGAATGGATGAAACAAAGCTGAAATCTGTCGGCAGAACACATTTTATAAACCATATGGGAGTGATGCAGTCAGACCATGGATACGACTCAGTTGTCAGGCACATTAAAAGTTGCGGTTCTCATTCATTCGATGGGGGAAAAAATTTCCAGTGACATTCTGAATCGAATGGGAGAGGCTGAAAAAAAACTTGTACAGCAACAGATGTCTCAGATTGGTTCGATCTCGCCGGAAGTGGTGGATAAAATTGCTCAGGAATTTGCGATGCTGGCAGAAAAGATCAAACAGCGTCAATCCCGGGGACCGGTTGCGGCTAAAGCCGGAGACAATCAAGCATCCCGATCCGAACCCCTTCAGGCGCAGGAACCGACCCCGGAATCCAGTCCGCGCGAATCTGAATCGGATACTGAGCCGGACGAAGGGGAATCCAGCTTAAAAGCACTCCAATCTTTTGATCCGGATCAGCTCGTTGAAATGATTAAAGATGAACACCCACAAACCATAGCCGTGATTGTTGTTCATCTAAAGCCGGAGTCCGGCAGCGCTGTTTTATCCAAACTTCCGGATAACCTGAAGGTCGAAGTGGCCATGCGAATCGCCAGGCTCGACAAGGTGTTGTCCGGCATGATCAATGAGATTGACCGGGTGTTTGAAGAACTCATGAAAAAGAAAAAATCATCTGCTACGCATAAAACCGGGGGGGTCAACCATTTGGCCGAGTTGCTGAATATGGCGGAAGGCTCTGCGGGAGAGCGGATATTGAGTGAAATTGAAGAAGTCAACCCGGATCTTGCTGCCCAGATCAAGCAGATGATGTTTGTGTTTGAAGATCTGGTTCTGGTGGATGACAAGGGGATGCAGAAGGTTCTTCGGCGGGTTGAGACGCCCAAATTGGCTTTGGCGCTTAAAGGCGCTTCAGAAGAAGTCAGGATGAAAATATTCAAGAACATGTCTGAACGCGCCGGTGTGATGTTGAAAGAAGAGATAGAGGCAATCGGTGCGGTTCGGATGAGGGATGTTGAAGAAGCCCAGCAAAGCATAACCAAAATTATTCAGGAGCTGGAAGCCAAAAATGAAGTCGTCATCAGTGGCCGGAAAGGGGGGGATTATATTGCATAAAATCAAAGCCTGCGGTCAACTTTCTTGTGCTTCTTCTGAACCCTATTGTTTTCCAGACATTTTTAAAGAGACGTCGCTGACCGAAGAAAGCAACCCAAAAGAAAAAGTCCGTACGTCCTTTCAGCGCGTATACAGCAATATCGATTCCGGCCTGCCGGGAGGAACACCAGCTAAATTCAGAAAAACAGGATCAATTTTTGAGTCGGAAGAGCGAATCGATTACCGGGAAAATTTTGATGAACTGATTCTCGAATCTCAAAAAAAGGAAGCTGATGCCTATCAAAATGGAGTTCGGGACGGGCACAAGGAGGGTTATTCATTAGGCCACAAGGCCGGAGTTGCTGACGGATTGAAAGAAATTGAATCGGTGCTTCATTCGCTTCAGCAGGCGCTGCAAGAAATGAAAAAATTCCGTAAAGAGCTTTGCCTGAAAGCCGAGAAAGAGGCTGTAAGTCTCTCATTTGCCATAGCCAGAAAAATCCTGTTTCAGGAACCTGCAATAAATCCTGAAATTATTGCAGAGGTTGTTAAAAAAACATTTGAGACCACAGCAATAAATGCACCTGTCCGGATTCGGATCCATCCTTCGGAACTGGCCTATATGCGGGAGCGCAGGCATTTGATTCCCATTGAAGGAGACGTTACCTTTGTCGAAGATCCGTCCATTTCCTGCGGGGGATGCGTAGTGGAAAGCCTTTCGGGCGATGTTGACGCCAGGATCGAATCACAGCTTCAGATGATCGAAGAGGCCTTCCTGCCGGGTCTGGAGAAAAACAATCTGGATTTGGAGAGATTATCCTGATGGAATCCTTTAATTTAAATTTTTACCACTCGCTGCTGGATCATGCCTGCCCGATAAAAGCCACTGGAAAGGTGACAAAAGTGGTGGGTCTGGTAACCGAATCTCTGGGGCCTTCATCTTATATCGGGAGTGTCTGTGATATTTATCCCCAGGGCACAGGCCGCAAGGTAAAGGCGGAAGTGCTGGGTTTCAGGGATAACAAGGTGTTGTTGATGCCGCTTGAGGATATGCGGGGAATTAGTCCGGGATGTTTGGTGGTCGCCGGAAAACAAAAAGCCTATATTCCGGTGGGGGATAAGCTTCTGGGAAGGATTGTGGATGGGCTTGGAACGCCTATCGATGGGAAAGGGCCTGTTTCCTATGACTGCGAATATCCCCTGTATGCCGAGCCGATGAATCCGCTTTCGCGAAACCGGATTCACAAGCCCTTGGACATTGGCATTCGGGCCATCAATGGTCTGCTGACAGTTGGATGCGGGCAGCGAGTGGGTATTTTTGCAGGCTCGGGCGTCGGAAAAAGCGTGCTGCTGGGGATGATTGCCCGCAGGACTTCGGCGGATGTCAATGTCATAGCATTGATCGGAGAACGGGGCAGGGAAGTAAACGAATTTATTCAAAAAGAACTTGGCGACGAGGGGTTAAAACGGTCGGTGATTGTCGTGGCAACCTCGGATCACCTGCCACTGATCCGGCTAAGGGCTGCATTTATCGCCACCACCATTGCCGAATATTTTCGGGATCAGGGACTCCATGTGAACCTGATGATGGATTCCGTAACACGCTTCGCAATGGCGCAAAGAGAGATCGGCCTTGCCCTGGGGGAGCCGCCCACATCAAAAGGATATACCCCATCCGTTTTTACCCTCCTTCCCAAACTCCTGGAACGAGCCGGTACATCATCAAATTGCGGAACCATAACCGGTCTGTATACGGTGCTGGTCGAGGGGGATGATATGAACGAGCCAGTGGCGGATGCGGTCCGATCCATACTGGATGGGCATATTGTTCTGACCCGTGACCTGGCCATGCAGAACCACTATCCGGCCATTGATATATTAAGAAGTATCAGCAGAGTCATGAGTGATATCATTCCTTCCCATCACAAAGTGTGCGCGGGACTTTTTAAGTCGCTGCTGGCAACCTATCGAAAAGCAGAGGATTTAATCAACATTGGCGCCTATGTTCCGGGCAGCAACCCAAAGATAGATCAGGCCATAAATATGATAGACAATATCACCCAATATCTTCAGCAGGGAATTGAGGACACGGCAAGCTTTGAAGAAAGCGTTCAGCAGTTGGAGGGTCTGTTTCAATCTTAATAAAAGTGAAACAAGAAAAACATATTCGGGTAATATTTTTATTCATGAAAGGCATTCATGTTGATAAGAGGGTTCTATGTCCAGATTTAAATTTGCACTTGAAGCGCTCCTGAATCACCGCCTTCATCACGAGGAAATCATTCAGAAAGAACTGGCGGTATGCGGATGCAGGGTCAGGGATGAAAAAACGATTCTAACGCGGATTCAGCAGGATAAAGACAAAGCGTATGCGGAGATTCATCAAAAACAACTGCGGGGAATCGCCATTTCGGAACATATCCTTTACGCCAATTTTCTTGAAGGACTTGCCCGGAATATGGTTGTTCAGCAAGAAAAGGTGAAAGAAGCAGAACACAAATATGCTCAAAAACGGGATGATCTCATTGAAGCGGTCAAGAAACGAAAAACCATTGAAAATCTGAAAGAAAAAGGATTGGCCGCATACTCCAGAAAACTGCTGAAACTGGATCGGGATTTTCTGGATGAAGTTGCGATCTGCCGTTTTCATAAGGAAACCCCATAATCAGGAATTCATCATCATGTTAAGTGCAATCATCACCATACCCAATTCCGGCGATGTGGTCTCCGGGACCGGCAGACCTCAGGCGTTAAAGGATGGAGTCTCTGGCGGCCTGGGCCAATTGACGGATCATTCCGATTCTGGTCAGAAAAACTTTTTGTCGGTGCTCTCCAAGTTAGGTCTCGGAACTGTTCAGGTTCCTCCTGAAGAAACCTCAAAATTGAATCTGAAGCCGGCAGAAAGCCAATCGGCGGATGAGGCGGCAACAGATAACCCGGTGTCGGGAAAAATGAATGAAAAGTCAGGCAAGGGCAGTCAGATATCCAAACGATTAACGTCTGTTTATCCAAAATCGCCTGGTTTTGTCATGGGCCTTTTGTCCATACCGGATCCGCAGCACCCTGACTTGTCAGTGAAGCCTGATTTGCATTCTCTGGGCACTGAAAATGAAGCAAATTCTCCGCCTGAATTGATTGCTGGTGGATCACCGCCGGAAATTAAGGTGAATGATCGGATGCCTGATGAGAGGGTTGCCCAGACAGGCAACCCTCTGGCGGCTACTGCGCTTTCAGGACCTGAAGGGGTTACGGTGGTTCAAGCCCTGGTTGCGCCGAAGTTGAATGGACAGCGGGATGGAGCAACTCCGGCGCCTGTTCCTTCAGGGGCGGGCTTGTTTCAAGCAGATCAGGTAGGTGCAGATTTTGCACAGGCAGTTCAAGCCCAGGTCGTGCCGAAGTTGCGTGAACAGCGGGATGGAGCAACGCCGGCGCTTGTTTCTTCAGGGGCGGGCTTGTTTCAAGCAGATCAGGTAGGTGCAGATTTTGCTCAGGCAGTTCAAGCCCAGGTCATGCCGAGGTTGC
>CAIVVZ010000539.1 GCA_903909505.1 uncultured Desulfobacteraceae bacterium
CGAAAAAGATGCTTTTTCCATTCGCCCCTGTGCCATAGCTGAAAAAGACCACCTGCTCGTTGGTCAAAGCGGTCATTGAGTAGCCTACAGCCTTTTGAATGTAGCTTATCAGCTCAGGATCGCCGTTGAACACTTTATTCAGGAAGTCGACCCAGAAGGGGGATTCTGCCGTAGGATTGAATGCAACTCTCGCTATCTTGCTCAGGGCATCAGTAGGATTATGCGGTCTGCATTCCTGGGTCCGGAGATCAATAGTTCCATTCAGGCAATTAAACAGGTACGGATCCCTATTGAAATCACTTTCCTGCATACCGATCCCAGGTATGCTGCGAGCTAACACTAATGCATTTTCGATTCCAGATTTGTTTTCACTCCTATCTGCAAACCTCATAATTTTCGTAAAGTGATGAGGGCTATGCAGATAATCAACGGCCAACTCTCGAATAGCCGGAGCAATTTCCTTCATCATCTCGTACGACTTGCCTATCGCATCAACCATCCAGTGACCATTGTCCCAGATAAGCCACTTGCCAGAGGTATGGTTGTACCTGATAACATTTTCAAACTGTTTTGCGAACAACGCTGCAATCCAAGCCTCTGAAAGCCGAATTGAATCGCCACCAGCAGATCCTTCTATCGGTTTCAGCCCTGCCGTTCTGGGAGTTAAGGCTCCTTCCTTCGATAAAACTGCCTGGACCACTGCCTCTAATTCGTTAATCATGTTGCCCTCCTGGTTAATTGTAAAGGTTACGCTGTGTGGCTGCCATTTTTTTGATTTCGTCGATAGTACGGTACTGGAACTCGGGTTCCGACAGCGGTATTTTATAAAGACCGCTTACACTATGTCGGGAGTTGGGTGATCGAATAAGACTGGTACAGGAATAGATCGCAGGGTCGATAATACTGTGCGTTTTCCCGTTCTGGTCGGTGTAGACATTGCCGAAAGAACCGACTACCACAGAGGTTAATGCGTGGACAAACTGCCGGACCTTTTCTGGAGTGCTTTCATACCCGTTTACCTCGTCAAAAATCGGGTCCTTGAAGGAGATGTGAAAGCCTTTGTTCCCAGAGAAGTAGATGCGGATGTTGTAGCGTTCAACCCCTGTGGCGAGCAATCTGTCGTAGACCTTCAAACCAACCCCTCGAGCTCTTTCCAGATCGGTACCGCAATCGATATCGAAGGTCAGCCAATCGACCCAGACAGAACCGTTATAACCGGCGATTCTGCCGTTGTGCTCGATTGCATATTTCTGGAAGTCGCCTGTATGTAGGAATCCTGAATGGTAACAGTCGATGGCTGTGGGATCTCCATCGTAATCGGGGACATCTGGATATGGTTTGATTCGGGAAGAATTGGTCCGGTTGTAGATGCCGCCGACAACAATTTCCCGAAATGTGAATTCACTATACGGAACTTGTTCCCTTGTATGCCTGTGCTGATAAGTGTTTGGTTGATGTATAGGATAAGAAAACGAAGAAACGTATTTTGACCCACGACAATAACCGCTTCTATGCAGAAGTCTTATAAGCTGAACGACATTCCCACCTCTCCCCGTTGAATAGTCATACCATGTACATTTTTCCAAATTGACTACAAATGGGGGGCGTCTATGATACCCTGTACTCGGGGAATTACATCGAATTGTTTTCCCTTCGATCCTGGGATTAAGGTGTGCCAACTCATGTTCCACTAATTCCCGACAAGTGAATCTACTCATACTGTCCTCCGCCTTAGATTTGGTTTTTGAACTGTGGCGGTGGTTTTTCCGCCCCTATAAAGGGGCGTAGGGGGGATTCCGTGGAATATTTGGCAATAAAAAAAGCCCATTTTCTGGGCTTTTTGAAGGAATTTCTTAAATATCCGGAGGATGTGCGAGGAATATTTAGCTACGGA
>CAIVVZ010000540.1 GCA_903909505.1 uncultured Desulfobacteraceae bacterium
AAGGCATCGAACTGCATCTGCAGCCCGGTGATATCTATGGGCTGCTGGGGCCAAACGGTGCCGGCAAGTCCACTACCATCTTCGCTCTGCTGGGCCTGCGGGAGCGAAGCAGCGGTTACATCCGTGTGCTGGATCATGATCCTGCGGAGAATGCCCTGGAAATTCGCCGGAATGTCGGTGTCATGCCGGAACAAGCCGGGTTTTATGACTGGATGACCGCACTCTCGTATCTTCAATGGTATTCCCGTTTGTATGGGCAGTCGCAAAGTGACGGTGACTTGCGGAAACTGCTGGAAAAGGTGGGGCTCGGTTCGGTACGGCATCGTCCCATAGCGACCTATTCCAGAGGAATGAAACAACGCCTGGCCGTGGCCAGTGCGTTGGTGTCTCAACCCAAACTCCTGATTCTGACGGAATTATTAGGGCTCTTCTACATTGCCCTCTGCCCTGTATTGATTCACTGCCCGATTCATGTTACTGGATTTGAGCAGATGAAACTTGCTGATGCATTAATGCTTTCATCCGTATAGCCAATTTATCGGAGCATTGCCCATGATTCATCCAAAAAGTTTGCAGCAGCGCCTTTCATTTTATATCATCCTTCCGGTATCCTTGCTGCTGATCCTGATGGGGGTTGCCGGTTTTGTTTATTCCCGAAAAAAGTTGATTTCGGAGTGGCAGGTCGCCGCAATTCTCCAGTTGCAGGCTGCGGCGCATCGGGTGGATATGCTTCTGTCACCGATAACAGATCAGATCATGAGCATGAATAACGATGAAGGATTTACCTGCATTTCCGGGGACGTTTTTGACTGGAACATAAACCGGCTCAAACAACAGAATGGCGTGGAACAGGTAATTCTGAACTGGAACAATGTTCCGGTATCTCCGGGGGCATCTCATTTTGCTTATCAGCCGGATGCGGGCGTTTTCACCAAACGTTTAGATTCCACAAAAGCTGTAGATAAGCCGCATTCAATGGATTTTCTAGAATATGGCCGGATTCAGAAGATTACGCCGCCGCGTTTCGGCAATTTTGTGGAAGACAAAACCATTTCCCTCATATCATCGCTGCTGGACGAAAGTAGAAAGCCGATCGGACGGCTTGAGGTGGTTATCAATTTCGAGTATCTGATTCATGGGATAACGAAATCCGGATGGTGGCGAAACAGTAAAGCGTTTCTGGTGGACGATACCGGGAAAATCCTCATCAGCGCTTTTTCCGGGGACCGCGAAAGGCTTGGCGAAACCGGTGATCCCATGGAGCTTCAAACGCTTCAGGCCATGAAAACAGCGTTCTCCGGAACCCTCATGGGGGATGACATGCCACCGGATGAGGTGTGTGGATTTTACAGGCTGGAACAAGCGCCATGGACTGTTGTGCTGATTACTCCGGGAAAGCAAATCCTTTCGTCCGTAACCCGTTTTCAGTATGTGTATATTGGCATCGCAACCGTTTTTGTTTTTTTTATTCTGCTCTTGATCCGCCTGGTGGCTGGTCGTGCTGTGTCTTCGGTTCGGGAAGTGTCTCTGGCGGCCAATAATGTTGCCAATGGGGTGTATGAATCGTTTCTGAAGGTTACGTCCGAAGACGAAGTCGGAGAACTTGTCCGCAGTTTCAACACCATGGTTTTCCAGCTTCAGGAACGCATGCGGCTCAAGGAAGCATTGAATCTGGCTATGGAGGTGCAGCAAAGCCTGCTGCCTTGTGAGACTCTGAAACTGGAGGGACTAGAAATCGCCGGTAAAAGCCTGTATTGTGAAGAAACCGGCGGTGATTATTTCGATTTTCTCGCGCCTGCCGAGATATTTGGCAACGGAGTCAGCGTTGTGGTGGGGGATGTTGTCGGCCACGGTGTCTCTGCTGCGCTCTTGATGACGACAGTCAGGGCGCTGCTGCGCTGCCGGCTCTCCCAGCCCGGAAGCCTTTCACAGGTAATTGGAGATGTCAACTGCCTCCTGTGCAGGGATACGGAAGTATCCGGAAGCTTTATGACGATCTTTTGCGTGATGTTTGACATGTCCAAAAGGGAAGTGAAATGGGTTCGGGCAGGACATGACCCCGGGCTGATGTATGATCCCGAAGACGACACCTTTCGGGAACTGACGGGAAATGGCATGGCGCTTGGAATCGACAACGCCTGCATCTATGAAGAGAATTCCATGGGAAATCTGAAAGATGGCCAGATTTTTTTCATCGGCACGGACGGTGTTTGGGAAGCTCGGAACAATGCCGGAGAAATGTTCGGTAGAAAACGCCTCATGGAATTGATTCGAAGACATGCCGGCGGTACGGTTGATGATATGGCATCTGCAATGATGCAGGCAGTCAAGGACTTTCAGGATTCCGCCAAGCAGGAAGACGATATTACGCTTGTCGTGATCAAGGTGGATCATAAATCTGTTCAGGAGCGTATCATATGAAGCGCTATCTACTGATGGCCGCAACGATTCTGCCCATTCTGTCGGGCTGCGCCACATACGAGGCCAAGCCGCTGAATATGCGTGCGGACCTGCCGCATCAAATTCCACATATAACCGTCGATGTATCAACGATACCGCTTCCAAAATCCGAGAACTACCATTTCGATCCGGATGACGGGCTGGACATCACCGAAGTGGCCATCCTGGCGGTGGTGAACAACCCGGATCTCAAGCTGGTGCGCGATGACGCCAAAATCGCAAGAGCCCAGGCGTTTGACGCCGGTCTTTTGCCCAATCCCCAACTTGCCGCCGGCGTTGACTTTCCCACCGACAACGTGGCCGGATCTTCCTATACCGCTCTGAATCTGGGATTGAATTACGACATCCGGGCGCTTTTGACCCGAAGTGTGGTCATGGCCGCCGCAGAAAAAAAAGTACGCCAGGCGGATCTATCCCTGTTGTGGCAGGAGTGGCAGGTGATCGGCCGGGCGCGCATTTTCTTTTCCACAAATCTTTACCAGGAGCGGCGCATGCAGGCTCTTTCAGCGTATCGGAATCTGCTGGCAGACCGCTATGAGCGGACCCAAAAAGCGCTGACGGACGGCAACATCACGCAGAGCGGCGCGGATGCCGATATGGCGGCGCTGGCGGATATCAATCGCCGGATTAACGATCTGGAGCGGAAAATTACCGAGAGCCATCACGAGTTAACCCGTCTTCTGGGGCTGTCTTCCGATGTGAAGCTTCATCTGGTGGGCAATGTGGTGTTGCCGCCCATCGATAAAGAGCGGATGAACGCCGATTCGGATCAACTGGCATACCGCCGGCCGGATCTGCTGGCGTTAAAGGCCGGGTATGAAAGCCGGGATCTTCGCTACCGGCAGGCCATCATCGAACAGTTTCCGGCGATTGGCGTTGGCATTACCCGTGCCAATGACACCAGCGATATCCACACCATCGGCATGGCTGTCACCTTGAATTTGCCGCTTTTCAACCAGCATCAGGGAAAAATCGCCATTGAACAGGCCGGCAGACAACGGCTCTACGATGAGTTTGAAAACCGCCTGACTGGCGCCCGCGGCGGCATTGCGCAAATTATGGACGATCAGCAATTGCTGGAAAAACAACTGAAAGCGGTTCGTTCTGAAATCGCAGTGCTTGAAGCATCCGTTCAGAATGCCGGAGATGCTTTCACAGCCGGCAATTTGGACGAAAGGGATTACATCGCGCTTCGTACCAGCCTGTTCAATAAGACGCTTGAGCAGATCGACCTGGAACAGTCTGCCATTGAACAGCGCATTGCATTGCAGATACTTCTGGGTGGCGATTTCCCGCGGGTATTTGACAAAGAAAGGAATCCGTCATGACGAAACGATTGTCCGGCGCCGTTTTGCTGGTATGCGCGTTGGGGTATGCGACGATTGCCTTTGCCGAGCCCAGCGTGCTTGTCCGAACCGAAGCCATCAAAAAAATGCCGCTGCCTGGCATCCTGAAAGTCTATGGCGCAATCAACATGGATACCCGCCATTCGATGAACATCAGCTTTGCGCATGCGGGAGCGGTTTCCCGTCTGATGGTTACAGCGGGACAGGCCATAAAACGCGGAGCACTGCTGTTGGAATTTTCCACGGATCCCGCCGAATCTTTCGCGTACGGACAGGCGGCCACGGCTGTTGATTACGCCAGGGAAGCGCTGGCGCGGACGGAAGCGCTGGCAAAACAGCGGCTGGCCACTCAGGCGCAATTGGCCGCATCCAGAAAAGCGCTGGCGGACGCCGAAGCGAATCTCGACATCCTGCGCAGACAAGGGAAGGGCGCGGGAACCGAGCACGCCGTCGCGCCGTTTGACGGTATCGTGACCCGGCTGGATGTCAAGCCGGGGGACCGGGTCCCGTCCGGCGCATCCCTGCTGCAATTGGCGAGATCGGCTTCCCTCATGGCCGATTTAGGGATTGAGCCCGAAGAAATCGCCCGCGTCTGCGTTGGCATGACGGTTCACATCCGGCCCGTATTTGACAGAAAAAAGAAAGCCATGGGCAAGGTGATGGCGGTCAACGGCATTATCAATCCACAGACCCGGCTTGTGGATGTTCAGGTCCGGATTGCCGAAGATCAGACCGATCATCTTATTCCGGGCATGCAGATATTGGGGGAAATCATTCTGGGAACCCGGGAGTCTTGGGTTGTGCCGCGCTCCGCGGTGCTGCGCGACGATAAAGGCGCGTATATCTTCCAGATCGATCAGGGTCGCGCCGGCCGGGTGGATATTACTTCGGATGAAGAAACCGATGACGTGGTGGCGATCGGCGGTGATTTCAACCCGGATCTGAAAGTCGTGGTTCAGGGCAATTATGAACTGCGGGACAAAATGGCCGTCCGAGAGGACGTCAAATGAAAATCACCCAGTGGATTCAAACACATCGCCGATCCATTCTGTTTCTGCTGGTCATTTTGTCCGTTGCCGGAGTGGTATCTTCTTTCAAACTGCCGGTTACCCTGTTTCCCACAGTTGATTTTCCAAGAATCGTCGTTTCGCTCGACGCCGGGGACCGGCCCGCGGAACAGATGGCCCTTCAGGTGACCCAGCCGGTGGAGGAAGCCGTCCGAAGGGTGCCGGGACTTCTCGATGTGCGCTCCACGACCAGCCGCGGGAGCGCTGAAATTTCCATCAATATGGCGTGGGGCACGGACATGGCGGCAGCCACCCTTCAGGTCAATGCGGCCATCACGCAGACTCTCTCCCTGCTGCCCGTCGGGACTTCATTCATGACCCGGCGCATGGATCCCACGGTGTTTCCCATTATCGCTTACAGCCTAACGTCATCCGATGTTTCTCCGACCGCGCTGCGCGATCTGGCCCAGTACCAGCTTCGCCCCCTGTTTTCCGGAGTGAACGGGGTCTCGCAGGTCGATGTGGCCGGCGGGGCAAAAGAGGAGTATCGGGTGACTGTCGATCCGGCCCGCCTGCAGGCCTACGGTCTGGCCCTCAACGATGTCGCCGGGGTGCTAAGCGCCGCCAATGTGGTCAAGGCGGTGGGCAAGCTGGAAGACCATTACAAGCTCTACCTGGTGGTATCCAACACCCGTTTTGAAACCCTGGGGCAGATTCGGCAGACCGTCCTCAAAAGCGGCGTCAACGGGGTGGTGCGGCTGGAGGATGTGGCGACGGTCGAAACTACGACGGTGCCGCAGTGGATAAGGATCACGGCCGACGGCCAGGATGCCGTCCTGCTTCAGGTATATCAGCAGCCCGGCACCAACAGCGTGCAGATCGCCAGGGACATTAAGACCAAACTGGAGGCCTTTCGTCCCCAACTGCCAAAAGGCGTCACCATCGCCAACTGGTATGACCAGAGCCGTCTGGTGGTGGATTCCGCCGCCAGCGTGCGCGACGCCATTCTGATCGGCATCGTGCTTGCCATGCTGGTCCTGCTTGTATTCCTGCGCAACCTGAAAATTACCCTGATCGCCGTCATCATCGTGCCGACAGTGCTGGCGGCAACGGTGGTGATGCTCTATGTCCTCGGGATGAGCTTCAATATCATGACCCTGGGAGGCATGGCGGCGGCGGTGGGTCTGATCATCGATGACGCCATTGTCATGATTGAACATATCGTCCGCAGGCTCCGCAGCGGTCATGGTCCGCATCATGGCCGGGTGACGGCGGCGGCACGGGAGTTTTTTCAGCCCCTTAGCGGTTCCAGCGCCGCCACCCTGATTGTTTTTGTACCGCTGGCGTTTTTAAGCGGGGTGACCGGCGCTTTTTTCAAAGCCCTTTCACTGACCATGAGCTCCGCCCTGTTTATTTCCTTTCTGGTGACCTGGCTGGCCGTGCCGATTCTGGCGGATCATTTTCTGACCGAAAAAGACGCCGATCAAAAGGAAGGCGGCCGCATGACCTACTGGCTGCACCGCCGGTATGAGAACCTGATGACACGGCTGCTGGCGCGCCCGGCGCTGGTTCTGATTCTGATCGCGCCGCTCTTGGGGGCGGGCTGGTTGTCATTTCGACAGATCGGCTCCGGATTTATGCCGGCGATGGACGAAGGCGGCTTTATTCTGGATTATCGCACAGCTCCGGGAACGGCGCTTTCCGAAACGGACCGGCTGCTGCGGCAGGTGGAGAAAATCGTTCAGGGCGTTGCCGAAGTCGATACCTATTCACGCCGCACCGGGACCGGGCTTGGCGGCGGCATGTCCGAGGCCAATGAAGGCGATTTTTTTGTCCGCCTCAAGCCCATGCCGCGCCGGCCCATTGAGCAGGTCATGGACGATATCCGCGGTCAGGTCGAACAGCAGGTCCCGGGACTCAATATCGGCATGGCCCAGTTGATGGAGGATCTCATCGGGGATCTTACCGCCGTTCCCCAGCCCGTGGAAATCAAGCTTTTTTCAGACAACGTGGAGGAGCTGCAGGGGACGGCCCGAAGCATCGCCGCAAAAATCAAAGGGATCAAGGGGGTTATCGAGATCCGTAACGGTATCAATCCCGCCGGCGACGCACTGGAGATTCATGTCGATCGGACGCGGGCGGCCCTGGAGGGGGTGGATCCCGAGGCGGTGACACGTCTTCTCCAGGCTTATGTGAGTGGTACCGTCACCACCGAGGTGCAAAGCGGCGTCAAGATGATCGGGGTCCGGGTGTGGATTCCGCACGCGCTGCGTGATACGGACCGGGATCTCAAGCACCTGCAACTGCGCGCACCGGACGGCCATCTGTTTCCCCTCAAGCGGGTGGCGAAAATCGTTGCATTAACCGGTCAGCCCCAGATCAGCCGTGAAAACCTAAAGCGCATGGTGGCCGTTACCGCCCGTATCAGCGGCCGGGATATGGGATCGGTCATCCATGATGTGAAAAATCTGCTGATGCTGCCCGGAACGCTCCCGAAGGGAATGTATTACGATCTGGGCGGCCTTTACCGCCAGCAGCAGATCGCCTTCAAGGGACTGCAGGGGGTTTTTGTCGCCGCCGTGGCGCTGGTGTTTCTGCTGCTTCTTTTTCTGTACGAAAATTTCCGGGTGGTCATCACCATCATGTCCATTCCGCTTCTGGCGGCATCCGCCGTTTTTATCGGGCTTTGGGCGACCGGCATCGAGCTGAACATCTCCGCCATTATGGGAATGACCATGATCATCGGTATTGTCACGGAAGTGGCTATTTTTTATTTTTCGGAGTATCATGAGCTGATTCCGCATATGGAGCACCGTTCCGCGCTGATCAATGCCGGAATAAACCGTATGCGGCCCATTGCCATGACAACGTTTGCGGCAATCCTGACGCTGCTGCCGCTGGCCTGGGCGATCGGTCAGGGGTCCGCCATGCAGCAGCCACTGGCCATAGCGATCATTTCCGGTCTTGTGGTCCAATTGCCGTTGGTGCTTCTGGTCATGCCGGTGGCATATCATGTATTATCAGGAATGCGTCGGAAGAAATAATGCGGATTGCAGACGGAACCTGCATCCTGCCGGACATTCCCACATTTTCGCCCTCTGATCGATGCTTGACGGCTTTGTAACCCTTCATGAGATATCGGTGTCACCCTGACGAATGAAAATTATTTCGCACGCGAAGCCACGGAAAATACTTCTTTCCGTGTATTTCGTGGCTTAAAAAGTATTTTACAGTAAACGATCCGGATCAGATGGATTGTCCCCGACAACGAAAATAATAGTCCACCACCCCATCTTCCTGGCACAAAAAACTTCCGGCTTCATGCTTTCTTCATGTTGGTCTGTTATCTTGATGTGAAAAGGCGCTGGAAAGGCGTTGGTCGTCTTCCCGGATTGAGCGCCGAAGTCATTTCAAAACAGGAGGTATCATCATGAACAAGAAATGGATCTTAATT
>CAIVVZ010000541.1 GCA_903909505.1 uncultured Desulfobacteraceae bacterium
CTAAGAATCCAAACAGCGGTAGACACCAATGAGTACGCCAAAGGGATTAAAATCACTGACAAGGAAATACAATCATTAGCTCTCGAAAGAGATGAATTTCATGGTGAATGGAATTACACAATACGGCCACGATAAATTGATAATGTTATTATGTAACGTATCCTAAGTTGGTATGACGACAAGGCTGATATTATTCGGGTGGAGGCGGCAATTAACGATGTTTTCACAAAAGGGTATGGAGAAGTAGAAGCCCCCATGCGGATCAAGAACGGAGAAAAGCTGATGATGCATTTTACCGGGAGCAGGTTGGTTATGAACGGTAAAATATACTTTGTCGGAGTTGGTACTGATATTACCGCTCGCAAGCAGACCGAGGAGGCGCTGTTCAGAGCCAACAAATACAAGGTCTCCATATTGGAGAGCATCAGCGATGCCTTCTTTTCCTTAGACAACGAGATGATCGTCACCTATTTCAATCGCGCTGCGGAAACAACCTTGGGAAAACGCCAGGAGGAAGTTGTCGGCTACCGACTCTTCGAAGTCTTCACGGAAGCCAGAGGCAGCATTTTTGAAGAATTTTACTCCCGGGCGATCAGGGAAAAGATAGCGTTGGGCATCGAAACCTACTTCGGAATCGCACCCTATGAAAACTGGTACAACGTGCGTGTATACACGCATGAGGATGGCATCGCAGTATATTTTCAAGTTGTCACCGAGCGCAAAATGGTTGAGGAAGAGCTCCTTCACCTCAATGAAACCCTGGAACAGCGGGTGGCGCAGGAGGTGGAGAAAAATCTCAGACACGAGCGCCTGTTGATCCAGCAGAGCCGGCTGGCGGCCATGGGCGAGATGATCGGCAATATTGCACACCAGTGGCGTCAGCCGTTGAATGCACTTGGTTTGCTGATTTTTAACATCAAGGATGCATACCAGTTCAACAAGCTCGACGCTGCTTATCTGGATCGAGCTGTTGCGGACGGTCGCCGTATGGTTCAGGAAATGTCCACAACCATCAGCGATTTTTCCAACTTCTTTCGTCCGGACAAAGAGGTGATCGTCTTCTCCGCACTGGAGCAAATCAGAGAAGCGATTGCTCTGGTGGAATCAAGTTTCCAGCAAAGTAATATTTCCATCCATATCAATGCCTCGCAAGACATTAAGCTGCTGGGTTTTCCCAATGAATATTCCCAGGTGCTCCTGAACCTGCTTTCCAATGCCAAAGATGCGATTCTTTCGCACAATCAAAAGCTTTCCGGCAGGGTGGATATTATCCTTACAGAGCAAGACGGTCAGGGATGCGTCTCTCTGTGCGATAACGGCGGCGGCATTCCGGCAGATATTCTGGACAGGATCTTCGACCCCTATTTTTCGACCAAGGGAAAAGGAAGCGGTATCGGCCTTTATATGTCGAAAATGATCATCGAACGCAACATGAACGGTAGTATCACAGCCTTGAACATCGAAGGCGGCGCCGAGTTCATGATTGCCACCCCACTTGTAAATGATGAATGATGGATAAAAAGAAATAAAAAAAGGACACCTCACATTCATCACTCATCACTCATCACTCATCACTCAACATTCTTTAATTATGAGCGCCTTGTATGAATCACATTAATAATGAAATGGTCATGGATGACCTGCCGCTGGGTGCAAATTCGAACGAAAACCTGTCAACCTGATCACCAATGCCTGGGAGGCCACCGGCTATAATAAAGGAACCATTGGCCTGACTGTCAAGACGGTTTCTCAAGCGGACATTCCTATCTTAGCGCGCTTCGCTATTGACTGGCAGCCACCAGAGTATTCCCTATGCCTGCCCGGAAGTATCGGATACCGGCTGCGGAATCTCAAACAAGGATATCGAGAAGCTCTTTGTTCCGTTTTTTACCACCAAATTCACTGGACGGGGTATGGGTTTGTCTGTGGTACTGGGGATTGTACGAGCTCACGGCGGTGGAGTCACAATAGAAAGTGAACAGGGACTGGGAGGTGTCTTTCGGGTCTTTTTACCGGTATCAACTGAAGAACTCCCGAGTAAGCACGACGTACCTGCATACCTGGAGCATTACTGACCGGCAAAGTAGAAAAATTATCCAAAATTGAAAGCGTAGGCACGGTACTTCTGATAGAAGATGAAAAGCAGGTGCGCAATTATGGCCAATATCATGAAGGAGGAAGCGCGGCCTCCGCTGTCATCGCTTGGTTCAACAGGTCAAACTGCGATTCCAGTTCAGCCATCAGTCTCCCGGCGGCGCTCAAGTCTCCATCCCTGGCCGCTTTCTCCATCTCGGAAGCCACCTTCCGCAGGCTTTCTCCGCCCAAGTTAGCCGATGCGCCCCTGATGGTATGGGCCTGACGTTCGGCACCCGCAGCGTCCCCGGCTTCCAGAAAGCCCCGCAGCGTCCCGATCTGCTGCGGGATGTCCGCCAGAAATCTTTCCAGAATTGTTTTGGCCAGGTCTTCGTCGCCCATCAGGCGCGACATCATGCCAGCACGGTCGAAAATCAATGAGCAACGGGAATCCTCTGTTGCGGGTTCTTTCTTTTTCATCATTCCAGCGCTTTGGTCCGCATTCCTCATTTTCTTTTCATTACGTATCATTGCTAATTCCTCATTTTCCTTTGGCAGCCATTTATCCAGAACTTCCGCCAGCGTCTGGGGCGATACCGGTTTGGAAACATAGTCATTCATCCCCGATTCCATGCATCGCTCCCGGTCTCCCTGCATGGCATTGGCTGTCATGGCGATTACGGGAATCTTGAAATTGGTGCTTGTGGATTTGAATTTACGAATTTGACGGGCAGCCACTAAGCCGTTCATTACCGGCATCTGTACATCCATCAGCACCAGGTCGTAGGGCAGAATTTCCAAAGCCTTGAGCGCTTCTGCGCCGTTAGCCACCGCATCTGCATGCAGGCCCATCTTCTTCAGGATACCCAGCGCAACCTGCTGATTGGTGATATTGTCCTCGGCCAGAAGGATGCGCGCCTTGCTACCGGCGAAAAGGTTCAGTGTCTCACGGACAGTGTGGCGGACAGCGATGATTCGCTGAGATGGCTTGTCCCGAACGTCCAGCGCCAGGGACAAAACGGCCTTTAGCTCCTGGTGCTGTATCGGCTTGGTCACATAAGCCGAAAAGCCGATCTCTTCCAGTCGCCGGGCGTTATCCTGCATTCCCAGGGAAGTCAACATCACCATCCGGGTTTCGATCAGACGAACGTCCGCACGGATGGTCCTGCCAAGAGTCTCACCATCCATGCCCGGCATCTGCATGTCGATCACGGCAATCCGGAATGGGTCGTTCTCGTTCAGCGCCAGGCAGAGATCCAGGAGCGCCGCAGGACCGTCCGAAGCCTCGGACGGGCGCATACCCCAAGAGGCCAGGCGTTTGGATAGTATCTCTCGGTTGGTAGCGCTATCGTCCACGATCAGCACCCGCACGCGATGCAAGTCGTCAGCCGGGGTGCTCTCCCCAATCGCATCCCCGGCCCGTTTGCCAAGACGGGCGGTGAACCAGAACTCGGAGCCTTTGCCTTCTTCGCTGCTCACACCCGTTTCGCCTCCCATCAACTCGGCCAGCTGTTTGGAGATGGCAAGTCCCAGGCCGGTTCCGCCATATTGCCGCGTTGTCGAGGCATCCACCTGGCTGAACTTGTCAAAGAGCAAGTCGATTTTGTCCTTCGGAATACCGATGCCGGTATCACGCACAGAGAATCGCAGCAGGACTTCGTTTTCATTCTCTTCCACCAGTGAGACGCGGACAGCCACCTCGCCGCAAGAGGTGAACTTGACTGCGTTGCCGGCAAGATTATTGAGGATCTGGCGCAGGCGGCCCGGATCGCCACTCACTTTCGTGGGCACATCCAGATCAGTGGAGCAGAGCAGTTCCAGCCCCTTTTCGTGAGCACTTACGGCCAGCGTGGCGGCGAAATCGTCCATCAGGCTCGACAGGTCGATATCCAGCGTTTCCAGGTCGAGTTTATTTGCTTCAATCTTGGAGAAGTCGAGGATGTCGTTTATCAGGCCGAGCAGTGATTTGCCGCTGCTGCGCACGATTTCGGCGCAGCGCCGCTGCTCATCGCTTAACTCCGTATCCAGCAGCAGGCCGGTCATGCCGATGACCCCGTTCATGGGGGTTCGGATTTCGTGGCTCATGTTGGCCAGAAACTCGCTCTTGGCGGCGTTGGCAATCTCGGCCTGCGCCGCCATGGAGTTGGCCCGCGCCGTAGCCTCCTCAAGATAGAGATTGACCTGCTGAAGCAGCCCTTCCGCATCCTTGCGCTCGGTAATGTCAGCGTGGGTTCCTGACATCATCAGCGGCTTGCCGTCATGGGTCCATTCGTTCACCTTGCCCCGGTCATTCACCCAGACCCATGAACCATTCTTGTGCCTCATGCGGCAATCAACATCATATCTGTCCAGGATTCCCGCAAAGTGCTTTTCCAGGATTGTTTCGGACGATATCAAGTCATCCGGATGCACCAGGTCAAGCCAGGTCTGAATGCCGACAGGCGCGAGCTCCTCCAGCGTGAAGCCGACGATGGCGGCCCAGCGGTCGTTGAATTCAGTTTCCCCGGTTTGCACATTCCATTGCCATGTTCCGACATTGGTGCCGTCAATGACGCGAGCCAGAAGATCGCGTTGATCCCGCAGAACCGCCTGCTGAGCGAGGATGCCTGCATCGGTGCGGCGCAGCAGGACGTAGATGAAGCTCATCAGCAGCGCCAGGACCACCGTGCTGGAAGTAACTCCCAGAGCCATCAGGCGCGCAAAAGCCGCCTTATCGGCCGAGACATCTCGCAGGATCAACAGGTCGCCGACCCTTTTTCCCGAAGCATCCTGAAGTGTCATCGCGGATACCCGCCAGTGTTTCCCGTCGGAGGTAATCTCCCGATCCCTTTCACCGAGCACATTTTCATCCGCTGCATGGTCGGCCCAGGACTCGAAAGCGTCCGGCAGACGGCCCTGGGAGGCATAGATCACCACGTTGTGAGGCATGCGGTCCCAGTCGGCCTCCCGCCCGAGCATGTGCATGCCGTCTTCCCATGCCTGCCTGTTCAGATGCTCCTTGTGGATGACCACGGCCAGTTGGTTGCCGGACCGGCTGTAAATCGTCTGCAGTACATCCTCGATCTCCTTGCCCAGTTCCACATACCCGACAAGCCTGCCGGCTTCGAAGACCGGCTTCACCATCCGGAGCGTTAAGGTGCCCAGAGGCCCCAGATCAATGCCGAAAGCGGTTTTGCCGGTGCGTTCCGCCTCGAGGGCAGTGAAGCGATCGATGATATCCCCGCGCTTCTCCGGCTTGTGGACCCGCAGGAGGCATACACGGTTGGCATCAAAAAAATAGAAATGCGTAAGGTGGTTCTCCCGATGCAACGTCTCGAACACCGGATGCCAGTCTGCCAGGAGACGGTCTGTATCGCCTTCGCACAGGGCCCGTTGCGCAGAGGCATTGGCAACGATGGGCTGCGCGGCCAACGCCAGGCCGGAGGCCTGCTGAACAATGTCAGCGTGCAGATCGCCGGAAGCATTGGAAATATCGGCTGCGAGCTCCTTGGCCAGTTGATATTGATGCTGTTTCCACTGAACCGCCAACATGCCGGCAAGCAGAAGGATCACAATGACTGCCAGGGAGGGAAGCAGCTGCCATAGGACCGGCTTTGGCGTGGCGTCAACACGGCGGGTTGCGGCAAAGACTGTGAGCACGCAGATGAGCAGCAGAAACATCAGTCCTACTGGCAGGGCCGTCCGGGCGGCCACGTCCCATTTCCAATCGCGGGCATCGATGTCCATGCCCAGCACGAAGATCACAGCGCCGGTTTGCGGGTCATCCAGCGGAACCAGCGCCGAGATCCAGGTCCCCCAACGGTCGGTAACCGGGCCTTCGACGGCGGCTGACCTGGCGTCGAATACCCTGAGAAAGCCTGCCTGGACTTCGTCATAGACCTGCCCTGGCGGTGAATAACCTTTGGAGCCGGCCGGTTCGCTGTCCACGAAAAAAAACACCGTTCCGTCTGCTTTGCGGCCCATGAGATAGACAAACCGGCATTGCGGGTTGGCCGAACGGACGGCTGTAAACTGTTCCTTGAGCCGATGGTAGTGGGGGCTTTCCAGATCCGTCTCCGTGCCCGTGAGCGGCAGGACGTGCTCGATTTCAACCGCCTGCGCCACCAGCCGCGTCTGCTGCAGCAAATCGGCTCGCATCTGGCGCTCGGCCATTCCAGCCACCCACCCGGTAAAAAGCACCACTGCGGCAAGAACGGAAAGAACCAGCGCCGCCGCAAGTCGCGGATTTACCCTCCCTATAAACCGGGTTGTCTGTTGATCACGCATGGGGCATATTCCTTTCGGGCATCTTCTTCAAATCCGGTGCGGTGATTCGCGGCAGTTCGAACCAGAACGTGCTTTCTTTACCCACCTCGCTTTCCAATCCGATCCGGCCGCCATGCGCTTCAACAGCCAATTTGCAGAACGTCAGACCCAGACCGGTCGAATGGGCACGCTTCTGTTTGCGCGTTTCCACCTGGCAGAATTTGTCGAATATCTTCCGGCGATATTCCGGGGGGATTCCAGAACCGTTATCAACGACCGTCACGCGCACCCTGTCATCGGCTGTTTTCTCGATCCCAACCGTAATGACGCCCTTCTCCTTGTCCGAGAACTTGATTGCATTGCCGATAAGGTTCTGGAGGACCCGTTGGATCAGGTTGACATCGCACGGAAATGCATCCATTTCCATGACCGATGCAAGGGCAAGCCTGCGCCTGTCCCGGAGAGGCTCGAACATCCGGATCATCTCATTGGCCAGCGACATCAAGTCAACCTCCGTAAACACGAGTTTCATCTGTCCCGCCTCCATTTTGCTTACGTCCAGGAGTGAAGAAATCATCTCTACGATCGTTCTGGCAGAGCTTGAGGCAGCGCCGATGAAACCTGCCGCAGCATTGGACAGCGGCTCCGATTCCGCCATTTCCAGGTTCCCAAGGACAGCCATCAGCGGGGAGCGCATATCATGGACGATCATGTGCACCAGACCGTCGCGATGGGTTTCCAGTTCGCGGAGTCTGTCGTAGGATTGCTGCAGTTCGTGTTTCCGGCGGTGCAGCTCCAAGTGTGTCGCTATCCGTGCACAGACCTCTTCAGCCTGAAACGGCTTGGTTACGTAATCCACCGCACCCAGAGAAAAGGACTTCACCTTAGCCGCGGTATCGGTCAGCGCGGTGATGAAGATCACGGGGATATCCTTCATCGCCGCATCGGCCTTAAGCCTCTCACACACCTCAAAACCGTTCATCTCCGGCATCCGGATGTCCAGAAGGATCAGATCGGGCGGGTCGGCCATGGCCGCCAGCAGGGCCAGCTTGCCGCTGGGGACCGGACGCGGTTCATAGCCCCGCTGTCTGAGAATTCCGGAAAGCAGTTCAAGGTTTTCAGGAACATCATCCACGATGAGGATGCCAGGAATATCCCGGGAAGAGAATGATTCTGTTGTCATGCCGGTCTCCTATTCAAGCTGTTGAAGTATCGCTTCATAATCGTATTTTGCAACGAGATCCAGAAGCTTGCCGGTCATCTTTGCGTCAATGTCCGCGGTCTTCTGAATCAACTCGATCATCCTATCCAGGCGGCCTCTGACAATCGCCTCGCGGATCTGTTTTCTCAGCTCCGCGGGAATGACGGCCAGCATCTCTTTTGTTGGAACCGGCAGCCGTCCGGCGGCAGCCCTTGCTGGTCGATCCGACCCGGCGTAGATGTATTTCACCCCGGTCGGAAGCCGGATTTTCTCGAACAATTCTTCCTGACGGAAAGGTTTCACCATGAAGTCATCGGCGCCGGCCGCAAGGACCTGGGCGCGCACCTCATCGGTCGCATTGGCTGTCAGGGTGATGATTTTCACCTGCTCCCCTCCCGGACTGCTGCGAATCCTGCGGATGGCTTCATCGCCATTCATTCCGGGCATCCGTTGATCCATGAGAACAACATGGGGACGCTCGCCGGAAAATACCGCCACCGCCAGGCTTCCGCTGTCGGCCTCTGACACGTCGAAGCCGGCTCTTCTCAGCATCATGACAAGGAATCTGCGGCTCAATTCCGTGTCATCCACGACCAGCACCCTGTATCGTGGCTGGACAGCCTCGATCCTGCGGAGCTGCAGGGCATCGGGAATTTTTGCCGCCATCGCCGTAGTCCCGGGCTTGACAGGGATATCGAGACAGAAGACACTGCCGCTGCCTTCTTTGCCGGTGATGCTGACATCGCCTCCCATCAGCCGTGCGTACTGCCGGCTGATGGCCAGTCCCAGACCCGATCCGGACCCGCTGGAACGCCCCGCTTCAGCTTGCTCAAAGGCCATGAACAGCAGGTCCATTTCTTCGGCCCGGATGCCCGGCCCGGTGTCCTCCACCAGAACCGCCAATCGCATCCCGGCAGTCTCCCCGGCCGCTTCAACCCTTGCGCGCAGGCGGATTCCTCCGGTGAGGGTGAACTTGACGGCATTGGAGAGCAGATTGGTCAGCACCTGACGCAGTTTCTGTTCATCGGCGACAATGTACCGCGGCACACTGTCAATCCCTTCTACGTCGAAGCTCAATCCCTTGATTTCAGCTTTCAGGCGGAACACCGTTGCCAGGTCGTCCAGCAGGGCCTGCAAATCGAAAGTTTTCAGCTCCAGGGGCTGCCGTCCGGCATCGATCTTGGAAAGTTCCAGGATATCATTTAAAAGCGCCAGCAGGTGCTCCCCGCTTCGGTTGATTGTCTCCACTCGCTGCCTCTGCAGAAGAGTGAGATCCGAGTCGCCCCGCATCAATTGCGAAAAGCCGAGAATGGCGTTGAGCGGTGTTCGGATTTCATGGCTCATGCTGGCCAGAAACCGGCCCTTGGCGATGGTGGCCACCTGAGCCTGAACCGCCATTTCATTGGCGCGTACGATGGCCTCTTCCAACTGGCTGTTGCTCTCCCGCAGCGAATCCTCCGCATGCTTTCGATCGGTGATGTCCTGTATGATCTCGACAACCTGTATCACGTTGTTGCCGGCATCACGAATCGGCATGGCTGTCACTGCCAAGGTTCTGGCTGCGCCGGTGGTTGTGCCGCAGTGCTCGACTGATTCCGCTTTGCCCGTTTCAAACGACACCCGCGATGGACAGTCCGGACAGACGGCATCCCTTGCCTCAAACACCTCGAAACAACTTCGCCCCCTGACTTTTTCAAGCGTCCCAAACCATTGCGACAACATGTCATTGTACCATTCGATTGTATTGTCCGGATTGAGAAGGCACATCCCGATGCCGGCGGAATTCGCCACGACATTCAGCATATCCTTGACCTGCAGCGCATCCGCTGCTTCCTGTTGTCTGGTTATATCGCTCAGTATGCCAAGTGCGCCGGTAAATTCTCCATTCTCATCATAAAGCGGCGTCGTGGCGATGCGTGTCATCACCTTTCTGCCGTTCTTGTGGATGAACAGGAATTGATGCGGCTCCTCGATGCCGTTCTCACGGCGTTTTTCGAGTTCCTGAGCACGCGCGACCCATTCAGGGTCTCCGAAATCATACCAGCTGCGGCCTATCATCTCTTGCGCTTCATATCCGAGATTTTTTTCCATTGCGGGATTCACATAAACAGTCATGAACTCTTTATCGAGAAGCCAGATGCCATCCGTAGCCGATTCGACAAGCAATGCGTAAAGACCTTGCCCACCGATTTTACCCTTTAACGTGAGAATTGAATTTTCCGCCCGCTTGCGTCTGGCCAGCTCATTCTCCAGCATTGAGATTCGCTGTTCCAATTCTTCACGGGTTGATTTCTCAGTCATTGTTCGGATCCCTTAATTGCGGCATCTCCGCCGGGGCAACAGCCTCAGCTCGGCTGAACTTATGCTCATCGCCATGACCCGGATCAATCCCGCGATAACCATCATGCGCTTTCTTGACAGTTCTGATTTTATGAGAAAATTACTCATGTTCGGGTCTCCTTTGAAAGCGGTGCGCAGACCCTGAACTCGGCGCCGCCTTCGATGTTCCGTGCCGTGATGCTGCCGTACATGTTGCGCTCGATGATCATTTTCGACATGTACAGGCCGATGCCGCTCCCCTTTTCCTTTGTGGAGAAATACGGATCGAAAATCCTGTCCAGGATCTCTTCCGGGATGCCGCCTCCGTTATCGCATACCGAGACGCACCCCTGGCCATCTTGCTCTGTGACGACAATATCCACCCTTGCGGGAAGCGGCTGATTGTGCGCCAGGATCGACTCCCTGGCATTGGAAAGCAGGTTCAGGAGCACCTGGGAATATTCATTGGGAAAACCCAGCAGTTTAAGGTCCTGCGGGGCATCGATATGAACGGAAATATTGCTGTGCCGGAAACTTGATTCCACCAGAGCGATCGCTTCTGTGATTTGCTCAATAGCTGAGAAGCTGATGTTCTCTTTGTCCGGACGGAAGAAGTTGGAAAAATCGCTGATGGTCGTGGACATTTTCTGAACCATCCGTCTGCCGTCCGCAACAGCCTGATCCAGATATGCAGCGTCGAGCGTGTTGAACTGGTATGCGTCCTTGATGTTGTAAAGCAGCAGGCCGAGCGCATTCAGCGGCTGCCGCCACTGGTGCGCAATATTACCGATCATCTCGCCCATGGCTGCCAGCCGGCTCTGCTGGATCAACAGGCGTTCGTGCCTGATGTTTTTATCCACCTCCTCCGCCACCCGTTGTTCCAGGGTTTCGTTAAGGCGAATGAGTGCCTGCTCCGCCCGCTTGAGATCGGTGATGTCTCGGAGGCTCTCTATCGCACCCACAATGTTGCCAGACTGATCGAACAGGGGTGATGCCTTGACTAACACCCATGCACCCTGATAGTTATAAAGGGCGTTACAGTAAACTTCCACTGTAAAGGCGTCACCTTCACGTGAGACGTTGGGATAACGGGCCACAATATCCCTGTTGTCCTCAAAGATTATGTCCATCAACATCGGCCGGGCCTCACCATAAAACGGGACTGCGTAGGCGTTGTCACCTTTGCCGATCATCTCCGCAGCTGAAATGCCTGTCATTTTCTCAATAGCGTTATTCCATATGATGACGTGTTTTTCCTTATCTATGGCCAGGGTGGCGTCCGGAAGAAATTCAACAATGTCCGACAGTCGTCTCTTGCTGTTCAGCATCGAATCTTCCGCCCTCATGCGCTCGGTAACTTTCCAGACTGCTTCCATCAATAGCGAGACCTGAAGCAAATCGGATTCCTCATAATCGGTTTGTTTGTTCGCCAGGCCGACAACACCGACAATGCCATCGTCCTTGAAGATCGGGACCGACATGAACTTGACAAGCCGGACATGGCCTTGGGGGCAGCCTTTTTTCAGAGGGTTGACGGCTTGATAATCATTGACGATAATGGGGCGGCGCTGCCGGACCGCCTCTCCCCAGATTCCGGTCTTGTCCAACTCGTAACAGGTTGACGGATCGGCAACCGCGCATTCCGCCATCACTTCCCTGGACCATGAGTTCAGGACAAACTCCCTGCGATCTTCATGGTAATGGTAAATGTAACCGATTTTGCTTTCGGTCAGTTGGATGGCTTGATCCAGCGCATAATCGAGAAAATCCTGGATGGTTTCGGATGGGTGCTGCAGAATATCCACCAGCATTTTCAGCCGCGATAAATTCAGCCGGATCTTCTCTTCGGCCTGCCTACGCACGGCGATTTCAGACTGTAGCGATTCATTGGCTTGAGACAGCTCCGCCGTCCGTTCCCGGATACGCAATTCCAAACCTTCATGAGCGGTGCACAGCATTTCGTTTTTTTCAGCCAGTTCTAACGAGCGGTTCTTGACAAGCCGCCGGAGTGTCACGAACCAGAATCCGGCAACCAGAACAATGGCAATCCCTGTACCGACAGCGGGCAAGAAGTATTTGCGCATCTTCAACCAGGGATCGTCAACAGTGAGCCATTTATCGTAAATCCGGCCATATTCTCCGCTGGTTTTAATGATCAGCAGCCCCTGATTCAACTTCTCCGCCAGTTCCGTATCGCCTTTCTTCACTGCAAACGAAAAGACGCGTTTATAGTCCGGAATGGCAGGCCCGGCGGTCAGGCCCCGTATCCAGTGATTATCGATTGCAAGGTAACAGATCATTACCGGGCCGAGAAAGGCGTCGTGTTTTCCGGACGCAACCCGCAGGAGTCCTTCCGGTATCGTATCGACAAGTATGAGCTTTCCCTTGAAATTCAGTTCCTCCATTTCATGATGGGCGGCATCCGATCTCATGACCACAATCTCCATTCCTTGCGCGGATGCGATGTTCGAAATGGGTGACGATCCTTTGCGCACAAAGAAGGCATCGTAGGTCTCTGTGTGGGGAAGGCAAAAATCGACCAACTGCCGGCGTTCAGGCACTTTGGCAACAATCGGCAGCACATCCAGTTGCGCATCCCTCAAGGCTTGCCACACGGCACCCCACGGTCCGACTGAAATCCTGATGGTCAACCCCATGGCATCGGAAACAGCTTTGATCAGGTCAATGGAAAACCCCGCAGGCCGCCTGCTTTCATCTAAGAATGCATAGGGCGGAAATTCCAGTTCGCTTCCGACACGGACTTCCGAAGTAACGCCGGCGGATTGGCTGTCGCAACTCGCAGGATCTGCGGCAAAAAGCATGGCGACAATCACGAATAGAAAAGGAAAGAAGGCAGCGACGGTCTTTGCAGAAGAGAACCGTTTCGTCTGTCGACCGGACTTGCTTTCGATGTACGAAGGCCTTGCCGGCCAATCGCTCTGCTGGATGACCAGGTTCTTTGTTTCAATCATCGCATAGATCCTTCTTGTTTGCCAGAACATGGCGGATCGTATTTGCCAGCACCTTACGCTGGTATGGTTTGCCCAGGAAGGCATCGGGGCGATCGGAATGTTCGCTCGCCATCACCCGGGTCTCGTCGTAACCGCTGGACAGGATCACCGGAATATCGGGCGAAAGCCTGCGCAGGGCAGCAAGGGTCTCCCATCCGTCCATGCGCGGCATCGTCAGATCGGAGAGAACACAGCGGATCTCTGCCTGATGCTGCCGGAATATCTCCACGGCCTCGATACCATCTTTTGCTTCAAGCACCGTAAATCCCAATCGTTTCAGCATGATTCTGGACATATTGCGCACCGGCTCCTCATCTTCGATCAGAAGCACCGTGCCGCCGCCTTCGATCCTGGAGAATTTTTCTGATTCGATAGTCCTTAGTGCTCCAGGCATGGCCGACAGGTCCGGCTGGAAAGGGATTTCATCAGTCGATACCGGTAAAAAAACGCGAAAAACACTTCCCTGGCCCGGTCCGCTCTTCACCGTAATGCCGCCGCCGTGCGCGCGTACAATCCCCAATACAACGGGCAGGCCCATCCCCCGGCCGATGAATTTTGTCGTGAAAAAAGGATCAAAGAGTTTATTGATATCCTTGCATGCGATTCCGCAGCCCGCATCCGCTACTTCCAGGCAGGCATAAAGGCTTTGTTCCGGTCGCCAGTCGATAGGGAAACGCTTTGATACGGGAATATCCGCCTGGGCCACCGTCTTGATGGTCAGGGTGATGGCTGCCTGATTTTCGCCTGCGGCCTCCCAGGCATTGGTGACCAGGTTGGTCAGAACCTGCCGTATCTGGTCGGTATTGCCACGGACGGCCGGCCCGGATGCCGAAATATCGGCCTTAATGGTCACGTTTTTCGGGGCTGCGGCCTGAAGCAGGATCAGGCTGTGGCGGCAGGTCACGGACAGGTCCAGCACTTTATGTTCGCCTTGTGCTTGCCCCTGATAGTCTATCATCATGCCGCAGACCTCGGCTGCCTTGCGGGTCGCCTTCAGCGCTTCGGCCAGGGTTTCTTGAGCTGCCGAACCCTGTGGCAGGTCGTCCATGGTCATTTCCAGGTTTCCCGTCACGACCTGAAGCTGGTTGTTGAAGTGGTGAGCAATGGCTCCCGCCATGCGGGCCAGACTTTCAGCCTTTTGAAGCTGGCGTTTCTGCTCCTCGAGTTCCGCCTTTTCCGCTTCCGCCAGCCTGCGTTCGGTAATGTTGCGAACGGCGACAAGGAGAACTTGCCGCCCAAATAAAGGAAAGGATCGAGAAGTGAGCTCGACCGGAAAGACGGTTCCATCCTTCTTTCGATGAAGTCGCAGAGGAATACTCAGGACTTTCTCAGGATCAGGCTGCGCCTGAAAGGTGAGTCGGCGCGTCTCCTCGGGTTCCGCCGACAGATCCCAGCTCTTCATTGTGAGCAGCTCAGCCGGGTCGTAGCCGTATAGATCTGAAGCAAAGATGTTAACATCTAAGATCACGCCTGTATCTTTTGCGACCAGGAAAAGCGCGTCGGACGACGATTCAAACAATAGACGATACTGTTCTTCGCTCTCGCGCAGCATCTCTTTGGCCAGTTTGCTTTCAGTGATGTCACACACGCTCCCGATAAGCGCCAGGGGCTGCCGGTGAACATCCCTCATGACGGTGAATTGATCCTGAAACCATAAATACTGACCATTCTTGTGTTTAAAACGATATTCAATTCGATAAGCCCTATCAGTTATATCGGACATGAATTCGGAAAACACGTGTTCAATTTTGGGTAGATCGTCGGGATGAATCTGATTTCTAATTTTTTCAAGGGGCAATGATTTCATCTCGTCGGGGGTATATCCGGAAATCCTGGCAAAAACAGGGCTCAGATAATCATAGGCATTGGTTTGTAAATTGCGCTTGTAGTGCACATCCAGCGAATTCTCCAGCACCTCCCGCAGCCGGGCCGCGCTTTGCTTCAGTTTTGTCTCGATCTCTTTGGGTGCCGTCACATTCCGTGCAGACCCTACCGTGCCGATCACGCTGCCGTTTTCATCCTTGAACGGCGCCTTGTGTACGTCGAGAAAAAGAAATTTTCCCTGAACATTTCCGTATTCATCGAATTGCTGGGGCGTGCCGGCATCCATGGTGATATCATCCGTGTCCCGGCAGATTTCTCCAAACGTGTGCCATTCGGGATTATCGGCCTGTCGTAATCGCTCCCGTTCGGCAAAGAATAGGTCTGTTTTCCCTATCGGTTCATCGGTATCGGTCGCATTCAGCAGTTGGCGGCAGATGGCTTGATTGACAAAAACATATCGTTTATCAAGATCTTTTGCCCAGATCATGTCGGGAACATTATCGCACAACATGCGCATAAGGGTAGAACTTGAGCGATAATTCGCTTCACTTTCTAAAAGCTTCTGCTCGATCTGCTTGCGATCCGTGATGTCTGTTGCGATTTCCAATCGGACAATTCGGCCGTCCGGCCAGTAA
>CAIVVZ010000542.1 GCA_903909505.1 uncultured Desulfobacteraceae bacterium
AATGCGCATGAACCATCAAAAATGCTTAAATAAACAGCACTGCATGCATAATTAATATGCATATTGAGCTGATTTGTTTGTCGATTTTGAGCGAAAGCCTTCCCATCAATAGTTGGCACACATTGTGCTGACTTTTACCATGGGGCTTTTCGTTTCGCAAAAAAGAAGGGATTCCGTCCGCGGGAACCGCCATTGCAGGAACGCATCATTCCATTAAACAGATGAGCGGCTTGAAGGCTTTCAGGCCATGGGAGAAGAGCTGACAATGGAAACCATCACGAAAAAAACAGCCAAGGACAGTTTGGATGTTGAGGCGGTCAGGATTCTTCTGGATCATGCATCTGCAAAGATATCCCATGACTTTAAGCGGCCGGCATGTATTGCAATTGGTGATGAGAATGGAGAATTGCTCGGTTTCCTGCGCATGGATGGCGGCCCTGCCAGAAGCATTCGGATAGCGCAATGCAAGGCATATACTGCTGCCAGGATGCAATCATCAACCCATGATCTGTTCCTTCGCTTGCAAAGAGATAAGGAAGACATCCGTTTCTTCTGTGACCCCAAATTCACGGCTTTTCCGGGCGGAAATATACTCAGAAACAGCGCAAACAAAATAGTCGGCTCGGTGGGTATAAGCGGCCTTGCACCGCGGGAAGATCATGAGGTCTCGGAGGCTCTGGCATCTCTTGTCAAGACCTGGTGAAATTTTGAGATACTATAAGATTCAGCTATGCAGGTAGGGCACCTGCATGAACAGTCATCGGAGGTAACCATGCCGAAGTTTGCAGCCAATCTGACGATGCTTTTTAATGACAAACCGTTTCTGGAGCGTTTTGCGGCAGCCCGCGCAGCCGGATTCGATGTCGTTGAATATCTTTTCCCTTACGAATTTCCGGCGGAAACGCTGAAAGCGCAACTTGCGGCAAATGGTCTGGAGCAGGTGCTTTTCAATCTGCCCTGTGGCAACTGGAGCGGCGGGGACCGCGGCATCGCTGCTTCTCCGGACCGGGTTGCGGAGTTCAGGGCAGGGGTGGGCAAAGCGATCGGCTATGCCGAGGTGCTTGGCGTGTCCAAACTAAACTGTCTGGCGGGCAAAAGGGTTCCGGGCTTCAGCGATGAAGACCACTGGAAAACGCTGACAGCCAATGCGCGATTCGCGGCCGAAGCATTACAGGGGTCGAACATGCTGCTGATGGTGGAGGCGATCAACCACTATGATATTCCCGGATTCTTTTTGAACCGAACCGAGCAGGTGGCAAGGCTCATCGAAGAAGTGAACCTGCCGAATGTGCGCATCCAGTATGATATTTACCATGCGCAGCGCGAGGAGGGAGAGCTTGCCGCAACTCTCAAGAAATACCTGAATCTGATAGGACATATCCAAATCGCGGACAATCCCGGAAGACATCAGCCGGGAACCGGAGAAATCAACTACCCGTTTCTGTTTGGCGAAATGGATCGTCTGGGATACAGCGGTGTTATCGGGCTGGAATATGTGCCGGAGCCGGACACCTTGAAATCTCTTGCATGGGTCAAGGACTTCGGCTATAGGTTGTAGACTTATAAGGACAAAGGAGATAGGGAAGATGGCCAAAATCGGGTTTATCGGACTGGGTATCATGGGCAAGCCCATGAGCAAAAATCTTCTGAAGGCAGGCTACCAACTGGTCGTATGCGATGTCGTGAAAGCGGCTGTTGAAGAACTGGTTGCAGCCGGAGCGCAGGCAGCCGAAACCCCGAAAGAAGTTGCCGAGCAGGCGCAAATCATCGTCACCATGCTTCCCAACTCGCCCCATGTCAGACAGGTTGTTTTGGGAGACAAGGGGATTATCGAGGGGGCAAAAGCCGGAACCGTTGTCATAGACATGTCTTCCATTGCTCCGCTCGTGAGCCGGGAAGTCGCCGCCAAACTGTCCGAGAAGGGCATCGAGATGCTGGATGCGCCGGTCAGCGGCGGAGAGCCCAAGGCGATAGACGGCACGCTGTCGGTAATGGTAGGCGGCAAGAAAGCGGTATTTGAGAAATGCTTTCCGATCATGAAGGCGATGGCGGGATCGGTTGTGCTGACGGGCGATATCGGCGCCGGTAATGTTACCAAGCTTGCCAATCAGATCATTGTCGCCCTCAATATCGCGGCGATGTCGGAGGCGCTGATGCTGGCCACCAAGGCAGGTGTAAGTCCGGATCTGGTGTATCAGGCGATCCGCGGGGGGCTTGCCGGCAGCACGGTGCTGGATGCAAAAGCCCCGCTGGTGATGGACCGGAAGTTCGAGCCGGGATTCAGAATCAATCTGCACATCAAGGATCTGCAGAACGTACTGGATACCTCGCATGAGGTCGGGGTCTCGCTGCCGCTTACGGCCGCGGTCATGGAAATCATGCAGGCCCTGAAGGTTGACGGCAAGGGAGATAACGACCATGGCGGTCTGATCCAGTACTATGAAAAAATGGCGCATATGGAGGTCAGACGATAGACAGGGCAATTGGAAACAGGGCTCATGAAAGCTGAAATCCGAGTTGCGACCACGAACCTCGGAGCCGTTCGAAAGGAATAGCCTCATGGCGGACACGGATCGATCCAGCAGCCGGCTGCACCCCGACGACAGCGTGGTTGTGGCGTTGAAACCCTTGCGCCAGGGGCATCGGCTTTCCGAAGAGAACACGCTCGTGCTCGACGATATCCCCGCCGGCCACAAGGTGGCCGTGCGTCTCATCCCAGCCGGCGCCGCCATCATCAAATACGGCCAGACCATCGGCTTTGCCTCCACGGACATTGCGCCCGGACGGCACGTCCACACCCACAATGTGACCTTGCAGGACTTCAGCCGTGATTACGCTTTTGGCCAAAACGTTCGGCCCACGCCGTTCGTTGCAGAAGGCACGCGGCGCACCTTCGAGGGGTTCCCGCGGCCCAACGATTCGGTGGGTATTCGTAACTACGTGGCTATCCTCTCCACGGTCACCTGCTCCCTGGGCACGGCGCACCTCATTGCCCGGCGTTTCGACGCCGATGTCATGGCCCGCTATCCCGACGTGGACGGCGTGGTGGCTCTGGGAGCCAACAGCGGCTGCTGCATGACACCCGGCGGTGATGCCGTCACTTACCTGCAACGTTCTCTGGACGGGTATGCCCGGCACCCCAACTTCGCGGGCGTTTTGATTCTCGGGCTGGGCTGCGAGCAGAACCTGGTGGAATCCCTGCTCCTGGCGACCGGACTGCGTCCCGACGAGCGGGTGCGGACCCTGGTCATTCAGGATGAAGGCGGCACCCGCGCCGCCGTGGAAAAAGGGGTCGCCGCGGTTCATAAGCTCCTGGAACAGGCGGACCGGGCCCGGCGCCGCACCTTCCCCGCCAGCCGCCTGAAGCTGGGATTGGAATGCGGCGGCTCCGACGGCTACTCGGGAATTACCGCCAACCCGGCCCTGGGCGCTGCCGCCGATCTGCTGGTGTACCAGGGCGGCACGGCCGTGCTCAGCGAGACCCCCGAAATCTATGGCGCCGAGCATCTGCTGACCCGGCGCGCGATCAGCCGCGAAGTGGGCGAAAGGCTCGTGGCGCGCATCCGCTGGTGGGAGGAATACACCGCACGCAACGGCAGTCAGCTCAACAACAACCCCACCCCCGGCAACAAGGCCGGAGGCATCACCACCATTCTGGAGAAATCCCTGGGGGCCGCCACCAAGGGCGGAACCACGAACCTGGTGGAAGTGGTCGGATTCGCGGAGCCTGTTCAGGGGCCCGGCCTCGTCTTCATGGACACTCCGGGCTTTGATCCGGTTTCAGTCACCGGCCTTATCGCCGGCGGTGTGCACCTCATCTGCTTCACCACCGGGCGGGGCACGGTCCTGGGTTCCATCCCCGCCCCCACCCTGAAGCTGGCCTCAAACAGTGACTTGTATCGCCGGATGCAGGATGATATGGATATAGACTGCGGGCAGGTCCTGGATGCGGGGCTAAGTATCGCGCAAATGGGGGCGCTGATTTTCGACCGGGTCCTGGAGACCGCCTCCGGAAGGAAGACCCAGAGCGAACTCATGTCCCAGGGACAGTGGGAGTTTCACCCCTGGTACATCGGAGCCGTTGTATGAAAGATCGGTGGATGGGATACCCGATTCACCAATTATTTGATAGCGTATGGCCGGCACTGGGAGCGGCTCCCGATGTCGGAGGAGATCAGATTTTCAATCCAGAAGGGGCCGCGCAGCAGTGTCGTGTCCCCCAAACGCAAGGAGGGAAAAGAATGAGACGAGCTCTAATAGTACTGATGGTTTTTGCCGTAATCCTGGCGCTGGGCACCGGACAGGCTTCGGCCGAACAGAAGGTGATCAAGATCGGCGCCCTGTACCCCCTGACGGGCAACCTGGCCGCCACGGGCATGGACTGCAAGCGCGGGGTCGATCTGGCGGTGGAGATCATCAACGGCCAGTTCGACCTGAACCTGCCTTTTGCCAAAGAGGCGGGCATTCCCAATCTGGGCGGCGCCAAGATCGAGATTATTTATGCCGATACCAAGGGCGACCCCAAGAACGGTCTGGCCGAGGCCGAGCGCTTGATCACCCAGGAAAAAGTGGTGGCCCTGATCGGCGCTTACCAGAGCGCGGTGACCAAGACCGCGAGCCAGGCGGCCGAGCGACTGAAAATCCCCTTCGTATGCTCCGATTCCTCATCGCCCACGCTGACCGAGCGCGATTTCACCTATTTTTTCCGCGTGTCGCCCCATGACGGGACCATGGCGCGCAACCAGTTCGAGTTTCTGAAGGAACTGGAGACACAGAAGGGCAAAAAAGTCAAGACGGTCGCGTTGATTTACGAGAACACGGAGTTCGGCGCCAACGTGGCCAAGATGCAGCAACAGTACGCCAAGGAGTTCGGCTACGATGTGGTGGTGGACATTGCCTATCCGGCCAACTCCAGCGACGTGACGAGCGAAGTGGGCAAGATCATTTCGGCCAAGCCCGATGTGGTGATGCATGCTGCCTACATCACGGACGCCATTCTCTTTACCAAGACTTTCAAGGAGATGAATCTGGTGCCGCAGGGCTTCTTGAACATGGCGGGCTACATCGAGTCCGATTACCTGCCAACGGTCAAGGCCGACGGCAACGATTTTCTGGTGCGCTCCACCTTCGCCCTCGATCTGGCCAAGAAAAAACCGATGGTGGGCCAGGTGGCCGAACTCTACCGAAAGCAATACAACATTCCCATGGGTGAGAACACCGCCCGCAGCTTCTCGGCGCCCTTTGTTCTGGCCGATGCCTTCAATCGCGCCAAATCCACCGATCCCGAGGCTGTCGTGAAAGCCCTTCTGGATACCAACATACCGGGCGATCAGATCATCAATCCGTGGAAGGGGATTCAGTTCGATCCCAAGTCTCACCAGAACATCCACGCCTCGGCCATGCTGGTGCAGATCCAGGATCAGGCGTATTATACGGTCTGGCCCTTTGATGCCGCCAGCCGAGATCTGGTGTGGCCGTTCCCGGCATGGAAGGGCCGCAAGTAACGAAAGGTCCGACCCAAACTTTAACCGCGTGCCGGATGCGACCCGCCTCCGGCACGCGACGGCCTGGAGTGCTCACACATGGAACAACTCGTGCAACAGCTGGTCAACGGCGTGCTCATCGGGCTCGTCTATTCCTTGCTGGCCATCGGCCTCACCCTGGTCTGGGGTGTCATGAACGTGCTCAACTTCGCCCACGGCGACTTTCTCATGCTCGGCATGTTTCTCTCCTACTGGCTCTATACGCTGGCGGGTATCGATCCCCTTTTTTCCATACCGATCAATGCCGTGGCGCTCTTTCTGTTTGGGATGTTCATTTATCGGTTTATCATCAGCAAGGTGATGAAAGGTCCCGGCCTGGCCCAGCTCGTGGTGACTTTCGGCATCAGCATTTTTATCGCCAATGTCGCGGCACTCATCTGGACCCCCAACTTCCGCTCCATCGAGCACACCCTGCTCTCCGGCACCTGGGATATCTCCGGCATCAAGCTCAGCATCCCCAAGTTCGTCAGCTCCATCGGCAGCATTCTCACTTCCTTCGGGGTCTTCTGGTTCCTGAAGAATACCCGCACCGGCAAGGCCATTCTGGCGGTGGAAATGGATCGGGAAGCCGCCTTGATCATGGGCATCAACACGGAGCGCATCAACTCGCTTTCCTTTGCCATCGGCTCGGCCCTGGTGGGGGTGGCTGGAGCCCTGCTGGCGACTTATTACTATATCTATCCTTTTGTGGGCGGAACGTTCGGTCTGGTCTGCTTTTGTATCGTGGCCTTGGGGGGATTCGGCAGCATCGAGGGGGCGTTCATCGCCGGCATTCTGGTGGGGGTTGTGCAGACGTTGGGCGGCTATATTTTTGACCCGTCCTATAAGCTGGCCATTGTTTTCGCCATGTATCTGATCACGGTCTGGATCAGGCCGCAAGGGCTCAAGGGGTGATAGGAATGCACATATCGGGCAAAAAACTGGCCGCGGGCGGCGCCCTGCTGGCGCTCTTAATCATCTTACCGCTGGTGTCTTCATCGTTCGGCCAGCATGTCATGATCATTACCTTCATGTTCGCCATGTGCGGCGTGGCCTGGAACGTGATGGGCGGCTATGCGGGCATGTTCTCCTTCGGGCAGGTGGCCTTTTTCGGGATCGGAGCGTATGCTTCCTCGTTCCTGGTACTGACCTTCCATCTGAGTCCATGGATCGGGCTGATGGTGGGCGGAGTCCTTTCCTCGCTTCTGGCGGCTCTCATCGGCTATCCCTGCTCCAAGCTGCGCGGTCATTACTTCGCCATTGCCAGCATCGCTTTTGCCGAGATCGTCCGCATCGTCTTCAATAACTGGAAAATGGTGGGTGCGGCCGAAGGGCTCACCCTTCCCATGGTGAAAGAGTCCCTGGTCCATTTCATGTTTCATTCCTCAAAGCTTCCCTACTACTATATCATGCTGCTCTTCCTGCTGCTGGCTCTGGCTGTCTGCTACTGGGTGTCCACGTCCAAGATGGGCTACTACTTTCGGGCGATCAAGGAGAGCCATGAAATCGCCGAGGTGCTGGGAGTAAACGTGGTCCGCTACAGGCTTTATGCCATCATGATCAGCGCTTTTCTCACCTCGATGGCCGGGACTTTTTACGCCCAGTACATTCTCTACATCGACCCCGAGAGCGTAATGATCCTGCCGATTTCCGTTCAGATCGTCCTGGTGACCATGCTGGGCGGGGCCAGCACGGTACTGGGACCGGTGGTGGGGGCGGCCATTTTGATCCCGCTCTCCGAATACAGCCGGGCCTGGCTGGGTTACAAGGGGACGGGGGTGGACATGATCCTCTATGGCACCTTGATCACCCTCATCTCCATGTACCAGCCCTCGGGCGTGTGGGGCGCCATCACCAACTTAATGCGGAGGGGCAAATGAACGCGGCGGCTTTTTTGGATGTGCAGTCCATCAGCAAGTATTTCGGCGGGGTGCGGGCCAGTGATGACGTCTCCTTCCACGTGGACAAGGGAGAGATCGTCAGTATCATCGGTCCCAACGGCGCCGGCAAGAGTACGCTCTTTAGCTGCATTACCGGGTTCCACAGCGTGGACAAGGGCCGGGTGTTTTTCAAGGGTCAGGACATCACCAATCAGAAACCGCACACGATCGCCAAGCTCGGCGTTGTCCGGACCTTTCAGATCGTGCAGGTCATCAGTGACATGACGGTGCTGGAGAACGTCATGACAGGCGGCTTTCTGCGGCACAGCCGCGTGGCGGACGTTCGCAGCCACGCAGAGGAGATGCTTGCCTTTACGGGACTGACGGACAAGCGAAACCACAATGCACTGGAGCTGAGCATTTCCGACAAGAAACGGCTCGAAGTGTCCATGTCCCTGGCCATGAAACCCGAGCTGCTCATGCTGGATGAATCCATGGCCGGCCTCACCCGCGTGGAGCTGCGAGAGATGATCTCGCTGATCCGCAAGGTGCGCGCGAACGGCGTTACGGTACTGGTGGTCGAGCACGTCATGGAGGCGGTGATGGAACTCTCCGACCGGGTGATCGTGCTCAATACCGGCCGGAAGATCGTGGAGGGTCCGCCCAAGGAAGTCGTGGCAAACCCCGAGGTTATTCGGGCCTACCTGGGAGAAAGATACAATGCTGTCCGTAAGTGATTTATCCGTGGGTTACAAGGGACTTCTGGCCATCCAGGACGTCTCATTCGAGGTCAGAAGCGGTGAGATTGTTTCGCTGATCGGCTCCAATGGCGCCGGCAAGACCACCCTGCTCAAGACCATCCTGGGTCTGATCAAACCGGTGAAAGGCGAGATCCGTCTAAACGGTCAGGTGATCTCCGGCCTGCCTGCCTATGAAGTCGTCAAAAAGAAGATCGCCCTGGTGCCGGAGGGACGACGGCTTTTCCCGCGCCTGTCGGTGCGGGACAACCTGCTGCTGGGGGCCTATACCGTGGAGTCCAAGGCGCAGATCGCCGAAAGCCTCGATGCGGTGCTTCGGCAGTTTCCCTGGATCAAGGAGCGTGCGGATCAGCTTGCCGGAACGCTTTCCGGCGGCGAGCAACAGCAGGTGGCCATCGCCCGGGGACTCATGTCCCGGCCCGAACTGCTCATGCTGGATGAGCCCTCCCTGGGCGTCATGCCCAAGCTGGTCACCGAAATCTTCAGTACCGTGCGGCACATCGCAGGCGAGGGCGTCACGGTGCTGCTGGTGGAGCAAAACGTGTTCGAAGCCCTGCAGATCTGCCAGCGGGCTTATGTCCTGCAAACCGGCCGCATTGTCATGGAGGGTACGGGCAGTGAGCTGTCTGAGTCCGATCTGGTGCGAAAGGCCTACCTGGGGATGTGATCGGGGTTGCCATGTATCGCTGTGATCGGTTGGTCCGGGCGGATAATGATCATCCGGAGAATGCCCATCAGACACGGAGGCAGCCATTGTGATTATGATTGAATCAGTTTACGCCCTTCGGCATGGGCGAAAATGATTCAATACATTGACTGTCTCGAGCCCCCAATCGTTTCCGAACAGCTCGGAAGTTCTTCACCCTCGTTCGGCCTGTGTAAACCTGTTGACTTGCCGGTGCCTACTATTAGGAGTCGTTTGACTCTTCGAAGGTCGATCTGCCGAATTGCCTTCCTTCCTGCCTTCAGCGCTCGTGAAATCTTTTGAATTCAAGAAAAGTATTATTTACATGTTAAATTATACTTGACAAATAATTTTCATAAATTGTATTTTATTTTGCAGATAAGTACGGGTCCCTCCAGTGTTTTTGGAAAAAAACTTAGCGAAAAGGAGAGAAAAAAAATGAAGAGAATACTCTGTATTTGGGTGGTATTGGGCATTGCAGTGGCCGGTTGGGCCGTGAAGGCGACGGCTGCGGACCAGATCGTTTTGAAGCTGGCCCATATCACGGCTCCTAACGGCATGCTGGACAAGAAAGCCCAGAAGTTCGCCGAACTTGTCGCCGCCAAGACCAACGGGAAGGTCAAAATCGAAATTTTTCCCGCCCAGCAACTCGGAAATATCAAAGAGATCTTGCAGGGGATCTCAATGGGAACGATTGATATGGCCATGGAAGCGGAAGGTTTCATGGATGCCTTCGACAAGGATTACACCATCTTCGGCACTCCTTTCATGTTCATCCGTGAGGAACTGGTCCGTAATGCGTATCTGCAGGAAGTCCGGGAGCGTGTTCGCAACAAGCTCGCCATCCGCACCCTCCCCGGATTTGCGTTTCGCCCTGCCGTGCATCTGTGGACTCAACAACGCCAAATCATGACACCCGATGAACTGAATGGGATCAAGCTGCGCGTTTGGCAGTCGAAAGCCCTCGTGGACACCTGGAACAAACTTGGCGCTACCGCTGTGCCACTGGCGTGGGGCGAACTATATATGGCGTTAAGTCAGCATGTGGTGAACGGCATGGTGCACAATATTGTTCAAGTCCGCGATGAAAAATTTTTTGAGCAGCTCAATTTCTGCACCAAGCTCGACTGGTTGAACCTGTACGATGTCACCTGGGTGAATGATCTCAAATACAAATCGCTTCCGCCCGATGTCCAGAAGACCTTGAACGAAGCTTCCCAGGAGGCGGCCGACTGGTTTGTCAGCTACGGCCAAAGCCTTGAAGCGGGTGCTCAGAAAGAATGTGAAGCGGCCGGGATCGTCTTTAAGGATGCCGACAGGAGCCTTTGGGTGAAGAAAGCCTCGGTGGCGTATCCTGAACTGGAAAAATCCGGACTCTGGTCCGAAGGGCTTTTGAAGAAGCTCGGCAAATAATGACGTGCACCCATCTTCGGCCGGCTGAATGGCTGGTCGAAATCTGATGTTGTGGGGGGAGGGTCACCATGATTTCAGTACTGAATAAATTCGTCGGCAAATTGCTCTTCTGGGCGATTGCCATAGTCCATGGTGTGATCGTGGTCGTGCTCTTTTCCGGGGTGGTGACGCGCTATCTCTTCAATGCACCTTTGTTCTGGAGCGATGAAATATGCCTTCTCGGCCTGCTCTGGTTAACGTTTCTGGGGGGGGCGATTCTGGTTCGTCAGGATAAGAACGTCAGCATCACCATCTTCACGGACATGCTTCCCAAGGGTGTAATGCGTCCGCTGAGCATGGTCAACCACTTGCTCATCATAATTTGTCTTGGCGTTATGATCCTGCAGAGCTGGAAACTTTCGGGACGTCTTTCCTATAGCACCACGCCGGCCCTTCGAATGAGCGAGTTCTGGTTTGCAGTGTCGCTCCTGGTTGGCTTTGTCGTGATGCTCTATTACCAGGTGCAGCGATTTATCGCCGATATCCGGAATCGCACCGCCTTTCCGGAAGAGCCCGTCTGCAACCCCGAGGATTCCGGTGAAGGAGAAAGGTGCAACCTATGAACGCTATGATCCTGATTTCGGTTCTGCTCATCCTGATGGCGATGCGCATCCCTGTCGTGTTCTCGTTGCTGTTATCGAGCCTCTTCTATCTCATTTTTATTAAAGAGATGCCGCTTGTCATTCTGGCCCATCGGATGATGGGAAGCATCGAGTCGTTCCCCTTGCTGGCTCTGCCGCTTTTCATCCTGGCAGCGGATATCATCAACGCGGGACGCGCTTCGGAGGAGATGTTCAATTTTGCTCGCGCCCTGGTGGGGCATTTGCGAGGCGCCATGGGCCATGTGGTCGTGGTGGCTTCCATGATTTTTGCCGGGATTTCCGGCACGATCACGGCGGAAGCCGCGGGTCTCGGCAAGCTGGAAATGCCAATGCTGGAAAAGGCCGGGTTCGATAAGGGTTTCTCCGTGGGGTTGATTTCGGCGTCCGCGATTATCGGACCGATCATACCGCCCAGTGTGCAAATGATTCTCTATGGGATGATTGCCGAACAGTCTATCGGGCGACTCTTCGTAGGCGGTATCATTCCCGGATTTATCATGGGACTGTGCCTGATGGCTATGGTCCACGTCTACGCCGTCAAGCGCAACTACCCTCGTGCCGCCAAGCGGGCCTCGTTCTCGGAAATCTTTGCCGCCCTTAAAAAATCGGCTCCCGCCCTGGCCGCACCGGCCATCATCCTGGGCGGCATCATGACCGGGCTGTTCACACCAACCGAGGCCGCAGTCGTGGCGGTGGTTTACGCACTGTTTATTTCCTTTTTCGTGTACAAATCACTCAAGTTCAAACAGCTTCCGCAACTTCTGGTCGGCTCCGCGGTCATGACCGCCCTCATCTTGGTCATCATGGGCGCGGCGTCCGTGTTCGGCTGGGTGGTGACCATGGAAAACATTCCCCTCCTAGTCAAAAACGCGATCATGACGGCTACGGACAAGCAGTGGGTGGTTCTGCTGATCCTCAACATCGCCTTCCTCATCGCAGGGTGCTTCTTTGACATCTGCGCCATAATCCTGGTGCTGACGCCCATGATCCTGCCCATTCTTCAGGCCTTTCAAATCGATATGGTCCACTGGGGCGTCGTGGAGGTACTGAACGTCTGTATCGGTTTTCTGACCCCGCCTTTCGGCGTGGGCCTCTTTATCATGTCGGACATGACCGGAATGAGTGTCTCCAAGGTGACACGGGCCTGTGCCCCCTTCCTCATTCCGCTTCTTGTCTCCCTTGGCCTGATTACCTATATCCCGCAACTTGTTACCTGGCTGCCGAAGCTGATCTTCGGTTAGCCTGCCGATCGGCGTTATTTAAGGAAGAATGCGTATGAATTCAAAAGAACGTTTCCTGGCTGCGATCAACCATGAAGTTCCCGATCGCGTGCCATTAGATCTCGGGGGATGGGTGACCACCATTTCCGCGATTGCTTACAACAACGTGCTGAAACATCTTGGCATTAACCGTGAGCGCCAAGTCTTCGACTGGCTGCGCCAGACAGTGGACCCTGAAGAGGATTTGCTGGAGCGTCTTGGCGTCGATACCCGCTATGTAAACATCGGCAAGCCCCAATCCTGGGAGTTTACTCCCAAACGGACGGAACGGGGCCTGTATGTGGTCGACGAGTGGGGATGCGGATTTGTAAAAACCCCGACAACGCTCTATTATAACCTCATCGACAGCCCCCTGGCCAAGGCCAAGATCAGCGACCTGGATTCCTATGCCTGGCCCGACCCCCGCGATCCCGGGTATCTCGACGGGGTTGCGGAGCGAGCCGGAAAACTTGCCGAAGAGGGCCGATACGCTGTCATCGGGGATTTCGCCTGGGAGACCTGGTACGAGCGTGCATGGAAACTCAGGGGTATGGAGCAGTTCTACATGGATATGGCCCTGAACCGGGATTTCATTCATGCGATTCTGGATAAAACCCTGGAACTCCACCTGGAGTTTCTCAATCACGTCCTTTCGGTGTGCGGCGAGTATCTGGACGTGGTGATCCAGGGCGGTGACCTGGCCGGGCAGAAAACGACCCTTATATCACCGGCTGACTACAGGGAATTCGTCAAGCCTCGACAGGCCAAAGCCATCGAGTTCATCCGAAGCAAGACCCATGCGAAGATCTTTTATCACACCTGTGGGGCCGCCTCCAGCCTGATCCCGGATTTTATTGATGTGGGAATCGATATTCTGAACCCCGTCCAGGTTCGTGCTCACGGCATGGACGCAAAGATCCTGAAGGACAGGTTCGGGGACAAAATCTGCTTCTGGGGAGGCGTTGATTCTCAGCAGGTCTTACCCACCGGCTCCCCAGCTGATGTTGAGTCGGAAGTTCGCGACCTTGTGCGGGCCATGGCGCCCGGCGGCGGTTTGGTGGTGTGCTCGGTGCATAACATCCAGGCCGATGTTCCCCCTGAAAACGTCCTGGCCCTTTATGATTCGGTGGCTAAGTGGGGGACTTATCCCCTGCCTCAAGATATCTAACGTCGTGCTGCCAATGTTCTCCCGCCCCGGTTCCTGGCGGGATTGCTGGAACGGCCTGTGTAAAATATAAAGAGCAGGGAGCTTTGTTATCATGGAAAAATTGCGAGCAACGATCAAAAGCGGGGATGGTGGGGCGGTTAAAGCCGAGTTGGACGTTCTGTCGGGTCAGGGACACGGAGCAAGGGAACTCCTGGATGAGATGATCGAAAGCCTTCGGGAAGTCGGTGAGGCCTTCTCCAGAGGAGATGCCTTCATCCCGGAGATGCTCATTGCCGCCAGGGCGATGCAGGCTGGTGCGGACCATCTGGGACCCGAACTGATCAAGACATCCAGTGATTCCAAGATCGGCAAGTTCATGATTGCCACCGTTTCGGGCGATCTGCACGATGTCGGCAAGAATCTCGTTGCCCTGATCTTCAAGGGAAATGGATTTGATGTGGTTGATCTGGGCGTTGATGTGTCAGCGGACATTATAATGGCCGCTTACGCGGAGAATCAACCTGACATTGTGGGCCTTTCGGCGCTGCTGACGACGACCATGGGCGCGATGGAAGAGGCGGTGCGTGCGCTCAAAGCCAAGTATCCGGATGCAAAGGTCATGGTCGGCGGCGCTCCGGTGACGCAGGATTTTGCGGATCGCATCGGTGCCGATGCGTATGCCCCCGATGCGGCGTTGGCCGTGGAGGTTGCCCGCAAGCTCATTTCTGCAAGATAGCAGGCAGCGGAGGCTTTTCGATACCAAGACAAGAGGCCATTTATCTCCGGGCCGAATTTTGAATTTAACTACTGGGTAAAGAGAATGATGATCGGCGAGAGGATACGGGAAACCCGTCAGAGCAAGGGAATATCGGTTCGTAAATTGGCGTCTCTGACGGAAGTCTCCGCCAGTCTCATCAGCCAGATCGAGACCGGTAAAGTCGATCCGTCACTGTCCACCCTGCGCAAGATCGCCATTGCGCTCGATGTGCCTCTTTTCAGTTTCGTGCTGACGGATGATGCCAGACCGACCCGGATCATCCGTGGGAATGAGCGCCGACAGGTTGTCTTCCCAAAGGCCGGCCTGAACTATGATGTCATACATTCGGACTTGAACAAAAAGATGGCGATCATGATCGGCACCCTCTCTCCGCAAGGGGCCACGAGCGAGACCCCGCTCAACCATTCTGGAGAGGAGTGTCTCGTTATCCTTACCGGGATTATGAGAGTCGAAATAGGGGACGAGCTCATTGAACTTCAGGAGAACGACAGCTTCTATTTCGACAGTTCAATCCCCCATCGTCTTTGCAACGGCGGGAACAAAGACTGCAGGTTCTATCTCATCATCACCCCTCCCAAATTCTAAAATACCATTGTCCTGTCCCGTTCTTGAACCGGAGCCGTCTCATTCGGCCTATTCCCGTCGGAAAAAATACTTGACAAAGTTATCCTATGATAGGATGATTGGATAACCATTGAGGATAGAGATCCTCTATTTGCAGAAGGTAAGGTAGACGGAGATCATTGCTTCCTGTGCCAGCCTCCGTGACCACGCCAATCTCAAACCTATTCATTAAAGGAGGGAATGTTCGATGACCACAAAGAGACTGTCAGCACGCAAACGGTTCTTGTTTACCACCATCTGCCTGGTGGTCGCCGCCTTTCTGGCTGCCGGCCCGGCTTCGGCCGAGCAGGTTCCCATCAAGTGGAAGGCTCAAACCCTGTGGAATGCCCAGGAACAGCCGCAGAAGACCTTCGAGGATTTCTGCAAGCGCATCAAGGTCCTCACCAACGGACGGCTGGAGATCGAGCCCTACCCGGCTGGTACCATCGTCCCAACCAACGAAACGCTTACCGCCCTTCAGGGCAACGTGCTGCAGGCCATCCACGTGTGGCCGGGCTACGCCAGCGGCCGCAACCCAGCCTTCGCGGCCCTCTGCGATTTTATATTCGCCTATGAGCAGCCCTGGGAACTGGATGCCTTCATGAACTATCGGGGCGGTCTGGAGTTGCTGCGCGAGCTTTACAAACCCTTCGGCGCTTACACCGTGGGCGTTATGACCTGGGGCAACGAATCGTGGCCGTCCAAGAAGCCCATCCGCTCCATGGAAGACTTCAAGGGCCTGAAGATCCGCGAACCCCAGGGAATGGAAGCCGAGTTCATGGTTAAGGCCGGCGCTTCCGTGGTCGTCCTGCCGGGCACGGAAATTTTCTCGGCCATGGACAAGGGCGTCGTCGAAGCCACCAACTGGGCCACCTGTTCCATCAACGACCAGACCGGCTTCCATCAAGTTGCTCCGTATTTCACCTACCCGGGCTTCCACTCCATGCCGGTCGGCGACTTCACCGTGCGCCAGCAGGAATGGGACAAACTGCCCGACGACATCAAGCAGATCCTGACAACGGCCTGCCGCGAATGGGCTTGGGACACCATCGAGAAGGTCGCCATGAACGATGCCAAACTCGTGAGCGAGGCCAAGGCCAAGGGGCTGACACCGATCGCCTGGTCGCCCGAGGAGCGGGCCAAGGCGCGCAAGATAGCCCAGGGGATCTGGGAGGGCTGGAAGTCCAAGAACGAGCAGACCAAGCGCGCTATCGAAATGCATGAAGCCTGGCTGCGGGAACTCGGCCGCATTCAGTAAGTTGACACCCGGAGAGGGGGCGACGGCCCTCTCTCATACTATTGAGGAAAAGGCTATGAGAAAAATTCTTTCTCTTATCGACGGCACCAGCACATGGATCGGAAAGGTGACAAGCGGCCTTACGCTGGCGGTGGCGTTCATGATCTCCTACGAGATCTTCATGCGTGAGGTGCTGCTCAAGCCCACCGTGTGGGTGTCGGAGGCCACGGTGTTCGGCTGCGGGCTGCTCTATCTCCTGGGCGGGGCCTGGACGCTTAAGCAAGACGGCCATGTGCGGGTGGACGTGCTCTACCACGGACTGTCGCGGCGGGGCAAGGCGATTATCGACTGCGTGACCTACTTTGCCTTTCTCCTGTACATCGCGGTCATGATCTGGGCTTCCTGGCAATACATGATGCAATCAATCGCCGTGCGCGAGACCACCATGAGCCCCTGGGACCCGGTTATCTGGCCATTAAAAATCGCCTTGGTTGCGGCCCTCATAATGGTATTATTGCAGCAGACGGCCAAGTTCGTGCGTGATCTTTACTACATTGCGAAGGGGGAAGAGCTGTGAGCATCGAGTGGATCAGTATCGTCATTGTGTTGGCCATGTTGGGGCTAATGGTTATGGGGCTGCCGCTCGCCTGGTCCATCGGCACGGTAGCGGTCGGACTGGTGATGTTGAAATTCGAACCGAGCGTCATGTCCATGCTGGTGTCGCGTGTTTTCGACATGAGCATGAACTACACGCTCATGTCCGTGCCGCTCTTTGTGCTCATGGCGGGGATCCTGCAGCGGTCGGGCATCGCCGACCAGCTCTTCAGGGCCGTCAACGTGTGGGCGGGCGGACTGCGGGGCGGCCTTGCCATAGGCACCATCATCGCCAACGCCATCATGGCCTCGATGGTGGGCATCATCGGCGCGGAGATCGTGACCTTCGGCCTGATCGCACTGCCCGAGATGCTGAGCAAAAAATACGACCACAAACTGGCGCTGGGCAGCGTCGCCGCCGGCGGAGGGCTCGCCACGCTGATCCCTCCGAGCGTGGTCTTTATCGTCTACGGCATGACCGCAGGGGTTCCGGTGGGTGAACTTTTCCTGGCCGGGGTGGTGCCCGGGCTCATGCTCGGGGCCATGTTCATATTTTACGTGGTCTGGCGCTGTTGGCGTCATCCGGAGGCTGCGCCCCTGGTTTCCGAAGATCTGCTCAGCATGACGCTCAAGGAAAAGCTGGCAACCCTAAAGGAGCTCATCATGCCGATGCTGATAACCGCCGGCGTGCTGGGGTCAATCTACACCGGCGTCGCGACGCCCACCGAGGCGGCCGCCGTGGGGGTCGTACTGGCACTGGCGGCGGCTTTGATCAACCGCAAACTTAACTGGGTCATGGTGCGCGAGTCGCTCCACGAGACCCTGCGCATTTCTTGCATGCTCTCCTGGCTCTTTTTCGCCGCCCAGACCATCATCGGCGCCTACACCCTCGCCGGCGGAACCACTTTCGTCACCAACTCCATCAAAACTTTGGACCTCGGTCCCTGGGGAACCGTGATCCTGATGAACATCATCTGGACGTTCCTGGGCTGTTTCCTGGACTGGATCGGAATCCTGTTCCTGACCGTGCCGATTTTCCTGCCGCTGATTCTCGAGTGGGGGTTCGACCCGGTGTGGTTCGGCGTGGTCTTCTGCATGAACATGCATCTGGGTTATCTCACGCCGCCCTTTGCGCCGTCGGCGTTTTATCTGAAGAGCATCACGCCGCCGGAGGTGACCATGACGCAAATCTACAGGGCGACCATGCCCTATCTGGGGTGGACGGTGGTCGCCAACATCGTGACCGTGGCCTGGCCGGCGCTCTCGCTCTGGCTGCCCAAGTTGATGCTGAGACATTGATGAGCAGGCGGTTGAAAAACTTTATCGCCTCAAGTCGTGATCCTGCGCTGCACGGCTTTTGTAACGCGCACGGATATGATATGCTGTACTTTTCAAAATGTCGGGCGTCTTGGTTGACGGCATGGTGTTTGTTTTTTTAGCAACTTATTAGAGATAGAGGTTTCAATGCGAATGAATTTCCCCGAGCTTCACATTCTTGAACAGGAGTTCAAACATGGCCCACCGCTGGATGTCCCGAGCTGTGTCCGGGAGATACTCTGCCGCACGCGACTGCTCCAGGCGGTCAAGCCAGGGCAGACCGTTCTGATCACGGCCGGCAGCCGTGGCGTAAGCAGCATGATCGAGGTTCTGGCCGCTGTGGCGGAGGCCGTCAAGGACAAGGGCGGCCGGCCGCTCATCCTTCCGGCCATGGGCAGCCACGGCGGCGGTACGGCTGAAGGGCAGATCCGGGTTCTCAGACATTTGGGACAGACCGCGGAGGCGTTGGGTGCACCTGTCCACAACCTGCTGGAGCCGGTGCAAATCGGGGAGGTTGAGGGCTGCCCGGTGTATGCGGACCGGGCGGCGGTGGATGCCGACCATATCCTGATCGTCAACCGCATCAAAGAACACACCGAATTCATCGGCGAGATAGAGTCCGGCCTGCTCAAGATGGCCGTTGTGGGGCTCGGCCGAATTGCCGGCGCCGAGGTGATGCACCAGTTGGCCGTGACGGCCAGCTATGTGCGGGCCATCAGGGCAATCGCCCGCGTCCTGTTCTCAAAGCTGTCCATTTTGGGAGGCATTGCCATTCTCGAGGACAAGACCAACACGCTGCGCCGGTTGGAGGCAATCCCGGCGGATGCCATTTTCAAACGAGAGCCGGAATTGCTGCAAGAGGCCCAACACTATCACGCGGCGCTCCCGTTCGACCAATTGGATGTGCTTCTGGTGGACGAAATCGGAAAGGATATCTCCGGTGCCGGTTTTGACACCAAGGTGATCGGCCGTATCATGAACATTTATGAGAAAGAATGCGAAAGGCCTCGAATCACCCGCATCGTCTTGAGAGATCTCTCTGAAAAAACCGGAGGCAATGCCATCGGCCTTGGATTGGCCGATTTCATACACCGCCGGGTTATTGAGAAAATGGACCCGGAGATGACGGCCGTCAACTGTATTACGGCGGCTGCTCCGGAAAAGGGGCGTGTACCCATTGCACTTGCCACCGACAGGAAAGCCTTGGAGGCAGCGTTCCAAAGCATTGGCCTGTGGAGCCCGGAGTCCGTTCGCATGGCTTGGATTGTCAACACGTCGGACCTGAATCGAATCGCCGTATCCCCGGCTCTGGTCCAAGAGGCCAGCGACAAGGGGCTGTCGGTTTCCGAAAAACGTTTCCCGCTTTCTTTCAATGCCAGCGATGATCTTTCCGGTTTGCGGAGCTGGCAGAGAGTGAACGGGTATCTCTGAAACGGAAAATTGATTTTCATAATAATGCCATCATGAGGCAATATGGTTATACAATCCATCCAAAAAACGTCGGCCGTGGACAAAGTATTCGAATCTCTTCATGAGATGATCGCTACCGGGCAATTCCAGCGTGGCCAGAAGCTTCCATCACAGGATGAACTTGCCAAACAATTCGGAGTCAGCCGCAACACGCTCCGGGAGGCCGTTAATAAACTTTCCGCCATGGGATTGCTCTCGCCCCAGCAGGGTGTCGGCATCGTTGTCGAGTCGCCCCACCCGGCAGGATACCTAAGTACGCTGAGCGGTCAGTTTCTTCTCGATCCGCTGAGCGTGCGCGAGTTCATAGAAGCGCGTATCTGCATAGAACGGGCAGCCGTGAGACTGGCAGTGGTGCACGCTGATGATCATACTGTCCGGCTCTTGCAGCGGATTGTCGGGGACCAGAAGCAGGCTCTTGAAAATGGTGATTTCGAGGAGTTTACCAGGCAGGATGCCGCCTTCCATATGGAATTATCGCAAGCCAGTGGTAACCGTGTGCTCATGAAGTTTCTTCAAGCCATCCACGACATGCTGCAGCGCTTCATCAGCGAGGTGGTCCAGTTGCCGGGGGCTGTTGAAAACGCCCTGGGTTTTCATATCCGGTTGACCGATGCGATCGCGGACCGGGATGCGGACCGGGCCGAGCGGGAGATGGTGCTGCATCTTTTCGACGTCATGCGGCGCATCGAGTCTAATCTCAAGATTGATCTTCAACAAAAAACCATGTGTGGATACGATTTTATCCATCAAAAAACGCACGTGCGGAGGTCCAAACGCCAATGAAACACAACTCACACAACCTGGTTATGTCCGCCATGTTCGGCGGTCGGCGCGGACCGCGCCCGGCGGTGGGCAACCCCACCTCCATTGCCTGTCATCAACTGATGGACAAGGTCGGGGTATCGTTCCCTGATGCGCACATTAATGCGCAGGCCATGGCCGAGCTCGCCTTGGCAGGCCATGAAGTGGTCGGCTTCGATACGGTTATGCCTGAGTATTCCGTGGTTCAGGAGGCGGCCGCCCTGGGTGCTCTGACCGACTGGGGCGACCGCGACAAGATGCCGGACGTGAAGGAGTTCCCGAACGCCGATTTCTCAGACATTCGGGTTCCGGTCGACTTTCTGGAGAAGCCCTCTTGTCGCGTCGTTTTGGACGCGCTGTCCATCCTGCGTCGGCACGTCGGCGGACGGGCGGCCATCATCGGTAAGGTCATGGGGCCTTGGACCCTGTCCTACCACATGGCCGGGACCCAGAACTTCCTGCTTGCGGTGGGTATGGGCGAAACCGCCAAGGTGGCGAAGATGTTGCGGCAGCTCATGCCGGTCACCATCGCCTTCATCAACGCTCAATTCGCCGCCGGCGCGGATATCGTGGTTTTGGCGGACCACGCCACCGGCAATTTGGTAGGCCCCCGTCATTACGAGCAGTATCTGCTGCCGATTCACCAAGAGATCACGGCCCAGACCGGCGGACCGATCATCCTGCACGTCTGCGGCAACTGCTCGGATCGCCTCGAGCTCTTTGCGAGTTCCGGGGTCGACGCCTATCATTTCGAGTGGCAGGTGGATTCGCGGGAGGCTGTGCGCCGCATCGGCGACCAGGTTTCGCTCGTCGGCAACGTCAACAATCCCCAGACGCTCCTCCAGGGAACACCGGAGGACGTTTACAAACAAGCGCGTTACGCCATCGAAGCCGGGGTGAACATTATCGGTCCCGAGTGCGCCATCCCGCTCAGCACGCCGCTTGCGAACTTGAGAGCCATCGTGGAGGCTGCTCGGGCGGGATACTGAAGAAGCCGAAAAATTAAAAGCTCGAAACTCAAAGGAAACGACTCGAATCCGCAACATTCAGGGAGGTTAATGATGGATTTAAAGCCGGACTTCAACCGTTTTATAGCTGCTGTTAATCACAGGGAGACCGACCGGGTGCCTCTTGGGGAGGCCCTGATCGACTATTCCATTCAAAGCAAGTTCCTTGGCCGGACAGTGACCGCCGATGACCTTTCCGGGCAGGTGGAGTTTTGGTCCAAGGCGGGCTACGACTTTATCCCCATCACTGTCAGTATGATGTCGCCGGGAAAGGTCACCGAGGAGTCCGGGATAACCCGGGTTCTCAAGGAGATGGTACTATGCGAGAAGCCCGGCACCACCGACCCCAAGGCCTGGAACCTGGAGTTTACAAGCTTCATCCACGAGCGGCCGGACCTGGACAAGTTTCCGTGGGAGGCTGCAGCCGACATCGACTTCAGCAAGCTACAAGCCGTCAGAAAGATTTTGCCGGAGGGGATGAAAGTGATTGCCATCTCCGGCAAGATCTTCACCCTGACCTGGATGCTGATGGGGTTCAACAACTTCGCCCTGAAGCTGGTTCTGGACGAGTCGTTCGTGGCCGAGGTATTCGAGCGCGTGGCGACCATCCAGTTCAAGGCACTTGAGACAATCTTCGCCATGGACCACGTGGCCGGGGTCTGGGTGGTTGATGACATTGCTTTCGGCACGGGTCCGATGATCTCGCCGGCTGCTCTCAAGAAGCACGTCTTCAGTTGGTACAAGAAAGTGGGCGATAGATGCCACGAGAACAACCGCCTCTTTCTGATGCACTCGGACGGCGATCTCAGCATGCTCATGGATGATCTGATCGCCATGGGGCTGGACGTGATCCAGCCCATCGATCCGTCATGCATGGACATGGCCAAGGTCAAGAAACAATGGGGGGATCGCATCTGTCTGATCGGCAACGTGTCCAACGAGCTCCTGCGCAGCGGCTCGACTTCGCAGATTGAGGCTCGCGTAAAGGAACTGCTGCGTGATGCGGCGCCCGGCGGCGGTTTTGTACTGGGATCGGGCAATTCGGTACCGAACTGGGCCAAATTTGAAAACTACATGACGATGCGGGAGACCTGCCTGAAGCACGGAAGCTACCCCATCTCTATCAGATAAGGAGGGTTGAAGTTTATGGACGATCATCTGAACACGATCAAGGACGCCGTCATCGGCGGCAAGCACGGCGAGATCAAGGGGCTCGTTCAGCAGGCTCTGGACGTGGGAATCGACCCCGGTGCAATCGTCAACAACGCCCTCATCGCGGCCATGGACGTGGTGGGAAAGGACTTTGGCGACAGCAAGATCTTCGTTCCGGAGATGCTGGTATCGGCGGTGACCATGAAGGCGGGGCTCGAGGTGGTGAAACCGCACCTGTCCGATGGCCAGAGCCAGTCCCGGGGCACCATCATTATGGCGACGGTCAAGGGTGACCTGCACGACATCGGCAAGAACCTTGTTACCATGATGCTTGAGGGGGCCGGCTTCAAGGTGATGGACTTGGGTGTGGACCTCAGCGTTGATAAGCTCATCGATCAAGTCAAGGCCATCAAACCCGACATACTGGGCCTTTCGGCGCTGCTCACCACCACCATGCCCGAGATGCAGAAGGTCATCGGCGAACTGAAGGCCCAGGGTCTGCGCGACCAGATCAAGGTCTTGGTGGGCGGGGCGCCGGTGGACCGCGGCTTTGCCGACAAGATCGGAGCGGACGGATACGGCGCCAACGCCTCCGAAGCCGTCGAACTCGCCCGTCGATTTACCGGTGCTAAGGTTTAATTGTTGGAGTAGGTCGAGATCATGACTCGGGGCACGGGATTTGCCCCGTCGATATAAAATTCTGGGGAGAATTGAGAGATGACTAAAAAAGAGTGCATTCTGGCTGCCATGAGAGGCGATACTCCGGATATCCTGCCCTACACCCCGAGATTCGATCTTTGGTACAACGCCAACTCCTACCGAGGCACCTTGCCCAAGCGACACCAGGGGCGCACCGCTGATGAAATCGCCCGTGCCGAGGGCTGGGCGTTGCACAAGGTCATTCCGGAGCTTTTGGGTGTGGTCGATCCCCGGGAAAACCTGACCCGGGGTATCGGGCTCTATAGCCTGAAGGAGAACGGCTACAAGATAAACTTCTCGCCCAACGTCAAGATCGATGTCAAAAAGACTCGCCGGGGTAACGAAGAGGCCACGCGGGTCGAGTACCACACACCCAAAGGGATGGTCAGCACCAAGGAAGTGATCAACGAGGAAATGCGCCAGGCGGGCGTCTCCATCACCTGGGTTCAGGAGCACGCCATTAAGCAACCCCAAGATTACGAGATCTGGGCTTACATCTTCGAAAACATCACCGTCACTCCGGATTACGATCGCTACCGGGTTTGGCAACAGAGCATCGGAGACGACGGAGTAGCCGTGATGATGGGCACTTTTTCGGCCTCGCCCATCCACCACATCCAGCGTGACTTTCTGGACGCCACCGAGTTCTTCTTTCATTACAAAGACCATTTCGCGAAAATGTGCCGTCTGGCCGATGCGGTCGATTTGGTTTTCGATCAGATCCTCAAGGTGGTTGGCGATTCACCGGCCGAGGTGGTCCTCTGGGGCGCCAACTACGACGACATGATCACCTACCCGCCCTACTTCCGGAAAGAACTGACTCCCTGGCTCCGAAAAGCCTCGGAATACCTGGCCTCCAAGGGCAAACTGATGCTCTGCCACTGTGACGGCGAGAACCAGGGGCTTATCGACCTCATCGCCGATTCCGGTATGCACGTGGCCGAGGCGGTTTGCTGTGCTCCCATGACCAAGCTGCCTATCGAGACCTATTACGAGCGCTGGTGCAAGACCGGGAAACTGACCATCATGGGTGGGCTGATCCAGTCTCTGCTCTCCCCGGCGACGGCCAGTCTGGAAGACCTCAACGCATACCTTGACCACTTCTTCAAAGTCGTGGCTCCGGGCAATCGTATGATCTTGAGCGTGGCCGACACCACTCCGCCCAACGCCGACTTCGATCGGCTGGCGCTAATTGCTGAACGCGTTGAGAAAGAAGGCCGCCTGCTCCTCCAGGCCGGGTCTGCCCGCCCCTTGACCGAGAAGCAGTTGAAGGCGGCTGTCGAGCGTGTGGATCCCAAACCGGCATTCGACGAAATTTTTCGGGCCGTGCACGCCGATGTACTTGCCGGAAACGACGCCGACATCAAGGTGCACGTCCAGGACCTGCTGAAGCGAGGGGTGAACGCTAAGGACATTCTCAACTGCGGCATGCTCACGGCCATGGAGGTGATTGGCGGTCGATTCCGGGACGGCACGGTGTTCATCCCCGAGGTGCTGCTATCCGCCCGCGCCATGAACGAGGCCTTGGCAGTGCTGGAGCCCCATCTGGCTAAGGATAAGAGGGATGCGAGCGGCAAAATCCTGATCGGCACGGTGCGCGGCGATTTGCATGATATCGGCAAGAACTTGGTGGCCACCATGCTGCGCGGGGTGGGGTTCGAAGTGGTCGACCTGGGGATCAACATCAGCGTGGAGGATTTCGTGGCCAATTTCGAGAAACACCGGCCCGACATACTGGGGATGTCGGCTTTGCTGACCACCACCATGCCTGAAATGAAAAAGGTCATTGATCTGCTTGTGGCCCGCGGTTTGCGGGACAAGGTGAAGATTATGGTGGGAGGAGCGCCGGTCAACGAAAAGTTTGCGCGCGAGATCGGAGCCGATGCATACGGCGCGGATGCCGGATCCAGTGTGGATGTAGCCAAACGGTTGCTGAAAAAATAATCAGACTGCAAGCAAGCGATTGCACGTTACATAAGGAGAGATGATATGCTGATTGTAGGCGAACTGATCAACGCCAGTCGCAAAACCGTCAGGGAGATGATCGAAAAGCGGGACTCCGAGGCGATTGTCCGGCTTGCGCGGGACGAGCAAGAAAAAGGGGCGGATTTCATCGATGTGAACGCCGGGGTGTTTGTCGGACAGGAACTCGAACTGCTGAAGTGGCTGGTTTCCAGCGTTCAGGCAGGGGTGGATGCCCCCTGTTGCATTGACAGCCCTGACCCAAAGGCCATTGAAGCCGCTCTGGACGTTCACAAGGGACAGGCGATGATCAACTCCATATCGCTCGAGAAAGCGCGTTATGACAGCCTGCTGCCCGTGGTGGCGGGCTCCGGCAGCAAAGTGGTGGCGCTGTGCATGAGTGACGAGGGAATGCCGCAGACGGCAGACCAGCGCATGATTATCGCCGACAAGTTGATCAACGGATTGGTTCAAAGTAACGTGGCAATCGAGAACATCTATGTGGACCCTCTGGTGCAACCCGTGTCCACGGACAACACTTTCGGACTGGAGTTTCTGAAAGCGATCGAGCAGATCACCAGGACATTCAAGGGGGTACACACCATGTGCGGACTCTCGAATATTTCTTTCGGCCTGCCTGAGCGCAAATTGATCAACCAGACCTTCATGGCCCTGGCCATCGGCCGGGGGTTGGACGGCGCCATCGTGAACCCGCTGGACAAGCGGATGATGGGTTGCATCATCACGGCCGAGATGTTGATGGGGCGCGATTCTTTCTGTTTGAACTATATCAAGGCTTACCGAGCCGCAAAGCTTGGGCAGGACGGTTGAGTCCTGCCCCATTGGATTACATTCAAAAACCCCCGATCCGCCTGACCTAAGGAGTTTTTGATATGAAGCTGGTCGTGTTGGACGGCCATCCGGTCAAGTTGTCAATTGATTGGAGTCGTTAGGCCGATACAACGGAATTACTTTGGGGCCTTCCAGGTCCGGAAATGGAAACAGGGTGAGCGAAGAAAGGGTTAAAATCAAACTCAAAGATCGGGAGTTCGACGCTGAAAAGGGAGCCAACCTCATGGAAGCCATGGTCTCGGTTGGTCTCATGGTGCGCTCCGACTGCGGGGGGCGCGGCCGATGCGGCAAATGCATGGTCCGTGTCGAGGCCTCAGGGCAGCATGCTTTGAGCAATCCGGATGAAACTGAGCGCAACCGCTTAGATGAAGGTCGCCTTGAGGCGGGTTGGCGCTTATCCTGCCGTACCCGTATTTATGATCATATCAGCATTGAGATTCCGGCAGAGAGCCGGCTCACGGCAGATGTGGTGCAAAAAGGGCTGCCCATCCTGCTGTCGCGATTGAAAACACCGAGGTCAATCCAGCGCCCGGCTTCAGCGCCCGCTTATGGGGTTGCCGTGGATCTGGGGACCACTACCCTAGCTGTCTATCTCTGTGACCTCGAAAACGGCACGGTGGTGGGATCAACATCCATCAGGAATCCCCAGGCTATCTTTGGCGACGATGTGATCAGCCGGATCAGTGCGGCGAATACGGTTGAATTCGGCCTGCTGCGGCTTCAGAAAATGGCGATACAAGCCATGGATTGGGCTGTCTCGGCCCTGTGCCGTCAACTGCACATTGACCCGTTGCGAATAGGCTGCGGGACGGTGGTCGGCAACAGCACCATGATTCACCTTTTTCTCGCTGAAGATCCTTCCTCGATAGGTGTCTTCCCCTTTTCCCTGCGTTTCAGCGAAGATCGAATCCAGAGCGGCGCCGGTATTGGTATAAAGTTCAATCCTGATGTCAGGCTTCATACGCTACCGCTCATCAGTGGCTACTTGGGCGCTGATCTAATTGGTGCCGCCCTGGCGGTGGATATTTTCACGCAGCCTTCGGGGACCATGCTGGTCGATGTAGGAACCAACGGGGAGATCCTGCTCGTAACGGATGATGGTTTTGCGGCAACCTCATGCGCTACGGGTCCCGCGTTAGAAGGCGCGTCCATACTACACGGGATGCAGGCAACCTCTGGTGCCATCGATTCGGTACGCTTTGACTTCAAGAACGGCTGCCTTGATTACACCTTGATTCAGTCCGAGCCAAATCATCCCCAGCCGCCGTCAGGTCTTTGCGGGTCGGGGGTGATCAGCGCGGTCGCCGAGCTGTTGCGTGCCGGAGTGATTACAAAGAGCGGGAGTTTCAATGCGGATTTTAGATCTCCGTGTTTACGCAAAACGGATAAAAACACAATTGAGTTTGAGATTGTCAATGGGCAGACCTCCCGTAGCGGGTCCCCGATTGTCTTAACCCAGCCCGACGTGCGCGCCGTGCAACTGGCCAAAGGCGCTTTGCGCACAGGCATTGAGTCCCTCTGCCGGGAGAACCAAATGAAATACCCGGTCAAGATCCTGTTGGCTGGCGCATTCGGCAGTTATATCAATAAGGCCGATGCCCTCCGGATTGGGATGTTTCCGGGCATGGCGGAAGAAGACATCGAAGTGGTGGGAAACGCGGCCGGAGCAGGGGCAATTCTCGCCCTCTTTGATGATGCCTACTTTAAAAAAGCAAGAGATGTTGCGCAACGAATTCAGGTGCTTGAATTGGCAAGCCTCGCGGATTTTCAGAAGACCTTCATTGAGCATCTTGGGTTCTGAATAGCCGAACACCCATGCGTTACCTGGACAAAACTGAACACATGCAGAGAGGTTTCATGGAGGTTTTCTCTATAACAGGAATCGAGTTGGACTCGGTATGCATTGCCAAGCGGCTTCATGTTGTCGATAAAGGACTCGTACGTCGACTGACTGAGTCGGTAAAGGCTGTGATTGCCCCTGCGGCTGCCTTTCGAATCAGCTATGTGGATGAAAGACTGGATGACAGCGTCGTTATTGATGGGATGAGATTCACCAGCCGGGTACTTTACGACAACCTCGACGGGGTCGGCCGAGTGTTCCCTTTTGTGCTGACCCTCGGCAAGACATTGGAGGATGTCATCGCGGCAACAAGGGACATGCTCGAAAAATATCTTCTGGATGAAATCGGAAATATGGTTCTGTACGAAGCCCGAGGTCGGTTCGAACAGCACCTTCGCACGACTTTCGCACTGGAAAAGATTTCCTGCATGGTGCCCGGGTCTCTTGAAAATTGGCCGATCGAGCAGCAGAGAATCCTGTTCAACCTGCTATCCGGGGTGGAGTCATCGATCGGCGTCAGTTTAACAGAAAGCTGCCTGATGATCCCAAGGAAGTCGATATCCGGAATCTATTTTCCCTCCGAGATCACTTTCTTCAGCTGCCAGCTTTGCCCCCGCGAGCGCTGCGAGAGCCGCAAGGCGCGTTTTGACGAGGCGAAAGCTCTTGAATATGGCATACATCAGAGAAATCCATTACGAACAACGGCATAGTTCTATCTTTCCTCTGATGGCAACAAGATTCAGATCGTCCAGGAGTATGGGGATGTGGAAACTGCCAAGAAGTCGGGCCCGACCCGATTGCCGCCGCCCGGGGGCTGACCACGATAACTGCCTAATATCAAATGAATTCGGAGTTGCCATGAATGAAAAGACGAAACGAACACTCGAAGAAATTTTTATGGCCGGCCTCAAAGCGGTGGATCCCGAAGAGGCGATCCGGCGTCATGTTCAATTGACGAAAGATCATCTCAAAGTCGGTGAGCAAGAGTACCCCCTGGCCTCCTTCGAGCGGATTATCGTGACCGGTTTCGGAAAGGGAACAGCGCCCATGGCCAAGGCCCTCGAGGAGATCCTGGGTGACCGCCTCACGGAGGGCTGGATTACCGTTAAGTACGGTCATGGACTTCCATTGAACATGGTTCGCGTCATGGAAGCAGGGCACCCTATACCGGATCAGGCCGGATTGCAGGCCACGCGATTCTTGTTGGATCGCCTGAAGGGATGCACGGAAAAAGATCTGGTCATTTGTGCTTTTTCCGGTGGAGGGAGCGCTCTTTCTCCGGCCCCCCGGGTTCCTCTCGAACTGGGTGAAAAACAAGAGACCACTCAGCTTCTCCTTGATTGCGGGGCGACTATTTTTGAGATCAACGCCATGCGTAAGCACCTGTCCCTGTGCAAGGGGGGCCAACTGGCCCGAATAGCCTGGCCTGCCACGCTCGTTTCCCTGTTCCTTTCGGATGTGGTGGGTGACCCCCTGGATGTCATCGCATCGGGGCCCACGGTTCCCGATCCGAGTACTTTTTCCGATTGCATCCGCATTGTGGACCGATATGGTCTTCGGGAAAAATTGCCTCCCGCAGTGCTCAAGCTGCTGCAAGATGGGGCCGATGGCTTGATCGCGGATACGCCCAAAGCCGGAGATGTTGTTTTCAAGAAGGGACAGAACCTGGTTGTTGGGAGTAATCGCGCAGCGCTTCTTGCCTCTGCCCGGAAGGCCAAAGAGCTCGGGTACAACACCCTGATTCTCTCATCCTATGTTCAGGGCGAGGCCCGAGAGATTGCCCGGACCTTCGCCGCAATCGGAAAAGAGATCGCGGCCTCGGGACATCCCATCCCGCCGCCGGCGTGTATTCTGGCGGGAGGCGAGACCACGGTTACCATTCGGGGCAAGGGCAAGGGAGGCCGAAACCAGGAACTGGCCCTGGCGGCTGCACAGGCAATGGATGGATGGCCTCAGATGGCGCTTCTCAGTGCGGGAACCGATGGATCGGACGGACCCACGGACGCGGCCGGGGCGTTTGTCGATGGGAATACCTGCCAGGATGCGCTTCGCAAGGGAATCGATCCCGAAAAATACCTCCTGGGAAATGACTCCTATCATTTTTTCAGTCAGTTGGACGATCCCTTCATCACCGGTCCGACCCGCACGAATGTCATGGACGTTATCTGCCTGCTGGTCAGTTGCTCTCATATCGGGGCATCACGTAGGGGCCCTCCGGGATGACGGCGATGGATCGCCCGGAAGGCCCGGCGATTCCCCGGATGAAGTCGAGCGGTGAGATACCCCCATCCGGGCAATAGACACCTGTCAGGGACCTGTCCTCTTTTGACAACTTATCCGAATAAAGGTGGATTTTGCCGATCTCCATGGGCTTAAGCTGCATTTCGGTCTGCCATTCGTCGATGGCAGCCCTGGACTTTTGCAGAAGCGACTCCCGAAAGCCTCCGGCCCCGAGCTGTCTCAGCAGTTGTTGCGCCTGGACGTATTCTTTGGAGCCCATCCCTTCGGAACATTCAGAGAAGATAACGATGTTGCCTTCGGGCTCGAGCAATTCCATGGCCCCGACCATGCCCTTGACGGTCTGGTAGTAAGTTTTGTCCAAGGGATAGCCGCCGCCGCTGGTGATAACGGTCCGGTATTTAGTGTGCACGGGTATCTCGGCATAACGGCGCATGTAAGCAACCGCCTCGAGATGACTTGCCTCGATTTCCCCGAAGTTGACATATGAGAGATTTCGCTTGTCGTCTATGACCGTATTCACGGCAAGTACCCGGCCGAGCATGCGGACGACTTCCGTGAGCTCATCATGGAGCGGGTTGCCGTCAAGAATGCAGTTGGCGGACCTGGGATGTTCGAGAAAGCCGGCGGTATGAAATGTTGTGATGGTGTCTTGGTGGGCGATCCCGGGAGCAACCACTTTCCTGCCGCCGGAGTAGCCGGCCATGAAGTGCGGTTCGACCAGTCCCGTTGCAATCTTCACGTCTGCTTCGACGAATCGACGGTCGAGCTTGACGGGTGTGCCCCGCGACGTATTCCCCAGATAAACGTGGTCCGCGTCATTTCTGGCGAAATGATTCACGACGTTGACCGTTTCGAGCACCCAATCGCTTCCAACCAGTTCGCGAAGTTCTTCACCTTCGTTGGGCCTGTGTAAACCGGTTGCCACGAGCACAGTAATTGCGCTCGGCTCAATTCCGGCTTGTATCAGCTCCCTGATGAGCGGCGGCAGAATTACGGAATTCGGCACCGGCCGCGTGATATCGCAGATGAGGATGCACGCGGTGCGGCGACCCGCAGCCTCCTTGGACAGCGGCCCGCTCTTGAGAGGACCCGCCAGCGCTTTCAAAACAGCCCTTGCGGGATCAGTCAAAACGGGCATCGCGGCTTTCTCGATTACCGTTATGTCCCAAGCGTCGGGAAAATCAAGAAACAATCCGTCTCTGCCGTAATTCATCTTTACACGCATGTTCCAACCTCCGCGACTTATGAACCAGACCTCTGACCACGCCAACTGTTAGATATTATGGCATATGGTGACTGAAATCAACATCATTCTTGTGCTTTGCGCCTCCTGCGGGTCGCACCTCAAGGAAGGGTAGTCCCGGCTCTGGCCAAAAAGCCGGAAATGCCCGGAAAATTGCGCACTCTTCACGAGAAATTGATTGATTTTAGCTCGATTATGGTTAATATCCTAAAAAGGATGCTGGAGGATTTTTTTCAGAAGCAAGCGCGGGTTGCCTATCATTCCCATCACCCCGCAACATGCCATAAGGAGCTGTGATGATTCCTGAAATAAAAACAATTCTGTATGCCACGGATCTGTCAGAAAACGCCCAATACGCTTTTGGATATGCGGTAAGCCTG
>CAIVVZ010000543.1 GCA_903909505.1 uncultured Desulfobacteraceae bacterium
CTCATCATCGAACGCCGTGTATAAGAGCTTTGGCATGATCTCAATGACATGAATTTCCTTTCCGGGAATCCTGGACAGCTCATCGGGGAACTCTGCGCCGATGAATCCTCCGCCGATGATGACAACTTTTTTTGCCTTTTCCACCTCCTCGCGGAGCGCGGTCATTGCGGACATGCACTTTCGAATGATGAAAACCCCTTTTTTGTCCACTCCGGCTATGGGGGGCAAAACCGCCTCCGTGCCGGTTGCCAGGACAAGCCTCTCATAGGAGTGCGAATCGCCCGACTCCAGGGTAACCGTGCGAGCCATTGTATCCAGAGAGACGGCCTTTCCCACAATAACCTGTATCCCCGCATTTTTAAGCGGCAAATCGCCCATCGCGTTTTGTTTCGGATCCGCCAGGGTGTGCATCATGTAGGGAATGGCGCAGGGTATGACGCCGTCTCCGATCTCCTTAATTACACATACGGATTTTTCCGGGTTTACGCTTTTGGCTGTGAGCGCGGTGATGACTCCGGCAGGCCCACCTCCGATAATAATTACATTGGATTCCATTTCTTTTTCCTTTCTTTGATTCAGTCACTTCTCATTGAAAATGATTCACATGTCTCGATTGTGCAACTCAATATCAGGGGTAAAGATGCCATACAGCAACTCAAAGAGAAAAAGGTATCGTGATGGCATGAGATTATCCGGTAAGCCCCATGAACGCCATTGACTGAAGGTTCTGCTTGAGTCCTCTTAACCTGGCGAGAGGGCCGGGATCGTACAAATAAACAGTCAGGCAGGATGAAGAACGGGGTGTGTTCTGCAGCGCTCGAGTGTCAACCAGCCCAAAAGCGACTGGTTGACATGATCCAAGCCAAATTGGAGGTAAAACTTGATGAAATTGTTAAGCAATTTTAATGTTAAGCCATTCTATAGTCATGAAAAAATCCCTGACCACGCATCCTGCATTGGGTATCACCGCTATGCTTTCGGAGCCGGGGCACTGACCGGAACACCTTCATAAGGAGTCCGCCTTCTGGATTTCAACGTTTTTGGATCTTTTAAGGTATTCAACAAGTCGATACCGTCCTTCATCCCCCCATGCTTTTTGCGGTAGTTCAAGAATCTTCCGGGGACGTCACCGATAAAATAGCAGAGACCGCCTGCTCCAGATCGCCGCCTTTACCGATGAGGGTTAAATAACGATCCTCGATCGGCGAGCAAGGTAATACCGAGATATCATAACGTCCGGCAACATATTGAAACAGAATAGGTTGCGGGGAATCCGAGAATTCAAGTATTCCCTTGGCCCGGAATATACTCGGGGAAAGCTGCACCACTGCCTTGAGGAAGCCATCACGATCTATTGGCAGGAGTATCCGGATACTTTTCGACCAGAGACCCTCATGCAGATGCGAGCAGTGACGGGACAGCAACGGTTGATCGAGAGCGGTTCGGGGCGGACGATCATCTGCATCGAGGATAAGAGCCGGGTTCAACTCCCCGTTCACAGTCAAGAACAACGGCGCATGCGGGTTGATCTGTCTGATTCGGCCGGTGACGATATCAAGCCGGGCCGGGCTGACCAGGTCTTTTTTGTTTAGCATCAGAACGTCCGCGGCACGGATCTGATCGGCCGAAAGGGGATGTTCCGAAAGGGTTTGCTCGATATTTATCGCGTCCACTACCGTCAGCGTACAGTCGAACCGCACCAAATCCTCCAGTTCGCTCATGTCCTCCAGCAGGTTAAGCGGGTTGGCCAATCCTGTTGTTTCCACGATGACAGCATCGGGGTGAAACTCGGACAACATCCCCCGAACGGCCCGATTCAGGCTGCCGGAAAGGCTGCAGCAGACACAGCCCTCGTCGATTTCCGTGACTGTATAGTCGAGAAGTTTTCCGTCCAGCCCGACGGCACCGATTTCGTTCTGAATGATGGCAACAAAACGGCTGCGCTGGGTTTGGTATTCGATGAAATGCTGCAAAAAACTGGTCTTGCCGGAGCCCAGAAACCCCGTGAGCAGGATCAGCGGCGGCCGGTCGTCGATTCCCAATGCGTTTTTATCAAGCGTTTTGCAGTGTTGCGTCAGATGGGCGGTCCACCACGGCCTGCCGGCATATGCCGGAGGCACGGTCTGGGGGGCTATCCAGTGTATGAGCATCGTCGGGAATTGCTCCCCGCCGGCGCATGGGATGCACAATGCATCAAAGAGGCCTTCCCCGTATCCCAAAACGATATGCCCGCACCAGATGTCTTTAGCCGCGGATCTTCGGCTTTCTCCCGCCTGTCCGATTACCATTTCCCAACCCGGAAAGCGCCGCTCGGTGAAGGATATGGGAGGCTGCCCGAGGATGTAAGTTACCGATGCGGCCAGCACATCAAAAAAGCCGGACGTCACCTCAAAAGCAGGGAAATCCCGATCCCGGCCGTTCGGTGCAATGATCTCAACCAGGCATCCATCCCGCTCCAGGCGAACACCCTCAGAGCAAATTACCCGCTGCGCCGAGAAACTCTCCATTCCCAAACACAAGGAGCCTTGCTCTGGAGTAACGGACAAAAACAGGCGGCCGATGCCAAACAGATCCATCAGCTCGGGGTGCAACAGAAAGCTACGGACGCGCGCCAGGTAGTCCGGCCGTTGACAGCGGGCCGCAGCAAGGAGCGAACACCGTTCCACCAACTCTTCATCCGGGTCAGGGAAATAACACAGGCCGAAGTTTCCCGTATACCATCCCGGAGTTGCCTCCCTGCCCTCGAAATGCAGTCCGAAAACACCGGCCCAGTCCCTGATCCTGGCAGTCCAGCCCTCCACCCCGGCGCTCGACTGTTTCAACCCCCGCCATCCGATCGCGTGGCGCACCCCCGGGTTGAACTGGGTGCGCATCAGGATGGCGCGCAGCAATTCCTGAAGCCCTAACTCCGGATCAGCCGGAATGTCCCCCCGGAAAAAATCACTCAGATCCACTGCGCATCTATCCGTCACACCTCGATCCCATACCCGATCTTGTCGCCGTTACCGAGGTAGTTCGTTTCCTTGGTACGATGGCGCGCCGTTCCCTTGATGACCGGGTAGCCTGCCTCCACGAATTTCTTGGCGCACAACAGGCCTGTGCAATGGTTGCAGCCAATCTTCTGGAACCCGTATTTGCCCAGGGAAAGCACCAGATCGTCATATTTGGGGTCCCAATCCTCAAAGGGAGAGATGTGCAGGCCGCCGTATATGCCGTAAAGCTGATCCTTTTCGTATTTGACTTCCCGGAAGGCGGTCTCGGCGAACTGGACGATGCCGAAGTGGCAGCAGCCGGTGATGCTGACTAGTCCAAGGTCTTTAACGTTGACGTAGATCGACTGCTCCCCGTAAACCCGACAGATGATAGGAACCGGAAAATTGAAGGTCGCCAGACCCGGAATAATCGAATTGAGTCCGTTTTTTACCTTGACAACTTTCCCCTTGTGGCCGGCATCTTGGAGATACTGCATCCCTTCGGAATAGAACCCTTCCGGGATGTAGGTGGTGATACCCGGGTCGTACTTGTAGGTGACCGGTATGCCCCAGAAGTGGTCGAAGTGCTCATGTGAGATGATCAATGCTTCGATTTCCTTGTTCTTCAGCATCTCGTCGATGCCCTCGCGCTTGAAGCACTCGTCCATCCACTTGTACGACCAGCCGCTGTCGAGCAGGAATTTGCGTTTGCGGCCATCCATTTCCTCCACCTCGACCAGGGCGGCGAATCCGCCGGCATTCTGCGGGCTGACCGAAAGTTTCTCGGTAATTGCCCAGGCCTCTTCCAGGTTATTCGGCAGCAGATGCTTGATCTTAGCGATGCCATTCTCGTAGCTGCCCTTGCCAAGGCCGGTCCCGTCGCCGAACGGCGGCCAGTTGTAGGTGTACTGGTTGACCAAAAGCCCCCCGGCGGCCTTGATATCGCCCATGAGAACCGCGTTTTCAAACCAGCTCGTCTCTGAAATGTTCGTCACCTTGACGGACTTGCAGACGCCAATGTCCGCCAGCTTGCGTTTGACTTCAGGAAAGTAGGCCTTGCGCCACGGGGAATAGGAGAAAAGACCCATCCCCAGTGCCGTGCCCCCGAGTACGCCCATGGCCGCCCCCTTGAAGAAGCTCCGGCGGCTGATATTGACTTTATCTTCAGACATGATTCCTCCTTGTCGTTTTCTATTTAATGACCGTAATGGATTTATAGACCCAGGGAAGGATGCTCAGCGTGATGAAGTACACGGCTACACCGCACATGGCGCCGACCCCCAGTCCCCAACCCAGGGCCGGGTCCCACCTTACATCGGCCAGCTTCGCCTGTTCGGCAAGGTGGTCAGCGGCGATTTCGTCAGCAGTCTTTGGTACCATCTTCCAGGCCGGCCAGTTGTCCATGAACCAGTGGTGAACCAGCCAGATGTCGATCAGCCAGATGGTCGGGATCATCGGGAACTGTTGCTCATGCATGAAGCCCTTCTGGGTCCCCAGAAAATCGTGGGAGGTCTTGTAGTAAAAGATATAGAGCAGGGTGGCTCCGGCGAGGGTGATTACGGTTCGAATGAGCACATTGACCGGCAGGCTGAAACGCCGCGGCCAGTTGTTGCAGTAAAAGGTGAGGAACAGTGCCGGAACAAGGAAAAACACCGCCATCTCGCCGACATGCAGCCAGCGCCAGTCCGGCGCATTGATCAGGCGCGTGCCGCGAATGGCCGGCCCCCAGGTCAGTTCCTGCGCAAAATACAGGAAAAAGTGCATGGCCCAAGCAATAGCGATGATTCCAAAGAAAGCTACTACCCGGCGCAACCAGTTCGTCCGGATCAGCTTAAACGGAAAGCGCTCCCAGATGGTTTCCACGATCCAGACCGTCACCGTGCAACACATGATCCAGGATACGTGGAAATTGCCCGAGACCGTGTTGGCGAACTTTCCCCAGTACGGCGGGGTAATGGCCGTGAAATACTGCCATGGATAGTAAAGGATACCCATGTGGGAGTGCATGGTCATGAAGTAGACCAGGGTGCTCAAAAAGAAGGTCGCAATCAGAATGCTGATGCCCTTTCCGGGCTGTTTCATATCCTGCCAGGGGACTTCCTCGCAGGCCACCACCCAGGCCGGGCTCAACCAGGATGCGATGGCCGCGAACATCAGGCAGGCCAGCGATGCATACTCGAGGGAGAAGAACTCCGTCATCTTGGGTAGCTTCATCAGGTTGTCTGGATTGAAATAGGCAATCCCGTAGTTGCCCAGAAGGGACACGAAAAAGCCTTTGATGAGCACCCACAGAATGACGACCGATATGATCGTGAGCACCGCACCTTTGACGAGGGGATGGGTGTTTTCCAGCCAGGCGCGCTTGAACGGCCAGTAGTTGAAAATATAGACCATCCAGATCAGCATGATCAGCCACCAGCGGGTGTACATGTAGCCGACATAGGGGGTATACATCCGCATCCATCCCCTGGGATCCTGAAAAATCCACCAACTGGCATAAAAAATCGCCAGGGTCAGCACCAGCGATACGAGAGCCGGGATCGGCTGTGGCCAACGCTGGACCAGTTTGCGTTCCTCAAGATAATGTGCGCCGAAACGCTCCATATTTGCCTCCTTTCACAATTCCATCAAGTTATGGTTTGCAGGCCTCTGCGTCCTGGCCTTTTAGTGACATTTCCTGATAAATGATCCGTCGCAATTCATCGGCGCAGCCGGGCTGCGCATGGATTCCGCGTTGTTCCGCTGAAAGGTGATAGGGCTGATACGTCTCCCGAATGGTGTTTAAAACCATACACAAGCAATAGCAGTGCCAGTTAAAGATCCAGGAGGAAGCGCTTGATATCTTTTGATTTAATTTGGACTATCTGAATGTTTATAAAAATGGTTCCGGCCGGAGCCATCGAATGGGAACAAATTGAATGCATGGTAATCGTGAGAATGGTCCAATATGTTCCCTGCGGGCTATTCAAAACCCGGCATACGGAACCTTGGCTTATCCAGTGAACCACTGCGGTAAGCGTCAATGACATCATCGACATCGCCGGCAATTCCGCAAACCAGATCAATGCCGGCTTCCCTCAGAAGATTGTAGAAAGCGTCGCTTACGGTACCGCAGATGATGCCTCCGATTCCGAGCTCGAGCATTTGGCTGGCGCGTTCAAAAATGGAAGCGCCTTTCATGTGAATCTTTCTGCGCGCGGTTTCCTGTTTTCCATCCGGCTCCAGCAGAATCAGTTGGGTACAGGCGTCCAGAACCGGCGAAACCCTTCCCATGAAAACCGGCACAGCAGTTCGACGGTTTCCCAAAGAGCTTGTTGTTCCGGAAGAAACAACCGGCGCCGGGGGGGGTGACGCGCGGCAATGGGATTTGGCGGAGACTCTATGAAAACGTTTCGGCAACTTGGTTTTTCTCATCAAAATACGCCTTCCGTCGGCAAGATCGAGAATGCTTTAAAGAGGATTTTGCAACAATCATGCCCAAAACCCAGCAACGAACCGGCGGAGTGATTTATTGGTATGAAATATCGGCATGTTAGAGATGAAAAACACCGATATTAAATCTGAGTCGGCGGGCCGCCACTGGAAATGAAGCTTGACTAAAACACGAAAGGGGAACAAATTGCACCTCTTGTGTCAAACTGTTTGTCAATCCGGATGAAAAAAACCTAATGACATGGAAGAAAAAACTGACGTTTCTCTAAAACACCAATACGAGTTGATCCTGGACAGTCTCGCAGAAGGAGTGTTCACTGTGGATATGAATTGGCGTATCACATCCTTCAACCGCGCTGCCGAGAGAATCACCGGAATCCAGCGGGTGCAAGCGATAGGCAGGTACTGCTTCGAGATTTTTCGGGCGGACGTGTGTGAAACCGGCTGCATGCTGCGCCGGACACTCGAAACCGGAACCCCTCTTTCCAATAAGGCGGTATATGTCTACCGGGCTGACAAGAAAAAAATCCCCATCAGCGTCACCACCACATTGCTCCAGGATGCGGAAGGCAAAATTATCGGAGGGGTGGAAACCTTCCAGGATATTTCAGCGATCAAGGAACTCCAAAATGCCTTGCGCCATCAGCACTCCTTTGAAGATATCGTCAGCAAAAACCCCAAACTGCTTAAAATTTTTAGCATTATTCCCCAAGTGGCGGAAAGCGGCAGTACGGTGCTCATCGAAGGCGCCAGCGGCACGGGCAAGGAATTGATTGCTCGGGCCATCCATCACCATAGCCATCACCGCAACGGTCCTTTTATCGCGGTCAATTGCGGGGCGCTGCCCGACACGCTGATCGAGTCCGAACTCTTCGGCTACAAGGCCGGGGCTTTTACCAATGCCCGCCGGGACACGCCCGGACGCTTTGCCCGGGCCCAGAACGGAACGATTTTTCTGGACGAAATCGGCGACATTTCCCCTGCGGTTCAGGTACGGCTGCTGCGCGTGCTGCAGCAGCGGGTCTACGAACCGTTGGGTTCCGGCCAACCCGTTGCAACCAATGCCCGTGTTATCGCCGCCACCCATCGTCATTTGGAGGAGTTGGTGAAGACGGAAACGTTCCGCAATGATCTCTATTTCCGGATCAACGTGTTTAAGATCAGCCTGCCGTGCCTGTCCGAGCGTCGGGAGGACATCCCCCTATTGGTGGATCACTTCATGGAGCGGTTCAACCACCAAAAGGGGCGGACGGTGGCCAGTGTGTCCCGGGAAGCCATGTCCGCCCTGATGCTCCATGACTGGCCTGGGAATGTGCGCGAATTGGAAAATGCCGTCGAGCATGCGTTCGTGCTTTGCCGGGACGATATCATCCGGATCGAAGACCTTCCGGAGCACCTCATTCCGGTCGGCAGTGTAATCGGTATGATGGTGGGACAGACGCTTCAGGACATCGAAAAAACGGCCATCCTCCAGGCCCTGCATCGCCATCATGGCAAGAAAGTTGCTACCGCTCGCGAACTCGGCATCGACAAGAACACCCTGCGCCGCAAAATGATTCGACTTGAAATTGATTCGGATGATCAAAGGACACGCTGACTTTTTTGCTTAAGGACTGGAAAGGGTGTGTTCTGCAGCGCTCGGGTGTCAACCAGCCTAAAAAGCGACTGGTTGACATGGTCCAAGCCAAATTGGAGGTAAGACTTGAAAGATTTATTAAGCAAATTTTGTGCCATGTTGTTCTGCTCAAATCCGTGAATAAATCCCTGGTTGTGCAGGTATCCTGAACTGGGTATCACCGGATGCCATACCGGTGCATGCGATTCCATACCGTGACCCGCGAAATCCCCAAAATGCGTCCGGCAAGGGACTGGTTGCCGTTTGCCTGATTCAGGGCCTGAATCAGTTCCCGCTTTTTCCGGTCATCCAGACTGATATCCGCGGAGGGTGTCGGCAAGGGTTGCTCCCTGCCCTGAACGATGTCCGGCGGCAGATGCTGAACATCAATCCGGCTGTCCATGCAGGTGACGAATGCATATTCAAAGGCGCTTTTCAGCTCCCGGACGTTTCCGGGCCAGGGGTATCGGACCAGAACCTGCATGGCCTCCGGTGAAATTCCCCGGATCGGTTTATCGTTTTTCAGTTGAATCCGTCTGAAAAACATTTCGGCCAGCAGCGGAATATCCTCGACGCGCTCCCGAAGCGGGGGCAGCACAATCGGCAGGACATTGATGCGATAGTAAAAATCACTTCTGAAGGAACCGGCTTCAACCAACTGTTTGAGATTACGGTTGGTGGCCGTAATCACCCGCACGTCAACCGCTATGGACCGGTTATCCCCGACCCGTTCGATCACTTTTTCTTCCAGCACCCGAAGCAGCTTGACCTGAGTCGATAAGGGCAGATCGCCGATTTCATCCAGAAAAATATCACCGCCATTGGCTGCCTCGAACCGGCCTTCCCGGTTCTGGTATGCGCCGGTAAAGGCTCCCTTGACATGGCCGAACAATTCGCTTTCCAGCACGGACTCGTTGAGGGCAGCGCAGTTCATCTGAACATAAGGGCGGTCTTTGCGGGCCGAATTCAGATGAATCGCGCGGGCCGCCAGTTCTTTTCCGGTGCCGCTTTCACCCAGGATGAGCGCCGGCGCATCGGATGCCGCGACATTTGCTATCAGGTCAAACGTACGGCGCATGGACACCGATACGCCGACCATCCCCTGAAAACTGTCCTCGGATTGCAGCTCCCGGCGAAATGCCTCGATCTGGTTGTCTTTTTCCATCAACTCCGTGATATCGGTAAGGGTTTCCACAGCCCCGATCACCTGGCCGGCTTCATCCTGAAGGACGGAAGCATTCTTCATGATATGAACCAGGCTTCCGTCTTTACGGACCAGGGTGCATTTGCGCATTTTCAAACAGCCGGATCGAAACAGCAGGCACCAGTGACAATCGGTTCGTTCCAACACGGTTTCGCAACTGCTGCAGTTAAGAATCGAACAGGGCTGCCCGATCAGCTCGGTCTGATCATATCCGGTAATCTGAGCCAGGGCATGGTTGGCCGAAACGATGGTGCCGCGCACATCCACGACCATGACACCATCCTGAATCGTATCCACCACGGTTTTCCAATACCGGTTCAGCGCTTGATCCTGCATCATCTCCCCTTTCTGTTAAAAATTTAATATGTGTTTAAATACTATGTTTAATATTTAACAGAAAGGCAATCGAAATCATCGCCTTTATTGATGATCCCGGCATTCAAATGAGCATGATCCACTCATGCGCCCCTGACAGTGGTCTCGGGTCGGTATCGTTATTTGACGATGGTTGCGATTCGCGCCCCGACCGGTATATTCGCGGAATTAAGTCCGGCGGACTGTCCGTGCAGATCGAATTTCACGTTGACGTTCGGCCTGAAGATCAGGCAATGGGTGGAGCCGCCGAAGTGGAACATCCCCAGTTGATCCCCCTTTTTCACTTGCTGCCCCTCACTTACGGTTATTTCGTTGGATGACACTTCAGCCATACCGACAAACATGATGCACATCAAACCGATGTCCGGATTATCGGCCTCAATGAAGATCAATGCCCTGGAAGCCACCTGGGTAATGTAGCCCTGGGAATTATTGGGCCCCGCCGGATCAAACCCTTCAGACAGCGCTTCGGCATAATAGGAGCCGTCAACCAGGCGGGTCTTTACGATTTTCCCGCTGACAGGACTATTCCAGCGGTGGAAACTCAACGCACTCAGGAAAGCCTGATAAACCGTGCCGCCCGCAAACTGCCCGGCAAGGGGGTCCATGTCCATCATGTGCTGCAGCGAATAAGGCTGCGCCTTGATCCAGAACCGGTCGGCAAGTTTCACGTTTTTCGCTATCCTGTACGGCGCGGATTCGCAGGCGTTGGCGATAACCGCATTGTCATCCGGACTGGCCACGGGACGCCGCCCCTCCCGAAATTTTCTGGTGAAGAAATCATCCCATGAGGAAAAACCATAATAGGGCAAAGCGGGATCGCATATGAAATCTTCCGCAAAATGAGGCATCGCGGCCTTGGCGTCCCGCCCGAACCATCCTTTTTCGGGATTGTCATTCAGCACATAGCGGGAGTCCGCGGAACTCAGGAATACGGCCCATTGATTCAATATTTTTTTCAACTGGCGGTTCACCTTTTCGTTTAAAAAAACCGAGGTTCCGGCAGGTGTGCCCATGGGCCAGTTGATGATGGCATTGATGGGAAAACCGACCAGGCCGGTTTTGTTGAATTCAGGTGCTGTGGTCAAAATCCGGTTCATTATCCGAAGCATCTGGCGATAGTTTTTTATCTGGGGCTTGCCGGTAGGGTCCTTGCTGAAAGATTTCTTGTGCGGGACCTGGTCAAACATCTGATTGAACAACATGTACAATTGCGGGTCTTCTTCGATGATATTCTTGAATTCCTGAATGGCGGGCTGCAAGGGTTTATTTGCGGATTCCGTTCCCTCGGTCAGCGTTGCCATCCACTGATCCAAAAACAGTTGATCCGACGGCAGCCATTGTCCGACGCTGTAAGGCGCGGGCGTTTCAAGCGATTCGGCTGCGGTTATGTTATTTGGTAAAGGGAAGAAAAATGCCAGCGCCAATAAGGTAAGAATTACGAAGGTTTTCTTATTCATGTCGTTTCTCCTCCAAAGGACTTCGATTCAGTAAACATTTTCTTTTTCATTATGCGATAGAACTGAAAAATCAGCGGCTTGCCAGTAGCATGTATTTGTCGGGCTAATATTATAAAAAGTCCCTTTCGACCCTTAAAATGATGTAGTTAAGGCAATATATGGCCAATTTATCGTGTCTATTATGCATTAAAGCAATAAGTTAGCTTGGTCAGACCCGGTTCGGGTTTGCATCGCGCTGGGGTAAAGTATAAGGCCAAGCAAACCCGCTTGCCGCATATCCGTCCGTGACTCTTTACCGAACAGAAGGAATCCGAATCCCGTCGGAACCAGCACGCCACATTCTTCCCTTAGAAGGCCTTGTCGGAGAAGACGCCGATTGAATGCATCAGAACCGACGACATCCGCGATTTTTGCTCTCTGACGGTACGTTTCTAGAGCGTTATCAGAGAAGTCCCCAAAGCCCGATCCATCGCCGCGCATGGCCGATTCTTCGAGGACGATCCGGTATGGCGGCTTGCCGGGTCTCAATGTGGGATCCTGTGCGCCACGCGGGATTGCGCGTCCACCGTGGTGTAACCGATCTTGAGCAACCCCTCATACTGCGGGTTCATGTCCTTGTAAGCGTAGATCGTGGGCCGCGATTCCGGGCGCGGCGGGAAGAACTCTTTACTCATCCCCGTTTTCTTTCAGCCGTTTCCCGGACTTTCCCGGCAGAAGAAAATTCTCCCCGGTCACCACGCTTTTTCCCGTCTTCTGTTCCAGCTCCAGCCGCGCTCTTTTGGCGATTCTTCCGCCCTTCTTGCCAGCCGCCGCATTTTCCGGCATGCCGGTCGCCTCCACGCTTTGGGCGATCTGCCGCGTGGAAAGTTCCGCCAACGCGGTGAAGATCAGTTCCGCCTCGCTCATGTGATCGCGCAGGTTCTGAGTTTTCAGCCCCTTGATGTCCTTGTGCTTTTTGACCGAGACCCCGCTCCATTCCTGATGAATAATGTTGGTCAGGATGGCGTATTCGTCCTCGCCTTTGATCTCATGGTCCTTCCAGTAGTCGGTGAGCTTGTTGCGGGTTTCCTGCCCCATCATCCGCTGCTGAATCCACTTTTCGCTCCGTCCGTGCTGCTGCCAGTATTCCCGGGCCCGGTCGAGCGAACGGGCCGGATCGCTCATGTCCTGAATCCGCTCGTAGCCCACCTTGGCCAGCCAGAGTTTGATCGGCTCTGCCTTGGGACTGGGGACAGATTGGATAATCCGCAGAAGTGTCTCCGGATCTGCCACATCGGCGAGATAGGACTTCCCGTCGGCGGCCGGCAATTTCAGTCGGTTACATTTTGTAACCGACTCGCTGCCCTCTTTCTTGAGGCGGTTCTTCAAGACTTTCCAGTAGTTTCTGGCCGCCTGATAATCCGGCTGCTGGATCAGGGCAGCGATAATGTCCACAACGGAGAAATACCAGATTTCCGCTTTCTCGTCATAGACGCGCCGGATTTTGAAGTTTTCAAAGACAGCCAGGGCATTTTCTTTACTCATTTTTCACCTCCATCGGGCGGACCATGGATTCAATGAAGGCGATCTCGTCCACATTAAGTCCGAGGTGTGCGTAGAGTTTTTCGTCCGTCCAAGTCTTCGTCATAGGGAGCTGAGGGACAAAAGCGAAACGATCTTTCGTGATGTGTTGCGTGTTCTTCCGCAGTCCCACCAATAGCCGCAAGAATCTGGTACGAATTCCGGGGACGCCTTATTTAATTATTGAGCAAAATCAAATTCAGACGGGAAATAAGTGATGTGTCCCCAGAACTCCCCAGAACTCCGATCTGGCACTTAGGATGCATTACAAAACAACTTGACTATTTATCTATTATAGAGATATGCTGTATCTATGTCAATCATATTAGAGCAAATCAAGATACGGAGCGACCTGTTAGTCTCAGTTTTAGATGAAAGGCAGTATCGGTTGTA
>CAIVVZ010000544.1 GCA_903909505.1 uncultured Desulfobacteraceae bacterium
CGCCAATCAGCGGCGCGCCCCTGACCACCATGTCCCGAATCGCCATGATGACATCATCGGCGGTTTTAAGGCTCAGAACAGCAACGGTATGGGGAAGCAGTCTCTGATCGATGACCTTCAGAGTTTGGAGGTCACTGTCCAGCCAGATGGGCCGGGTATAAATCGCATTGGGAATCATGTTTACCTAAAGCTTAAAGTATCTGTTCAGAATCATGGAGAAACCCATTGATTCGACCTGGGTTTGATGGTATAGGAAAAATCATTTGGATGGATCGTATCACACCTCCGGACAAAATGCCAGACTGGATACCATCGGCCAGGACAATAACCCGAAAACATAGGAGAGAGCAAATGACGGACAATGTGGTAATTGTACTTTCATGTGGAACCGACAATCCCAACCGGGCAACCCGGGCTTTTTTTCTGGCTGCCACCGCCAAAAAACAGGGGAAAAATACAACGCTCTTTCTTCTGGATGAAGGCGTGTATCTGGCCAAGGAAGGCATGTCCGCGTATTTGCGGGCAGCCACCGGCGATTCCGCGGATGATCATCTGTCCTACCTTCAGGAATATGAAGTGCCGATTCTGGTCTGCACCCCTTGCGCGGTATCCCGAAAAATCAGTGCGCAGGATCTGATCAAAAGCGCAAGAATGGCCACCGGCGCTGAACTGATTGACCTTGCCTGCAATGGAACGGTCATCAGTCTGTAGTTTAAGACCCAGGGATCAGGGTCCATGAATCGTTTTTTTGGAGAAAGTTGAATGAAAAGAAAGATTGGACATCGACTGCTGGAGGCATTGACGTATGATGAGCTTGCAAAAGTATTCGATGCGGCATTTTCCATTATCAATCCCGACCATCTGGAAGTGCTGCTGTCCCGCCTGGACGGGGGCACGGCGGATACCGTGGCCGGACTGGTTATCCCAAACCGCGCCAAATCCAAAAAAATCCTTTCTCCGGATGCAAAAATCATTCAACAATGGCATCGCCTCTGGGACCTCTGGAACAGTATTGTCGCCAAAGTCGGTGATGAAGACGGAGAATATGCCTTTCGCCAGCATACATGGGAATCGCCGGTTTTCAACAATACCCAGTTTGCGGATGATCTGGAAGAAGTTTGCCGATATCTCCTTCCCCTGATCGAAAATGTTGCCCCCCTCCAGGTGTCGGCTCCCGACATTTTCATGAATGCCATTGTCGGGCTCGAAAAAAACATGAAGGATTATCCGGATTGGATGAACCTTGAAAAAAACGGATGCATGATCGGGATATTTGCCACTCAGTGCATCTTAAAGTGGACATGGATGACATCCCCAACCCCGGAACAATTCATCACCCGCTTGAATCTTGTGGAAGAACGCCTGAAAATCATCCAGCTCAGCAGTCAGGGGATGATTTATTTCTTTGAGTCCCTGCCCGAGGATCACCAAAAACAGGTTTTTGATGATATCAAACAGCATGGGGAAGACCCGGTGTGGGAAAGCCGGTTAAACCATGTGGACTCGTTCTGGCATCAGATTTACCTGAGTCTGTCGCGACGGTTCGACCCTCGGGTTTATCTCGATAACTGCTTAAAACTCATGAATGAAAACTGGTTGTATGGGGTTCCGCCACTCAAAAACCTGCTCAAAAACAATCAATGGGAGGAGGCGGAAAAAGTCTGCAATCTCATCGTGACGCGTTATGCTGTCCAGGAAGGTGAAATCGCTTCCTGGGTTCCGGAAACCCACCTTCTGGCTTCAGTCGTCAAACGCGGCATTCATCACTTTCCGGATGAAGCGATTTCCGCGATTCTCCAGGACTGGAGTTATGTGACCGAAAGAACCGGGTGGGTCGAGCGCAATCAGGTGGTTCGGTTTCAGCAGATCACCTACCAAAATCCCTTTGACTGGGACAGCGTGGCCGGATTGGTTCACCAAACCGGTTTGCCCGAGGTGTCCCGCCTGCTGGAGGCCTGGCAGCAGCACATCCTTTCCGTTGCCCTGGGGTTTAAACCGGGAAGGGTAAAAAACCTCTCGGACTGCTGGATAAACTGGCTGATTGAAGCCGGACTGGACCCTGCCAAAGGAAAGCCCTGGTTTTCGACAAAACTGCAGGAATGGCTGATGGCCATTCTGGCCAATCCCAAGGCGTTCATGGATCAGAAACAGGCTTTTTTTGTTCTGACCCGGGATATGGCGGAACTGACCGATATCAAAACCCGTTTTCCCCAGGTGGTTCGAACGTGCACCGCCAGCATTATCGGCGACAAATCCCACAATAACAGCCGGCGGGAATGGCTTAAAAAAATGATGGGTGCCAACCATCTTTCGGTTATCATGGAGTGCTGGGTAAAATATGCCCCCAAAATGGTTCCAAGCCCCATTGTCGTGATCGGTTCCAATTATGAACCGCATGTCCGCTGGCTGGCGGTCGTCAAGGAACTCAACCCCGAAGCCTATCAACAAATCATCGATCAATGGCAATTTGAACACAGCAGAAGGCGAAAACTCTGGACAACGATCAAGCGACAATTAGGCAAATGAAAAAAAGGCGCTCTGGATAATTCTTGATATGCCCACTCAATATCCATTTTTTCAAAAATAAGAAACTCATCATACAAGATCAAGTGTTGATATCAAAGAGAATGATCGCTCCCGCAAAAGCATATCCCAGAGATTTGCCTTTCCGCATCCACAACCAGATCAGGTAACCGCCGCCAACTTCACACACACCCGCAGCGACAAAATAGAACAACGATGCTTATCGGCACCTAAATGTCCTTGACAGCATATAC
>CAIVVZ010000545.1 GCA_903909505.1 uncultured Desulfobacteraceae bacterium
GATACGTTGGCAAAATTTCATATTTCTTGGTCATTGGGCCTAACGGGCGAGGCGGGCTTCATCATCGCTCTTGTGGTTGGAATCCTTGTAGGCAATTTGACGCCCGCCCTGGCCGAGGAGTTGAAGGAAGCCTTGCGGCCGGAGATGTATATCAAAATCGCCATTGTCATTCTGGGTGCGGAGCTTGGCGTAAAGTCCGTGGATGCCCTTACCCTTGCATCATCGGTCATCTTCCGGGGCCTATGCGCCATTGTAGAGGCGTACTTGATCTACTGGGCACTTGTCTACTACGTGGCTCGCAAGCACTTCAAGTTCAGCCGTGAATGGGCCGCACCGCTGGCCTCTGGAATTTCCATTTGCGGCGTCTCCGCAGCCATCGCAACAGGCGGTGCCATCCGTGCAAGGCCCATTGTTCCCATCATGGTCTCCTCCCTGGTGGTGGTGTTCACCTGTATCGAGATGCTTATTCTGCCCTTTGTCGCGCAGTGGGGTCTGTCCAGCGAGCCCATGGTGGCCGGTGCCTGGATGGGTTTGGCGGTGAAGTCAGACGGCGGGGCCATCGCCAGCGGCGCCATCACGGACGCGCTTATCCGTGCCAAAGCCCTGGCCGACTTCGGCATACACTACCAGGAAGGCTGGGTGACCATGGCCGCCACCACTATCAAGATCTTCATCGACGTGTTCATCGGCATCTGGGCTTTCATCCTGGCCATGATATGGTGCACGTTTATCGACTGCAAGCCCGGCGAGCGCATGAAGTTCAGCGACGTGCTGGACCGCTTCCCGCGCTTTGTGCTCGGTTATGTCATCACCTTCCTGATTATGCTGGCTCTGTGCGCAAGCGGGCCCGCCCTGCTCAAGTTCGGCAAGGCCACCATCGCCGGCACGAGCATCTTTCGCGGCCTCTTCTTCGTGCTGACTTTCTTCACCATCGGCGTGGTGTCGAACTTCAAGAAGCTCTGGGCCGAGGGTATCGGCAAGCTGGCTGCGGTGTACGTGGTCTGCCTGTTCGGGTTTATCATCTGGATCGGCCTATTTATCTCCTGGCTGTTCTTCCACGGCGTGAAGCCGCCCATTGTCTAATTTACGCGCCATAACGCCATTTTAAACGCAAAGGAGCAAAACCATGGAACTTGACCAAAACAAAATAGCTGAAGAAATGCAGAAGATGGAGTACGAGCCGCTCCTGCCCATTGAAAAGAAACTGATTGTTTGGAGCCTGTGCATCGGGGTCACCTCCCTGGTGCTGCTTTACTGGGTGAGTGCCACCTTCTTCCCGACCGTCCACGGTGGCTGAACCCTATTGCTTTCCCGGGTCGGGTTGCCCCCGACCCGGGTCATGCGTATGACGCGCAGCCCCCGACACAACAGACCCAATCAGGAAGAACCATGTCTCAGCATCTCCACAGCAAGATTCAACAAAAATTTCTCATCGGACTGGCGGCCATCTTTCTGTTGCTGGGAGGTATCTTCCTGGTTGCCCTGAATATGCACTTGCGCGAGATGTTGCACATCGAGGCCGAAGCCAATGCCAAGATCGTGTTTTCGCACCTGACCTCACTGCAGGACTACGTCCGGACCACGCTCCGACCCGCTGTGCGCCAGGCCCTGCCCCCGGATGAATTTTTGCTTGAGGCCATGAGCACTTCCTTTGTGACGCGCAAGGTGTTGGTGGATATGAACACCCAGCACGACCAATACCTGTTCCGACGCGTGGCGCTGTTCCCGCGCAACCCGGCAAGCGCCGCCAACGTGTTGGAGCGTGGTCTCATCAGCTATTTCCAGGAGCATCCCGAGGAAACGACTTATTCCGGCTACCGCATCATCAACGGGGTGGAGCACTACGTCATGACCCGGCCCGTGCATTTCGAGCAGGAGTGCCTAACCTGCCACGGCGACCCCAAGGATGCTCCCCGGGTACTTATCGAGCGCTACGGCGCCACAAATGGCTTTGGCCGCAGGCAGGGAGAACTGGCAGGGCTGGACTTCGTGGGCAAGCCCGTGGACAAATCCGTTGAGCACATCCGTGAGTCCATCACCCTCTTTGGCGGGTCCTTCTTCGCCATGGCCGCAGGCGTGTTCCTGCTCATTTCCATCTTTTTCAACCGTCTGGTGGTAACAAACCTCAGGCGGCTTTCGGCCATCTTCCGTGAGAACTTCCAAAGCCCCCATGATCAAGCCATTCTTGACCAGATGGACGAGGGCGATGAGATCAATTCGCTGCTGGAGGCTTTTGGGACCTTTGCTTCCCACCTGCGGGAGGCCCGCCGGCAACTGGAAGACTACGCCGCCAACCTGGAGAACAAGGTCCGCCGCCGCACGGCGGACCTGAGCCGTGAAGCCGTCGAGCACCGCACGGACGTGTGCTTGTTTGTTGAGCTGCTGGGCGATCTGAACCGCAGCCAGGACCACTGCGAGTTGCTGCAGAGCGCTCTGCCACGCATCGCCCGGCGCTTCGGCGCCAGCAGGACCGTGTACCTCTGCGCGCCGCTGGGCCGCCAACAATACGCATGGCCGAGCCCGGAGTGCGAATCGCTCATGCCCCGGGACTGGATGGACCTCGTCAAGGACGGCCGGGTGCGCATGGAGTCCGACCGGGTTTTCGTGCCGGTGAGCTCTTCGGACTGGAACAGGGGCCTCATGGGCCTGTTCTGGGACGGCCGGCCCCGACCGGAAATAACACCCGATGTGCTGCTCGCTCTGGGCCAGCAGATAGGGATCGCCCTTGAAAACATGGAGGCCATCGATGCCCTGCTGCGCCAGAACAAACTGCTTGAACTCATCTTTGAAGGCATCTCCGACCCGATGCTCCTGGTTGATGAGGGGGGGACCGTGATTCTGGCCAATCCCTCGGCTCGGGCTCTGGCCGAGGGGATCCGCCCAGGCGCGCCAATCCAGACATGGTTCGTGTCCATCTCCGTCCCGGCGGTGAAGGATGGTACGCTTGCCGCGGCTATCGCCGCCCAGACCCCGTCAAACCTGGAGTTCGAGCTGCCCGGGATGCGCCACCTGGCGGTGAGTGTCTATCCTCTGCTCGATAGCGGGGATGCCGGCCGCGCCGTGGTCTATATCCGCGAGACCACGACCGAGAAGCGGCTGCTGGCCCAGATGCAGCAGAGTGAAAAGCTGGCTGCTTTGGGAAGGCTGGCCGCCGGACTGGCCCACGAGATCAACAATCCCCTCGGCGTCATCCGATGCTACGCTCAATTGTTGCAGAAGAGCCAGTTGAACGCTCAGGCTCAAGAAGACCTGGCGGTCATCGTGCGGCACACCCAGAAAGCCCACAACGTGCTTCAGGATTTGCTCGGCCTGGCGCGGGACAACACGCCCGGCTCGGGTTCCAGCGACCTGGGCGAGGTGGTCCGCGATATGGCGCAGATCTTTCGCGTACAGGTGGACAAAACCGGCGTGGCACTGGAACTCGACCTGGAACCCGGGCTGCCACGCGTGGTTGCCGATGCTTCGATCCTGGAACAGATCCTGACCAACCTGCTCGTGAACGCTTTCGACGCCGTGCCCGCGGAAACGGGTCGCATTGTTGTCAGCACCCGCATCGGACCGCTGAGGCGCACCGCGATCCTGAGCGTGACTGACAACGGCCCGGGCATCCCGCCGGAGCACCTGGGACAAATCTTCGACCCATTCTTCACCACCAAGGAGATTGGCAAGGGCACGGGCCTGGGCCTTACGGTGGTGCATGAACTCATGCGCGAGCTGGGCGGTACGGTGGAGGTCCTGGGCAACCCTGGGGCCACATTCGTCTTGAGCTTTCCGGTTGAGGATGGCATGCTGAGCCCGAAACCTTTATCCCCCCATGACCCTGCATGACGGGAGGCCGCGTATGATTGGAGATCGCTTGATGACTGAATCGTCTGCCGCATGCAGCCAGTCCGTGCTGGTTGTGGACGATCAACAAGACTTCGCCGTGGGGCTCTCTCGCCTTCTGCTCAGCCAGTTTCCGGATTTGGCCTGTAAAGTGCGCCAGTCCGGCGACGAAGCCCTGCGGGAACTGGAGCGCGCCGACTACGACATTCTCATCACCGACCTGCGCATGCCCGGACTCTCGGGTCAACACCTGCTCACCGCGGCCCTGTCGCTCAACCCATCGCTCACCGTTATCATGCTCACAGCCTTTGGCTCGGTGGAGACCGCCGTGGCCGCCCTCAAGGAAGGCGCCTACGACTTCCTTACCAAGCCCATCGACCAGGACCACCTCTTCCGTATTGTGGGTAAAGCCATGGAGCGCAGCCGGCTGCTGCGCGAGAACATGCGCCTGCGCGAGGAGTCCGCCGACAGCGAGTGCAGGCACATGCTCATCGGCGAAAGCCCGGCCATGCGCCGGCTGCGTAAGTCCATAATCGCCGTGGCCGCCTCCGATTATACGGTGCTCATCCGGGGTGAATCCGGAACGGGAAAGGAGCCCGTGTCCCGCTCCATCCAGGCCTTGAGCCACCGCGCCAACGCTCCCTTTGTCACCGTGAACTGCCCTGCCATCCCGGACACCCTGTTGGAGAGCGAACTTTTCGGACATGTCAAGGGTGCCTTCACCGGGGCGGACAGGAACCGCAAGGGGCTGTTCATTGCTGCGGACCGAGGCACCATCCTGCTCGACGAAATCGGCGACATCCCATCCAGCGTGCAGGCCAAACTGTTGCGCGTCATCCAGGAAGGCGAAGTTCGGCCCGTGGGCACCAACGCGGCCGTCAAGGTCAACTTGCGCATCCTGGCCTCCACCAACCAGAACCTGGAGGCCAAGATCACTGACCAGAGCTTCCGCGAGGATCTCTACTTCCGGCTCAACGTGCTCTCCATCCACGTGCCGCCTTTGCGCGAGCGCACGGAGGACATCCCGCTCATCGCAAGTCATTTCCTGCTCAAAATCTGTCGCGAACTGGGCGTGCCGCAGAAAGAGCTGTCCCACGAAGCCTTATCTTACCTGACGTGCCGCAAATGGCCGGGCAATGTGCGCGAGCTGCTCAACTTTGTGCGGCGGCTGGCGGTGTTTTGTCCCGGCGAGCGCATCGAGATGGCTCATGTGCGCCTGGTGGAAAGCGGCATGTCCCTGGGCCGGGAGATCTGCGACAATTTTTCTCCCTACAAGGAGACCAAGCAGCTGGTGGTAAAGGAATTCACGCGCAACTACGTGCAGCGCATTCTGGAACATACCCAGGGCAACATCTCCGAGGCTGCCAGGATCAGTGGTATTGAGCGATTCTCCCTGCAGAAGATTATAAAGCGCATGAACATCAACACCGGAGACTTCCGGAAGGGCTGAACCCCCGACAAGGATCGACATGGAACACGAAGCACTGCTGACGAAGATGACGAACATGCTGCGCGAAGAAGAGCGACCGGCCCTGCGCAAGCGCATTGAGGACACCCTGGCCCGCAACTCAAAAGGCGATGGCAAGGACGATGCCCGCTCACTGCGCTACCTGCAGGACCTTGACATTTTCCTGAACATGCGCGGAGCTGAGTTCATGTACTCACGCGGCATCGCCGAGACCTTGCGCGTGGGAGAGGAGATTTTCGAGCTGGCCTACACCATGAAACGCGCCATGGGATGACTGCGTTGTAGATATTGCCGGGCGATTATACGTTACGCCATACGGAGTTTGGGCCAAAGCAACAGAACTATTATTCCTTGCGTTTGGGTTTGATTTTATGGGATAGAAGATATTATCTTGAAACCCTGTGCAGGGTCCGGAAGAGATCAATGCATTGCTGAAGCAAAGCTTTTAGAACCACAACAGGAACCCTTTATGCCGATAGTGCTCGATAATCTGAAAGAATCGAACGAATTCTTGAATCTGATTCTGGAAAACATCAACTCGGCCATCCTCATCGCGGACGAGAATATGCGGATTCATCAATTCAACAAAAGCTTTCTCAGCCTGTTTGATCATGCCGCGGATCGTGTTTTTGAGAGTTCTTTCGGCCAGATATCCGGATGCGTGAATGCGGTGAAAGAAAATAAGTCCTGTGGCGGCACATCCCAGTGCCAATTTTGCGTTTTGAGAAAAACACTGCTCCAGACCCTGGCGGAAGATTACCCTGTGGACCGCAAGGCCATGGAGCGGGTCTTCTACATCAAAGGCCGACCGGTATTAAAATGTCTGGAGGTTACGTCAAGGCTCATCCGGTTTCACGGACAAAAAATGATACTGGTGATCATTTATGATATTTCGGAGATCGAGGAGCAGAAAAAAAAGCTTGAAAAACAGCAGCAGCAGATTAACCATGAACTTGAAACAGCCGGCGAGATCCAGAAAAGCCTTCTTCCGGACAGCGATCTGGAAATAGACAACATCGTGATCGCCTGGAGATTTGAACCCAGCGGCCATATCGGCGGCGATATTTTTCAAATCCATAAAATCAGTGAAGAACAAATCGGCATTTATATGCTGGACGTTTGCGGGCACGGCGTATCGGCGGCTCTGGTCGCCATTACGATCTCGCAATTTTTGATGAGCCTGCACAACTATATGCGCCTGACCGGCAAAGTATTCAACCCCGAGGCTGTCATGAATCGTCTGGACAAAGAGTTCCCGATGGAGAGATTCGATTGTTTTTTCTCGATTGCCTATACAACGTTAAACATTGAAACCGGCCGTTTCATCTACAGCAACGCCGGCCATATGCCGCCTTTGATTTTAAGATCCACGGGTTATCTGGAAATGCTCGGGAACCATGGCACACCCATCGGCATCGGTTTCGGCGCCACTTTCGGCCAGGAAGAAAAGCAGTTGCATGCCGGAGACCGGCTGATTCTTTATACGGACGGCTTGATTGAAAATTTCGGGACGGATGGTGAACGCGAAGGCAAAAACAGGTTCCACACATTCATGGAGAACTCCCATCATCTGCCCACCCAAGACCTGGTAGACAAGGTGTTTGAAGAAGCCAACAGGCAAAGAGGCGGATCAGCGCCCTCAGACGACATGAGCCTGATCGCTGTTGAATTTACAAAAAAAGTTCATGTAAGCATTTGACGAAGCCATCGCATGGTATAAGCTCCTGAAAATGCATAGATTCCAGAATTTCCATGAAAGGGGAGATCATCCAAAAGAGCACCCAAAAACCGTTACTGGTGCTTGAGAGGAAAAAGCATGAAAAAAGTGGTACTGTTCACCCTTGTTCTTTCCGTGATTGCCGGAAACACTCTGTTTGCGGCAATACCCAGAGATACCCTGGTAATGGCATCGAAACTCGATGACGTCATCACGCTGGATCCGGCGGAAGTCTTTGA
>CAIVVZ010000546.1 GCA_903909505.1 uncultured Desulfobacteraceae bacterium
CCCCATGTTCAGATCCAGGGGTTCCCCTTCAAGGGTCACCCGGAGCTTACCGGTTACCGGCACCATGCCACGGTCGCCTTCCAGGGTTTCAACCGTTAAATCGAATTTCTGGCGCTGGTTATCGGTCCAGGCAGGAGAGTCCATAATGCCGGCGATATTCCACGAGGCGTCGGTGATAAAGTGTGAAATATGGTGATCGGGTAGCCGGGTAGTCACCCAGGGTTGGATTGAAAAATAGCCCGCGGCGACAAAGAGGATCAGGGGCGCCAGCCATATCGGAGCGCGCCGGATAATGCCGTAAAGGATTCCGGATATCCCGGCCAGAACCACGGGCCATACCCATATCCAGTGGTCCTGCGCTTCAGAGCCCACCAGAATACCGGCCATTAAGGCCCCAAGCAGGGCGGCCAACGGCCGGGAGTAATACGAAACCGGAGAGTTAGGCATGTCGTTGCTTTTGTCGAGTAGAGGGGATTTTTAGAACCAAAAGGCTCTTGCGAGCATTTTTCAGACAGGCTCACCGATCCTTTTCATTGCCTGTTCCGAATAAGATCATCGAGTACGGCTTCGTCTGTAAGGGTGGTTGTATCACCCAGGTTGGTAATGTCTCCAGCGGCGATTTTGGCCAGGAGTCTGCGCATGATTTTGCCCGATCGTGTCTTGGGGAGGGCTTCGGCAAACTGGATCTTGTCGGGGGTGGCAATGGGACCGATGACGTTCCTGACTTGTTGTTTGATAGCAGCGATAAGATCGTCGCGTTGCAGGACCTCCGTCTTCACGGTCACAAAGGCATAAATGCCTTGTCCCTTGGTCTCGTGCGGCATCCCCACGACGGCTGCCTCCGCGATGGAACCGTGGGATACGAGCACACTCTCCAGTTCAGCGGTACCCAGCCTGTGTCCGGATACGTTGATGACGTCATCGATTCGGCCCATAATCCAGTAATAACCGTCCTCATCCGTCTTTGCACCGTCTCCCGTGGTATACACTCCGGGAAATTGGGCAAAGTATGTCTTCTTGAACCTCTCGGAATCGCCGTAAACCCTGCGCATCAAACCGGGCCACGGTCTTTTGATCACCAGCCATCCGCCTTCTTCCAGGGTCGTCTGATCCAGGTTACTCCGGATAATTTCCGGTTGGATGCCAAAAAAAGGCAGGGTAGCCGAGCCGGGCTTGCAGGGAGTTGCCCCGGGAATCGGGCTGATCACAATGCCTCCGGTCTCCGTCTGCCACCACGTATCCACGATGGGGCACCTTCCCTGGCCGATTGTTTCACGGTACCACATCCAGACATTGGGATTGATGGGTTCTCCGACCGAGCCCAGAAGCCTGAGTGAGCTCAAGTCGTGCCGGGCAGGCCAGTGGTTTCCTTCTTTCATGAGCGCTCGCAGGGCTGTCGGAGCAGTATAGAAAATGCTCACCCGGTATTTCTCGACAATCTCCCAGAAGCGGTCGGGGCGGGGATGGTTCGGTACGCCTTCAAAAAGCAGGCTCGTGGCACCGTTGACGAGAGGGCCATAAACAATGTAGCTGTGCCCGGTGATCCAGCCGATATCCGCCGTACACCAGTACGTATCCTCATCCCGGATATCGAAAATCCATTTGTACGTTTGCATGACATAGACAAGGTAACCGGCCGTCGTATGGAGTACGCCCTTGGGTTTCCCCGTACTGCCGCTGGTGTATAGGATGAAGAGCGGGTCTTCCGCATCCATGACCTCGGGAGTGCAGTCGTTGGAAATATCCGCTGCACCCATCTCCTCGTCCCACCAGAAATCCCGCCCTTCACACATGGACGATTCCATGCTCGGTCTGCGCACGACAATAACGTCGGTGATGTTGGGGCACGACGGCAGCGCCCGATCGGCCTGTTCCTTGCTCTTGACGACTTTGCCTCCGCGTGTGTATCCGTTGGCGCAAATTAGCAAACGTGAATCGCAGTCCAGTGTCCGGTCTTTGAGTGCTTCGGCGCTGAATCCCCCGAAAACCACGGAATGAACGGCACCGATTCGGGCGCATGCCAACATGGCGATCGGCAGTTCCACGACCATGGGCAAATAGATGCTCACCCGGTCACCCTTTCGAACTCCGTGCTTCTTCAGCACATTGGCAAAACGGCAGACCTGCCTGTGAAGCTGCTGGTAGGTAAGGACTTTGTCCTCGCCGGGGCTGTCACCCTCCCAGATGAGAGCGGCTTTGTTCTTTCGCCAGGTCAGAAGATGGCGATCCAGACAGTTCACCGTAAGGTTCAGTTTGCCGCCCACAAACCATTCATGGATTCCTTCACTGAAATCCTCCACCAGGACCTTGTCCCATTTCCGGAACCAGTCCAGTTCATCCGCCTTTTGAGCCCAGAACGCCTCGGGATCATCGATCGACCGCTGATAGATCACTTTGTATTCGTCAAGACTCTTGAGTCTGGCTTTTTCCTGGAACTCCTCCGGAGGCAGGAAAACCCGATCTTCTCGCATTACCGAAGTAATGGTTTTTTTATTGGGAAGGTCCTCGATGACCAGGGTCAGCAGGTTCTTGCCATCCCTGCGTTCATAACTGATGACATCCACCAGCATTCGGACCAGACGTAGTCCCAGTTCAATGTCTTCAATGTCATCAAGGGAGATTTTAGCCGTCGGCCGATAAGGTATTGCCGTGGGATTAAATTCCTTTCCATCATCCTCCACGATGATGGTCAACTTCTTGTCAAGCAAAGAAAAGCCGATACCGATGGTGTGTTCCCGCTCATCTTCATAGGCATGGGCTATGATGTTGACGAAGAGCTCTTCGAGAGCGAGGTTCGCTCCGTAAATAAGGCTCTTGCTCAGTCCGTGCTGCTTGCCGAAGGCATCCAACTCCTCGCCCAGTTGTTTGATTTCGCTGACTTGATTGTGCAATTGCAGGCTATAGTCGTTTAACACGTTCCACCTCCCTGGATAATCCTCCGTGGCTCGATGAGATCGAGACAAGAATTGAAGCTTAAACGCTACCTTTCATGACTCTGGCAGGGGGAGAAGAGTCGACCTCAGTGATTTCTTCATTGACCCATGCCAATTGCAGCGTATGGGCTACAGCAAGTACCACCGGCCCCACGAAGATGCCTATGAGGCCAAATGCAATCAGGCCGCCCACCACACCGGCAAAAATGAGCAGCAGGGGAAGATCGGCGCCTTTTTTGATCAGAAATGGGCGCAAAAAATTGTCCATGGTTCCGACCACCAGAGTCCAGATGAGAAGAAATGTGGCCCAGCCGGTGCTGTTGTTCCAGTAAAGCCAGACTACCGCAGGAATCATCACAAGCATGGGACCGACTTGAGCGATCGCCAGCATGAACATCACTGCCGTGAGGACTCCGGCAAGTGGAACGCTGGCAACGGCGAGGCCCACGCCACCCAGGATCGACTGAGCCACGGCGGTCACCACAACACCCAGAGCGACACCACGCACGGCCTGTCCGGCCAACTGGATCGAAGTCTCCCCCCGTTCCCCTGCCAATCGATGTCCAAAACGCTTAATCCACGAGGTTCCTTTCTCGCCATTTGCATAAAGGAGGGCCGCAAACACCACGGTTAGCAAGAATTGCAGGACCAAAACCCCATAGCCACCCACCTCTTTAATGAACCACCCGAAAGCGCTGCCGCCGTATGGGGCCAACTTTTTCATGAAATCCTGTATTACCACTACGTCAAACTTTTCCCATGCCGCCACAAGGTTTCCACCGAGGAAAGGTACGTCGCCCAGCCAGCTTGGCGGAGGTGGAACCTCAAAGTTGGACAGCGATTTCACCCAACCGGCTATGCGATCCGCGTTCGATACAATTGTGTCGATGGCCAACCAGAAAGGTACCACCAGGACGCACAGAAGGACCACGGTCATCACCGCCACTGCCAGAGATCGGCGTCCCCAAAGCCGGTCCTGGATCGAGACCATCAATGGCCAGGTTGCCGTCACGATCGTCACAGCCCAAAGCGCGGCCCCCAAGAATGGCTTGAGTATCCATAACGACATACCGATCAGAGCTCCGATGAAGAGCACCGCAAGAAAGGTGCGGGTGATGTCGGGTTGGGTTTCAATCATGGGAGTTCCTCTATATTTCTATTAATTTGTTATTGCAGAATTCAGGCGTTAATAATTCCATGTTGTACCCATCTCCGAAAGTGGAAGAACCAGAATATTTTTTGCGAGGGCATAAGATGATTTTCCTGGATAGACAACCCATAATCCGGCCAACTGCAAATCCGCAATGGCCGTCTGCATGGATCGGGTCAAGCGGGGTGCATCTTCATACTTGAATTCCACGCCCCAGTTTTGTCCGCCCCATTGCCAAAAAAGGTCAAGTTCCGCGCCACCATGGGTATGCCAGAAGTAGAGGTCTGTATCTTCTTTTCCCAAAGCACGGCAAACACAATCCAGGGCAAAACCCTCCCAGGAAGCGCCCAGTTTGGGAGATGCATATAGCTGCTCCGGTCTTTCGACGGACGACAGGGTGTGAAAAAGGCCGGAGTCTCGAAAATATAATTTGGGCCGTTTCACAACCCGTTTGCCGATATTGGCGTACCAGGGTTGGAGGATGCGAATCATGAATGTGCCTTCCAGAATATCACAGTACTTGCGGACCGTCATATCGGAGACCCCGAAGGAACGTCCCAATTCGGCGTAATTCAGAATCTGGCCATGATAATGACTCAGCATGAGCCAAAAACGCCGAAGCTTTCGGGCGGGAATCGTGATGCCCAACTGCGGGATGTCCCGTTCCAGAAAAGTTGTCACATATTGGTTGCGCCACAGATGGCTCTCTTCATCCGACGATGCCAGAAAGGACCGGGGCAATCCGCCGCGCAACCATAAGGCTTTCATGTTCTCCGGGCCAATATCATGCAAACGGAATCCACTCAGGTAATAATAAGCAATCCGACCGGCCAGGGATTCGGAGCTTTGCCGGATCAAATCTCGTGATGCGCTGCCAAGGATCACGAACTTCCGGTTTTTATCCTGATCGACCAGATAGCGCAGCATGGGGAACAGCTCGGGCGAGCGCTGGATTTCATCAATGACGATAAGCCCCGTCAGGTCTTCGAGAGCAAGCTGGGGCTGATCCAGCCGGGCAGCATCCTGGGGATTCTCAAGATCGAAATAGTGCTCGGCATTCATTGCCCGGGCCAGCGTCGTTTTTCCACACTGCCTTGGGCCGAGAATCGCCAAAACGGGAAACATCTTTACCCATTTGGTTAATGTTTCCCGGTCGTGAATTCTATCGATAATCTTCATGGGGAGAGCCTAACCGATCATTATTGAAATATCAAACCATTAATATGATATTTCAATAATCCCACATTCTGACTCCATGCGATTTCGCTCACCAATGGTGCGAGCATTTCGGGAAAAATCGACCTTGCCCACCATCTCGTGGGGATCTTCGTAGTAAGTGATGGCCTTCTGGATATCGCCGACGTCCCGTGGTTCGGCAAGAAGTTTAATTCCTTAATATACTTGGCTAAACCTATCGCGTGTGAGAGATCCGATCTTTTCTGATAAATCGCTTTTGTTTACCGTGAAGATTTGAGAATAGCTTCATTTACATGACATTCACCACATCAGCCGTAACATTCGGCTCGTACTTCCTGAAATTTTCCTTGAACATTCCCACAAGACGGGTTGCCGCCTCATCATACTTTCGCTTGTCAGCCCAGGTATTGCGGGGGTTAAGCACCTCGCCGGGCACTCCGGCGCAGATTGCGGGGATATCCAGACCGAAGAAGGCGTCCTTTTCAAAGACACCGGCATTCAGTGTGCCGTTTAAGGCGGAATTAACCAGGGCTCGGGAGTACGCAATCTTCATGCGGGAACCCACACCATAGGAACCACCGCTCCAACCGGTATTCACCAGCCAGCAAGTTACCTTGTGCCTGGCGATCTTGTTGCGCAGCAGCTCGCCATACACGGTCGGATTAAGCGGCATGAACGGGCCGCCAAAACAGGTGGAAAAAGTTGCCGACGGCTCGGTTATACCGGCCTCTGTTCCGGCCACCTTGGC
>CAIVVZ010000547.1 GCA_903909505.1 uncultured Desulfobacteraceae bacterium
ATCAATCACTCGTTCGACGTCGTGTGGGCTCACTTCAGGCCCTTTAATGGCAATAATCCCCCTGCTATTAAATCCGGTAATATGGCCGCCGGCGATACCGGCATAAACCGAGGTGATTTCACAGCCGGCCATGAGTTCAGCCTCTTCAACCGCTTTTTTGATGGACTCCACCGTTGCCTCGATATTGACAACAACCCCTTTTCGCAGACCAACGGAAGGATGAGAGCCGATTCCGATAATGTTGATCTCGCTTCCGGAAATCTCCCCGACAACAGCACATATCTTGGTTGTTCCGATATCAAGGCCAACAATAATCTCTTGTTGCTTCGGCATGTCAAATCTCCTTGTGGCCGTCTGAATGCGACTCTGAAATCAGTGGATTGATAACGACACGGTTCATTTGACGCAGATCAACCCAGTCAACACCCTGGAACTGCTTATTGGTTTTAATATAAGCGATGATTTTTCCCAGTCTCACGAACTTCTCCGAATAATCCTGATAGCCGATTTTAATAGCATTTATCCTCACGGACTGAATGGGTCCCGCCGAATACAGCGTAATCCCTTCTTCCTTGTCGACACGAATCAGCCGCATTCGCTGATGGGACAGAATACAGGCTGGATTTCGTCCGATTTCCAGCAAAGACAAGACAGCGTCATAATTGGAACTTCTATGAATCTCTCCGATATCCAAATCCGAAAAATCGAGCCCTTCAATGACCGGCAATTCAACAGGATCCGTGTCCGAGACTTCCTTGAAAATTTTTCCTTCAAAATTAATCAGAAATTTTCTCCCCATATCCATAATGGCCAGCGGACGATGTTCCTTTATGGTAAGAAGCAGCTTTCCGGGAAGTTCCCGGGAAACCTCAGCCGCTGCAATCCAGGGATGAGACAACAGATATTTTCTAGTCAGCGGAAGGTTAACCAGAAGTACGTTGGTATCGGGCCTAATCCGGGCTGCATCCAGAATCTCCTGCATGCTCAACCTGTTGTTTCCAGTTACACTTAAGGATGTTACCTTAAAGTATGGACTCTGTAAAATAATATCATGGCAGAAGATGAAAAACAAACTCATTAATACAACCCCCAGCATTCCCACCAGAGCATTTAATAATGAACGCCGGAAACGGGCTCTTTTCATTCGCCGAATCGCTGAATTCCTTCTGTAACGGTTTCGCATTAACACATCAATTTCCGATCACGATCACTTCCGGTTCAAGGCTCACATTAAACCGCTCAAAAACCGTTTGTCGCACACAGTCCATCAGGGATAAAATATCAGCAGCAACCGCAGATCCGGTGTTGACGATAAAATTGGCATGTTTTGCAGATACTTCCGCGCCACCAATTTTCAGACCTTTTAACCCGCAAAGATCGATCAGCTCACCGGCTGTTTTTCCGATCGAAGGGTTTTTGAAAATGCACCCGGCGCTTGGCAGCGTTGCCGGCTGTCGACATTTCCGGTTTTTCAGAATCTCTCTGGCATCTTGCTTCAGATCCGTGGAACTGGCCCTGACGAGAGAGAACCTGCCGGACACGATAATGGTTTGATGAAAAAAAGAATCTTCGCAGGTTCGGCGGGGCAGCATCAGTTTTCGATAGGAAAAGCTCAATGAATTTCTGCCAATTGTTTCCTGCTGCCCCGAAGGATACAGCACAGTAACGGACTCCAGAACATCCGATATCCAGCCCAGGGCAGTTCCGGCATTCATTCGGATAGCGCCGCCCACGGTTCCGGGAATTCCAAGTGCAAAATTCATCCCTTTCAACCCTTTGCGAATGACGTGGCCGCAAAAAAGCCGCAGGCTGGTTCCAGCCATAACCGTTACCCTTGACTGAGACGAGCTGATGTTTTCGATTAAAATCTCAGGCTTGCCCGGCTTCAGGCGGATAACAACACCTGAAATACCGGCATCTGCTACAATCAGGTTTGTTCCGCCGCCCACAACCAGGTATGGAATTCCCCTGCCTGCAAGTCCTGCGACCAAAGCTGATAGTTCATCTGAAGTCTCGGGCTCAACAAAGGCTTCAGCCGGCCCACCCACGCGAAACGAGGTGTGACGAGACATCTGTTCATCAAACCGAACCCGGCCGAAAGTCAAATCAACCAGCCATTTCCGGGCATCCGCGTCAAGGCGCATGAAACCTCCTCGAATTTGATAGCTGTCATCTGTCGGCTGTCAGCTGTTTCAGAACCCCTTCTCCCACTTTCCAGACATCCCCTGCCCCCAGGGTCAAGAGTACATCTCCGGGTCTGAGAATTGAATGCAAATGTGTTGGTGCGGTCAACACATTCTCCAGATAAACCACATTTTTGTGTCCACGGGATCGAATGCGTTCGCACAGAGCCAGCGCACTTACCCCTTCGATTTTCTTTTCGCCAGCCGGGTAAATCGGCAGGACCACCAACACATCGCTTTGATAAAACGCCCTCGTAAAATCATCAAAAAGCGCTTGCGTCCGGCTATAGCGATGCGGCTGAAAGGCGATTACTTTTCGACGGTCCGGCCAGCATTCTTTCAGGGCATCAAGGGTGTTGCGGATTTCAGTGGGATGATGTCCATAATCATCCACCACGGTAATGCCACCGGCTTCACCCTTGATTTCAAGCCGCCGCTGCACACCTTGAAGGGTTTCAAGGGCGGTTCGAATCTTTTCAAAGGGAATGCCCAATTCCAGTCCAACAGCCACGCTGGCAGTGGCATTATAAACGTTGTGAAGCCCCGGAAGATTCAGCAGAATATCGCCCAGGAATCTGCCCCGGTAATCAATGCTGAAACGGCTTTTCATTCCCTGAAAAATCACATTTCTGGCTTGATAGTCTGCCTGCGTGCTCATTCCGTATGTGGTAAAGCGCTTCTTAATTTCGGGAATCAGATCCTGAATGGGTTCATTGTCCAGACAAAGAATCGCCAGGCCGTAAAACGGAATGCGATCTATAAAAGCCAAAAACACCGATTTGATATGGTCCAGATCCTTATAGAAGTCCAGATGCTCCCGATCAATATTTGTGATCACGGCAATGGTTGGGGAATACTTCAAAAAAGATCCGTCGCTTTCATCTGCTTCCGCAACAATAAAATCACCTTTTCCCAAAACCGCATTGGAACCGATGCTTTTCAACCTGCCGCCGATCACCACCGTGGGATCC
>CAIVVZ010000548.1 GCA_903909505.1 uncultured Desulfobacteraceae bacterium
TCCCGTTTCAGGTTCTTCATCCCCCCGGCCACCGGATAGCGATGGGACTTCGGATCCATTGCGACATCGCAGAGTTTACCCGTTACCTGTTCGGGGATGGGATCAACCGGGTTTCCCATCCCCAGATCAATCACATCATCGCCATTCCAGCGTTTTTCATCTTGATTCTGTTGATCATCCCGAACAGATAGGGCGGAAGCTGGTTCATATGATCGGCAAAACGAATTTCAAATCCTTTGTTCATGATATGCTCCTCATTGAATTACCGGCAGGTGCCGGAAAAAGCCAACGCCAGAAAGAAAACTGTAGTGAACACAACGTAACCCCCGTACCATCCGGCCGGGCAATAAAAAAACGCCATGGACCGGAGATACAGTCCATGGCGTTCAGTCACTATTTGGTCATGGGATGCGGTATGAGCCAAAGGGAGACAATTTCGCCACAACCAGGGAGGGTCCGCCTGTTCAAGCCCCGTCATGTGGCGGTTGTGGGCGCAAGCGAAAAACTGGGCTTTAACCGGATCATTCCTTTCACCCCATGTGCATCATCATGATATAGGCTTTATTGATGATACGAATCAGATTGGAAACCGTCCGGCCGATGGCATCCATCCGAGCCAAAAGTGCAATCCGTTCCTGAGAGCGCTTAAATTCACTTGGGGAAAGAATATCCTGAAAAAAACCGCAGGCATCAACAAGGCTGACAAGGACGGTTTCTCTTGGTTCCGGAATCTCATCGCTCAGTATCAGGTTGCGAAGCCGCCTTTCAATATTCTGTAGTTCCATGTCGTTAATAACCGGATATTGCCGGGTGGGAAACACCCAGAGAATTTTTTTGTCTTCCTGTTTCAATATCTTTTTATCAATCAGTTCCTGCAGAACATGTTTTTCGATAAATTGGGAATCCGCCCGCAACGCGTTCATCCAAAAAGAAATCAACTGGGATTCCGTTGACCCGGAGATCAGGGACAAGGCATGATCCAACACCGGATTTCCGACCGGTGTGGTATCCAGAAGATAAATTTTATCGATATCCGTATCAATCCGGTGAAGAAATGTTAGTTCCGCAAGAATCGCACCGACCAGCGCGCTTTGCATTTCAATGTTTCTGGGGCTGATCATGGGCTTGCCTGTTGTCTCGTCAAGCGCCAAAAGATATATTTCCTCCGCAAAGCTAAGCATAAAAGTCTCCCTGATTCGATGTCACTTCAGAATGAATCCATGGTAACAGCTTTAATTTATTTCTATCTGACAAGTGCTTCCTTTTTCACGCCAGTGAGTATATGAAAGGATCTTGCGTGTCAAGAGGATTTCGACCGCTAATTAGTTGCGCGTAGAGTACACCCTGACATCCCCCGAAGTCCATGCAGAACCAACGCCACCACTTGATCAGGTGTCATACCGGCGGTGGAAACAACGACGTCTGCATATTTTTCGTAGAGAGGACGCCTTTCTTCATAAAGCATGTCAATTGTCTGGCCGGGCATTTTCAGCACCCCGCGTTCAGCCAGATTGCCCAGTCGGGCTTTCAGCGGTTCCAACTCGATTTGCAGATAGACCACAGGTCCCAGTGATTTCAGATGGGCCATGGCTTTTGCCGGCCCCGGGCATCCCGATGAGTATCAGATTCTGTTTTTCCTTCAATGATTGAAACCCCCGAATGCCCCTAAAAGCTATAAAATACAGATCGGGTTATCTCAACCCGAACAAGGTTGGCAGGTACAGCGATAGAGAGGGAAAGAGCATGGTCACAAGAAGTGCCGCGAGCATGATCGCCACAAAGGGAACCACCGAACGGGAAATTGTTTCCAGTGGAAGGTCAGCTATGTTTGCAATGACGTAGAGGTTCACGGCCACGGGCGGTGTTATCTGCCCGATGGCAAGATTAAGGGTCATTACTACTCCAAACCAGATGGGGTCCCATTGAAAGTGATTCATTATAGGAATCAGGATGGGGAGAAAAACGTAGTAAATGGAGATCGCGTCCATAAGCATGCCAGCGATAAAGAGAATGACGTTTACGAGAATGAGGATGATAAAAGGATTTGTAGAGAGAGATAGAAGGGAAGCTGCAGTCTTGTCCATGACCCCCAGCGTTGAGCCCGTCCACGAAAAGAGGCCTGCAAAGGCAACGATAAACATGACAACCGCGGAAGAAAGGACGGCGTCTCTGAATATCCCGTAGAGGATTTCCAAGGTGAGACTCCGGTACACGAAAATGCCGATGAAAAGACCATAAAACACCGCTACCACCGCCGCTTCCGTAGCAGTAAAGATGCCCCCGTATATACCGCTTAAGATCACCGCAGGCGCAAGAAGCCCCCAGATAGCCTCTTTGAATGCCTTCCATATCTCCTTTCCGGTTCCCCATCTTTCCCCTTTCCATCCATGTTTTTGTGCGATGTAACATGAAGGGACAATAAGGAGAAGCGCAGTAATGATCCCCGGGATAATCCCTGCCGCAAAGAGGGCGGGCACGGATGTGGCTGTTATGACTCCGTAGATTATGAAGGCTATACTCGGCGGTATGACGATGGCCAGAGAACCGGTGCTTGCGATGAGCGCCGAAGTGTAACCCTTATGATATCCCATTGCAACCATGGCGGGATAGAGGATAACCCCCAGAGCGGCCGTATCCGCGGGCCCTGAACCGGATATACCGGCAAAAACAACCCCCACAATAATCGTCACAACAGCGAGACCGCCTGGGATAGGGCCGACCAATAGACTGACCAGGTGGATCAGGCGTTTGGAGATACCGCAGCGATCAAGAATGAGACCCGCAAGGATAAAGAAGGGCAGTGCAAGGAGCTGGAACTTGGCCACACTGGCGTAGAAATTGGGACCAATTACTGCTATCCCGAGATTGTATTCCCAGATGAGAAAAATAGAGGTAAAACCGAGTGACGTGGCAACGGGGATGCCAAGGAGCAGCAGTACGAGAAAAACGACAAAAAATAGAATGACCGATTCCATTAAACCTGCTTTCTTTTGGATTCCCCGTACCACGCCTCTACTACGCGAAGTATCACCAGGAGCCCGCCAACAGGGATGGCCAGGGTATACAGCCATTGCGGAATGCCGAGGGCCTCTGAGGTTATACCTAAAGCCAATTCGTCTTTTATTTGGAGAATGCTGATCCAAACAAGGATAGATACAGTCAGAATGGTTAAAACCGAGGCGAGGGGAAAGAGGACATTCCTCAGGCTTGGGAAGCGAAGCTCCAGCAGATTAAACCCTAAATGAGCCCCCCTCCTGAATCCTGCGGCGGCTCCCAGCATGGTAAGCCAGACGAGGCAGGCCACCTCTATTTCTTCGGTGGAAGCAAAAGAGTAATGGATGAAGTAGCGGGTGATTACGTTCAGAAAGGCGAATACCGCCATTATGCCAAGAAGCACAACACCTGCCACTTCCTCCAGATTTTCCTGTATCTTTCTAAACATTGCTATTTTGCTTGCATCGCTTTCTGTATATCTTTTTCTGCCATTTTTACCAGCTCAGGGCCGACCTCATTCACCCATTTGTCAAACACGGGTTTGGTTTTATCCTTAAAAACCTTTATCTGATCAGGCGTAAGGATCGTCACTTCCATCCCGTTATTTCTCAGATTATCGAAGGCTGCCGTACTGCCTTCCAGACCTTCCCGTGCCCCATTTTTCTGCCATGTCACGACCTCCTGAGCAACTTTACTGATTGCATCCTTGTCTTTTTGATCAAAGGTATCCCAGACCATTTTACTCACACCGAGTATGATGGGGTCTATGGCGTAGTTCCACGATGTCATGTATTTGTTCACCTGCCACAGCTTATTCGGAATGATAACGGATATAACAGGGTTTTCCTGCCCATCTACCGTTCCCTGCTGAAATGCCGACAGGGCTTCGCCCCAGTTCATGGATACAGGGTTTGCCCCCATGGCTTTGAAAATATCAACGAAAATAGGTGAGCCTACAACCCTTAATTTGAGCCCTTCCAGATCGTCCGGTTTGGCGACACTCCGCTTACTGTTCGTAAGTTCCCTGAAGCCGTTTTCCGCCCATCCAAGACCTACCACGCCCTTTTCCTCAATAATTCTAAAAAGCTGCTTGCCTACCTCCCCATTTTCTACGGCATCGAGGTCCTTATAACTGGAAAAGAAAAAGGGCAGAGCGAAAAGGTTCAACTCTTTTACCGTCGGAGACCAGTTGATAGTAGAGCCCAAGGCAAAATCAATGACCCCCTGTTTCATCAGAAGAAACTCATTTGTCTGCTTGCCCGCAAAGAGTTGTCCGCTATAATAAGGCTTTATATTGATTCTTCCATCCGTAGCCTTTTTCACCTCTTCGGCGAATCGCGCAGCAGACTCACCCCAGGGCCCTGCAGGACCGACAACGATGCTCATCTTATACTCAGGTTTATAATTTTCCGAAAACACCGTGCTTGCGAACCCAACAACAAGAATAAGCAAAATAATAAACAATGCAGATTTTTTCATACGCCCCCCTTTCCGGATTGATTTATATCATTGAGTACCCTTAGATGCTAATTGTCTCATAATTTTCCGAATCCCCCGCAGAACCAACGCCACCACCTGGTCAGGTGTCATGCCGGCGGTGGAAACGACGATGTCTGCATATTTTTCGTAGAGAGGGCACCTTTCTTCATAAAGCATGTCAATTGTCTGGCCGGGCATCCTCAGCACCCCCCGTTGTTTGGCCAACAGCACACCAATGGTGCTTTTGCCGGCCCCGGGCATCCCGATGAGTATCAGATTCTGTTTTTTGAAGTAAGGTCTCCTTCAATATACCGGTGGATGATGCCGGAAATCAGTGTTTGATAAGGGATACCCATTTCCATTGCCTTCTTTTGAATGCCTTGATAGTCGTGGTCGTAAAGCCGTATGGTAATCCGTTTATCTTTTACAAACGTCTTTCTCGCCGTCGCCTTAATCGCTTCAATTTCCTTTTTTGGCGGCTTGGAAAGTACCATTATGTCTTTCTCATAGGCATCAACAATGCTTTTCTCTTCCTTGTCATACTTCATGTTTCAGCCCTCCTGCGCTTTACCGTATGCTTTGGTTGCCTTTCTACTGGGAATAATCGTCTTTAGAAAAATAGACGGTTTGAATCAGGGCCAAGTCAACGGAATTCTCGCATCAATGTAGTGTTCGGCCATTTCTTAACTTGTCAAATATGTAGGCCAAAACTCATTAATGGCTTGGGGTGATTGGGAGCATTTCAGCAAGCAGGGTCTCAGGCGCAATGTCCTGCTCGTTTGGCCATGTTACTGCGCCGAACAGGATTCCGACTCGATTGAAATAGTGTATATCCCTTAGTTCGCGAAAAACTCCTCGATCCAGATATGGCTTGAGGTCAAATATACCTTTGCGGCCATCCTCAACTTCAACATAGATACAATAGTCGGGCATTGGTTTAACAGTTTTCACATCCCAGTACATGGCAACCTCACAATGGGGTAATTTTATAGGGATTCTCTCCGGCAACTGCCAGTTCCCAATCGGCCTGTAGCTCATCGTCGATAATTTATACGGCCAGGATATTGACCCCCATGGGTCCGTTATATGTACACCAATTACACAAAAACGCAATGATATTGCGTTCTCGGATTGTCATTCGTGCGCCCTGATCGGGATGTGACGTCCAAAGCAAACGGGGGGATTGATTCATGCGCAAATGGCATGAATCAATCCCCCGTTTCGTTACTTCGACTCTTCTGCTTTTCTCAACTCCGGAAAGTATTCCCGAAATTTTTCAGATCAACATCTCGGTATCATTACGATTAAAGGATTACGGGTCTCGGCAGCATCTTGTCCCCGGATTTACGCGCGACAGCCATTATCTGCGCAGTGCGTCGAAGTGCAATGTGCTCAACACGGCCGCACCGAAACCGGAATTACTCAAGCCCAAAATGGGAAACACCTATGTTAAATCGCGTATGGCCAGCTATCGACTCGCCTCTTCGCGCTTGATCCACCAAGATGTGTAGCGCCCGCCATAGAGATAATCGATGAGGAAGAGCTGCGGATCCGTCCCCTCTCGTATTTGCCGGCCCTGCATCTGAATTTTCCCTCCCTGTACGGTGAAGGAGTAGGTGCCGTGGGGCTTGCCGTCGATGCTGACGGACACGCGGTAAAGACCGTCCGTGCTCAATACTTCTTCGGCCTTGAAAAAGCTGTTTTGATCTCCGCCCATCGATTTGAACAAGAGATCGGCTTGCTGCCATTGTGGCGTTAAGCGCAATGTACCCGCATCCGTTGCGAGGACGCGATTATCTTGCATGCGTACGATTTTTGCTTCGTAGGGCATGGCTTGTTTACTTTCATGGCCGGCCTTTTTGCGCACCCAAGTCGTGAAGCGCAGCGCCGATTTCGGATCATTACGCTGATAGAAAACGTTGCCGTAGTCGTTCCACGGCCCATCTATGAAGTAACGCGTGCCCTCCGGCCGGTAGGGGTCGTCGGCAGGTACCGTATCGATACTGAGCGGGAAAGTCTCTCAGGGGGAAGCAAAGCGCTTTGTGATGGCGGCCAGAAACCACTCCAGGCTATACCTATCCTTGTGTTTTCCCCAGAAGACCAGCAGCAGCACCAATAGAATCACCGCTGCAAAACCGCACAGTAGGGCCGGAATTGCCCCCAACAGCGCATACTTGTAATACTTGCCGGTCAGAAGGTAGATCAGGACCAGAGGCCACCCTATCAACAGATAATGTAAAAAGTAAAACGTTAGAGAAGAACGGCTGATGCGATTGTAGATACGGACAATAAAACTCAATTTCTGTTTATCCGGCTTGCATACATCGTAATAGAAAAAGAGGCCGCTGAAGACGATAAGAGCTACGCCGAGCTGGTAGCAAATCATAGTGAAGGAGTCGGGATAGAAGCTAAGCGGCACAATGTAATCGATGATGATGGATGACTGCGGCCGACCAATGGCGGCATATGCCCAGCCAAGACCCAGTAAGACAAGTAAGCTGCCGATGATTACCAGAAACTGCAAATCCTGCCGCATTCGCTGGCTGGCGATTCGCCGCCCCAGAACGAATCCCAACGGCGGGAAGATGATCCAAGGAATTACAGGAAACTCACCAGTAAATAGGAAGCCCTGAATAATCTCCTTTGCTCCCCAAACCACTTCATATTCCTTGGCCGGATCAAGCAGGATACCGGGAAGATAGCGCGAGATTACAGGCGCATTGACGAAATTTCCACCCCAGACGGCATTGAAGTCGATCCCCATCCGCAGCAGGGGCGTGCAAACGATCAGAGATACGACAATGGCCAGGATCGACCACGAAGACAGAAAACGACAGAAGAAGAGCATTACTGTGGCAAAACCCATCAGGGTCAAAATATCCCATTGCCAGATTTTGCCGGGCCCCCAGGATAGAGCCAGCATGAATACTCCCACCAGGAAGATGAAGCCCCCGCGGATGAGGGTACGCCTGAAGATCAGCCGATTGTCTTCCCCGACATGTTTCTGTGCCGAGAGCACCTGGCTCATCCCCATCATCATCAAGAAACAGGCCGCCCCCCAATCGCCTAAGACATGATTTAGAAAAAAATAAGGCCATGTATCCACGGCGGCTGCATCGCCTAAATAGACCATGAAGTGGACCATTACCATACAGATCAGAGCAAATCCGCGCATTACATCAACGGAAAGAATTCGCTCCGACTTTTTATCTTCTGTCTCTGTATAGCTCATAGCACCAATCATCGCGGTTATATTATTTCATCTATTCGCAACAATCTATGTCCCTCGAAAACAGTCAGTATATCAAGGTTATTCCCCTTTATTCGGTAGACGATTCGATAATTTCTAAAAATCAGCTCCCTTATATCGGGGTTGGAAATTTCAGGGACGGTTCTTCCGCTAAGAGGATTGTCAGACAAGCATTCCGCATGGTCGATGATCTGGCCAACAAATTTCCTGGCTCGATCAGGACTGTCCTTCGATAGGAAATCCTCGATCTCGAACAATCGCAACAAAGCTTCATGAGTCCATTTGATTTTAATCACCTGGCTTTTCTCTCAATCAATGCCGCCTTGAGTTCTTTGGTGTTGTAAACATTCTCACTTTCGGCATCCGCTATCCCTTTGCCGACAGAATCAAGAAA
>CAIVVZ010000549.1 GCA_903909505.1 uncultured Desulfobacteraceae bacterium
GACGGATGTTCTAATTTCTCCGGTGGCTGATTCTTGTAACTTGCCCAGATGTTTTCATATACCTGTTCAAGTGACCGGGTCAGGGTTTTGGCATCCATCATCTGCGAATTTCTCATCGTTTCCCGCAGTCTTGATCGAATGGATGAAAGCACTGCTAAATCCCGACTAAAGGCAATGGCCTTTTGAATATATTCGTCCACTGAACCGGCAATAAACGATTCAAGTCCAACGCTGGTCAGCAGACTTACCCCAACTCTCGAAGCATGGGATATGCCTCGTAGCGCAATCACCGGAACCCCCATCCACAATGCTTCACAGGTTGTGGTGGTACCGTTATACGGAAAAGTGTCCAGCGCCACATCCACCCGGTGATACAGCGCCAGATGGGATTGAAACGGCATAAACCCAATCAGTTCTAATTGTTCGGGATTCACATGACAGTCTTCAAACTGTTTCACAAGTTGCCGACAGGTGTCAGTATCCGCCAGCGCCTTGGATTTAAGAATGAGCCTGGCATCGGGAATCAGATTGAGAATGGTTGCCCATGTACGAATGACGGTCTCTGTGATCTTCGTTCGATTATTAAAAGAAGCAAATGTCATGCCACTTGTATTTAAAACTGGGAGATCAGAAACTTCAGGTGCATCGTTTGACGGCTGATAACACAAAAAACTGCCTGAAAGCCGTATCAGTTTTTCGCTGTGACACTGGTCCGTTACGCCCGGCGGGTCAGCCATGCCATCGGTAATACGGTAATCCATCGCCTTAAGACCTGTGGTATTCGGATAGCCAAGGTAGGACACCTGAACAGGAGCAGGTTTTCTGGCGAATACCTTCAAACGATTGTTGGCTGTATGACCTGCAAGATCAATGAGGATATGAACGCCATCAGCCTGAATGAGATCAAACAGCTTGCTATCGTTGAATCCAAAAATATCACGCCATTCACATCCCACATTCTTTATCTGTTGGGTCACATCATCCGTTTCGTATGTGTCTGAATAACATGTGACCTTGAACCTGACAGGATCATGAACTTTCAGAACAGGCTCGATAAAATAGGCAACCGAATGCTGCCTGAAATCCGGGGACAAATATCCAATATGAATCCGTTCATCATTGCTCTGAACACATTGCCAGGTGTCGGAAGAATTGGTAACACCCGATCCGTGTTGAATATCCCATGCAAGATGCTGTTGAAACAAAGACATCGGGTCTTCATCCTGCAGATAGTTAAGGCTAAGCAGCAAGTTTGAGTGGGCTCCTGCATATCCGGGCTTCTGCTTGACGGCGATCTCGAAACAGGATATGGCTTCACGAACTTTACCCTGCGCTAACAACACATACCCCAGATTGTTATAGACTTCCGGATGCCCGGGTTGAAGCGCCAGTGCTTTTTGATACCAGATAATGGCTTCGGATAATTGGTTCTGGTCTTTATGAGCATCACCGATATTGTGCAGGACCTCAAAACATGCCGGGTTCAGCGTCATGGTTTTCTGAAAACAGACCAGAGCGTCGTCATATTTATGCAAATAATTATAAGCTGTGCCCAGGTTATTATACGCATCTGCAAAATCCGGCTTTAACCGAAGGGCTTCCTGGTAGCAATCAATGGCTTTTTCGATTTTTCCCATACTTTTAAAGCTGTTTCCCATATTGCTGTAAACATCCGCATAAGCTGGATCAAGGGAAAGTGCTTTTTGGTAATGCTGAATTGCTGTTTCATAATTGTCCAGAGCGTGACAGGCAGCGCCCAGATTATAATAAAACATAGGAATTTTCGACGAAACCTTTATGGCTTTTTGAATCAGTTGAACTGCTGTTTCATGCTGACCGGTTTGATGGGCAGCCACACCCAATAAATGAAGCGCATCGGCATGATCCGGCTTGTTAGCAAGCA
>CAIVVZ010000550.1 GCA_903909505.1 uncultured Desulfobacteraceae bacterium
CCGAAATCCTTGGACCAGAAGACAATGCCGCGCACCTTGTCCGGAGTAGCCGATATGCAGGATACCCGGCCGTTGTAGGGATTCTGGATTTCAAACACCCCGCTGTCCACCTGTTTCATGAACCATTCCATGTAAAATGCGGGAATATCGGTTCTGCGAGATGCCGAAATGATCACGGGAGTATTGAGATTGGTTTTGGAGTGCGTTATGTTATCCTTAATGATGATTATCTATTCTTTTTAATAGGAATATCATTCTATATGAAGACATCCATCCAAATCAAGCTGTTTGCATCGCTTGGCCGGTACACGCCTGACAATTCCGACGGTTTTACGATCGACCCGGGAATAACGGTTCTCGCCCTGGCGCTTCATCTGGGGATTCCCATCGAATCCGCCAAGCTGATTTTTGTCAACGGACAAAAAGGCGATTTATCCACAATACTTTCTGGCGGAGAGCGCGTGGCCATTTTTCCGCCGGTTGGCGGCGGATGAAAGGAAGGGCCGATGCGTGATGAACCCGTCTCCATCAAACCGAGTACGACATCCCGATCGTTTCCGGATGGGACGCCCTACCAAAGCGTATCGACTCGGGCCATTGAAAATGCGGCAAAACTTCATTTCAGCAATGACGGCCGAATGGCGGAAATTTTTGCCCTTACCCACCACGGAATTCCGGAACGCTATGCCCGGAACATGCGAACATTTTCCAGCCAAGACCAGGTTGTTCTACTCAATTCTTGCGTTTGCATCGTCGGTTTGGGGGGCCTGGGCGGCGCTGTAACCGAAGTTCTGGCTCGGCTGGGAATCGGCGCTTTAACCTTAATTGACGGGGATGTTTTTGAAGACAGCAATCTCAACCGCCAGCTTCTCAGCGCGCTGCAGCGGATAGGTGTTTCCAAGGCGAAAACAGCCGAAAAAAGGGTCCGGGAAATAAATCCGTCGGTTCAGACCCGCATTCATGAAGTGTTTCTGGATACCCTGAACGGCGCACAGCTCATCGAAGGCGCGAATGTTGTTGTGGACTGCCTGGATAATCTCAAGGACCGGTTTGTTCTGGAAAAAACCGCCAAAGCCGCCAATATTCCCCTGGTCTCCGCCGCCATTGCCGGAACCTATGGACAGATCACCACCGTTTTTCCGGATGATCCGGGGCTGAGTCTGATCTATGGCCCTGAAGACATGGTTCCGACCAAAGGCGCCGAAGCCTCCCTGGGGACACTGCCCTATACCGCCCTGTCAATGGCATCCCTTGAATGTTCGGAAGTGGCCAAAATTCTGCTCAAACGAGGAAGTCTGCTGAGAAACAGGCTTCTGGTCATGGACTTGATGGACAATGTGATGGAGGTGTTTCCCTTGGTTCCCGGACATTAAATTCCAGGCGCCATTGACGTCCGTCTGACGGAGAGATGCACCAGATTTCGAGGGTTCCGATCTCAGTGGCCCGGGATTCCAGGGTCACCGGAATCAGGGTGCCCGGCTCTCCGCTGAGTTCTGTTTCCAGGGTGGTCGCCAGCTCAATTTCGCCTTCCCAGGCCTCAACCACCTCACCGGTCCGATCTTCATGGCGCAGCGTCGATCCCAAAAAATCAAACTGGGCCGGCTCTCCGACCACAAGAACGAATTCCCGGTTTTCAATGGCCTGCGATGTGCCTTCTTCCATGCCGAAAGGCGCCACGCACAGCGCTTTTACCGGTGCGGGCATTCCGGGTACAGCCGGCATGGACGCGGCAACACCGATGTAGTAGGACTTGTTCAGACCCCCGCGGATGCGGATGCCACCACCGCGACGGGCAAGACCATAATAGACGGCACCCCGTGCAACGGAACGGTCAAAATCCCGTGAAGGCAGCTCCCGCAGGGAAGGACCGGAGACCGTCTTCGCCCACGCTGTCAATACTTCGATAACCCGATTACGCAGCAGGGGGGCTTTCATTACGCCGCCATTAAACAAAACGGCTGTGGGGAGCTTTTGCTTTCCGGATTCATCAAACTGGCTGCTGAGAAACCAGGCCAGATGGCGCGTAATTGCGGGATCGGATTCATAGGAAAGACCGATTTCCCGGATTCCCATGGCCCGCTGCTTTACCGGCGCTTCGGACAGGTTGCAGTTCGGCAGAAATCCTTCCAGCAGAACCCGGTATACATCCTCTACCGAAAGCCGTGTTTTCAGCGTTCCGCCAATCAGGCTGCTGCCCCTTCCCAGCAAGGTGATGGAGTAGTCTTCGGACATACCGCCGGACAATATCGCTTCTTTCCCTTTTCGGCAAGTATGGCACAACCCGCGCATCTGCCAGGTATCCAAGCGGGTCCCTTTTTCAGCCATTTTCTGCGATACGGTATAGGCCAACGACAGATCCATGTTGTCTCCGCCCACCAGCAGATGATTGCCGACGGCAATCCGCTCCAGGGCCAGCTCGCCATTTTGTTCAGACACCGCGATCAGACTGAAATCCGTTGTGCCGCCGCCGATATCGCAAACGAGAATCAAATCGCCTTTTTCTACCTTTCTACGCCAGTTATCCCCGGAAGCTTCAATCCAGGCATAGCAGGCGGCCTGGGGTTCTTCCAGAAGGGTGACGTGGTTCAAGCCGGCCATTTGCGCGGCTTGAACCGTAAGTTCCCTGGCAACAGCGTCAAACGATGCCGGAACCGTAAGCAAAACTTCCTGGTTTTCCATGCGAAGGTGATCGTCGAATCCGGATGCGTTTCTGGCCATTTCATAATCCCAGGCATCCCGAATATGACGTAAAATGGCAGCGGATGCGCCAACCGGTGACAGCTTGAGATGGCTATCGGGCCCTTCCCACGGCAGAATGGGTTTGTTCCGGTCCACCAGAGCATGGCAAAGCCAGGATTTGGCCGAGGTAATCAGGCGGTGGGGAATTTCAGCCCCCCTGTTTCGCGCGAATTCACCGATGGCCTGGGTGGAATGCGTGTCCCACGGCAACACAAGCGCCTGAAAAGGCGTATCATTTTCTCCGGGAATCAGCACGGCGCTGGGAAGAATATCCTGTTTTTCAATGGTTCCGGGACCGGTAAGCTGAGGAATGGCGAAAACCTGTATGGACCCCCCTTCCCTGGCATACGACACCACGCTGTTGGTGGTCCCAAGATCAATTCCAATGATAAATTCTGAGAAAGACAAATTGGTTTTCCTTTCAACGGACTATGAAATTTCAACTTCCGCCGGAGCAATCAGGGATGCATCCTGACTTGCGGACAGGGTGGGCAGTTCCAGCTTTCCGGTTTTCCATCCTTTGTGGCGGATGACACCGGTAAACGGCGGCTCTCCGGCGACATTTCCAACCAACTTGACGGCAGCGGTATCAAACCCTTTCTGAAGGGTAAGTGTCTGGCCTTCTTCTTGATCCAGAACCGGTCGAAGCGATAGGTATTTGAGTGTGACTTTATTGCAGTTTTCATGAATGCTGCGAACAGCGGCACCAATCTGAGCATCTTCATAGCCATCCAAGTTTTCCGATAAAAAATCCAGAAGCCTGCCTTCGCGCTGAAACATGCTCAACAGATGGATAAACAGTCGCTTGTCCTGCTGTTCTCTGTCGAGGCGATTCTCGGGTTCACAGACCGGAGATGAAGGCAAAGCCGTCTGCAGTTTCGACGGTTTGCGGCGAATCGCCAGCCACAGCAATAAACTCCACAAGGCAAACCCGGCAGCAATCAGCGGAGCTACATAACAGATAAAACGGCCCTTTGTATCGGCAGCCCAGTTTGCGACAGCCTTGAAGTCGGCAATATCGGGATGCGCTGATGCCAATGCCGTTAGCCTGACCGAAATATGGGCAATGCCCCAATACCCCAAAGCCATGACCAGCAAACACAACAACCCCATAAACAGTAAAATAACGCCAAATGAGCGCCTGGAAAACGCCTTTTCTGCATTCATAAATCCTCTTCTGTCTGACTGTAAGAAATTTTAAATTCCTTGTTATCCATGAAATCTTATGATAACAATCACCGTTAATATATACTTCTTGACCCTTATTTTCCGTTTATGGACTATATACCAACTAAAAAAAATTTTAAATACCGATTCGATTTTGAGATTGGCTATCTGGTCAAAAGCCCTTGTCGGGAGTGTGAGATTCGAGATGCTTTTCCAGGCTGCATGAAAGACTGCGTCGTTCTGGATCGGATTCATGAAGTCTTGTCTTTTGGGATATCCTGTTCCAAAAGAGCCTCTTAAACTTAATACCCCTAAGTTGTTTAGTGATGTCCATGTCAAAGACGGGTTTCTTTTTCCCAGGCCCTTTCCATATTCCCCATCCAGAAGACGGTGAGCGAAAAAGTCATCTTATTGGCTGGCTGGATTTGGAATGCACAACATCTGCACGGCAAACCCTTCCCCTGCTAATAAAATCGGGCTGCCCTTCAATCTTGAGCATTGATTCTGTACGGGTCGCCCATTCCCATTTAACACTCTCCTCGGAAAGGAGATTCAAAGGATTTTCGCGTCCGGTGAAAGGCAAGTGATCGAATGTACATGATAGGTTATTTTCTGATGGCTGTGGCCAAGGTGCTTGATCTTGCATTGAGCCTCTATATGTGGGTGGTTGTGGCAAGGGCTATTCTGTCCTGGGTGAATCCAGATCCTTATAATGCCATTGTCCGCTTTATCCACTCTGTAACCGAACCCGTATTGGTTCAGATTCGTTCGCGGATTCCGGCCAGTTTCGGTGGAATTGATTTTTCTCCCATTATTGTGTTTTTAGGGATTATTTTTTTACAGACTTTTGTGGTTAACACGCTCAAAAGAATATCATTCAGCATGATGATGTAAGGTGAAATCGTGAGAGAAGATATCGAAGTCACGCCGCTGGACATTCAGCAGCATCAGTTCAGTGTGAGGTTCAGGGGGTTTGATATTCAAGAGGTGGATGAATTCCTGGAGCAGATTGCACATACCCTTGAGGCCCTTTATGATGAGAATGAACGGCTCAATGAAGAGAATCAAACGCTGAAACAGGAACGGAATGGGTTTGCCGTCCGGGAAGATAGCTTGAAACAAACGATAACAGACTCTGAAAAATTAATCGATCAGATGAATGAAACCGCCCGAAAATCCGCGGAAATGATTATTTCTGATGCCGAGGTTAAGGCTCAAAAGATCATGAATAAAGCCAGCAATCGACTTGCCCAGATTCATGAAGATATCATTCAGCTGAAAAGCCAGCGCATTCAATTGGAAGCCCAGCTCCATTCCATTATTGAGGCTCACTCTAAACTTCTTGAAATGGGAAAGACGCAGATGAAAATGCATGATGAAGATTATGATCGGGCCAGGTTGTCAAAAGAGACGGACGCTTCATCTTAAGTAAATTTTATGATGCCATGATAGAGGACGTTTCTTATGGCTAAAATCGATGCTTTTTTTAAATTGATGCATGATCAGGGAGCATCAGACCTTCATCTGGTATCGGGTCAGCCCCCTGTGCTCAGGATTAACGGCGAAATGGAACGCATCAAATATAAGGTGTTGGACAATGACATCCTGAGAAGCATGTTGTATGAGATTTCCCCTGAAGACAAGGTCAAGATTTTTGAAGAAACCGGGGATGTGGATTTTGGCTATGAAATTCCGGGATTAGCCCGATACCGAGCCAATTTTTTCATGCAAAAATATGGCGTGGCCGCTGTTTTCCGACAAATTCCCAATATCATTCAGACAGCCGAACAACTGGGGCTCCCTGGAGTTATCCCCAAACTGGCATTGTTGCCCAGAGGGCTTGTTCTGGTCACGGGCCCCACCGGAAGCGGCAAATCCACAACCCTTGCCGCAATCATTGACGTCGCCAATCGCAGCCGAAAGGATCATATCATTACGGTTGAAGATCCCATCGAATTTGTTCATCAGAGTCAGGGCTGCATTATCAATCACCGGGAAGTGGGGCTTCACACCCGAACTTTCAGCGCTGCCTTAAGGGGGGCGCTACGGGAAGACCCGGACATTATTATGGTCGGCGAAATGAGGGATCTGGAAACCATTTCATTGGCCATTGAAGCGGCTTCCACCGGACATCTGGTATTTGGAACCCTGCATACATCAAGCGCCGCCAAGACCGTTGACCGGGTTATTGAGGTCTTTCC
>CAIVVZ010000551.1 GCA_903909505.1 uncultured Desulfobacteraceae bacterium
CCAGCTCACCGATGGATGTTTTCCCGGCCAGATTAAAGGGTTTGGTCCGGCAACGCTCCACTACCTGATCTGCGCGGCCGCGCTCTTCCGATGATCCGGTGATAACGACCGTCACGTCATAACGAAGCTGGACCTCATCAATCAGTTCAGCGCAGGAATTCACCTGCCATTCCTTGTATTTCCACAAAGAAAACGGGTGAAACGCCAGAAGCGGACGGTTCATGGAAATTTTTTCACTGGAAAACAGACTGATTGCAGCCTGTTTTCTGTGACTGGGGATCGTGATTTGCAGTGCTCTGTCCGGAATCTTCAGGCCAAGGGGGAGAAGGATATTCAGATTATGTTCGGCTGCATACTGGAATGCCTCGTCAGGCGGCGTGACCAGGTGTGTAAATACGCGGTTTCGCCACAGCCGGCCATCGGTTGCAAACCGGCCGATTCGTGTACCTGCGCCGGAAAATCCGGCAAGGATCGCCCCCCGTGTGCCGGTGCGAAGATCGATCGCCAGATCAAATCGGTGCGCGCGAAGTTCCCTCATCCAGCGAGCCTGGTCCTGCAGTCCGGCCTTCAATCCTTTCTGTTCTTTCCGGACTGTTATCACTTCGGATGCCCAGGGGCAATCCTCGATGATCTCCCTTGCCTTTTCCCGGACGCAAACCACAATCCGGGATTCCGGGAAATTTTCCCTGAGCGCTCTGATGGCCGGAAATGTCAGAATGACATCGCCGATATCGCCAAGCTGAATCAGGAGGATGCGTTTATAGGATGACAGGAGAGACGGCAAAGGGCTCCTGTCAATTAATTCCTCTTTCTTTTTTAACGGCTTCATAGGCTTCCTGAATTTCATTGAACTTGTCATTGGCAAACTTGATAAATTCATCTGGCAGGCCCTTGGCAATAATTTTGTCCGGATGATATTCAGAGACCAGCTTACGGTATTGCTTTTTGATCTGCTCGTCCGTGTCGCTGTTTGTGCATCCCAAAACCGCATAATATTTGTTCACATCCCGGGCATATCGGGACAGTATTCCGGCATACTGGGCGCTGCTGAAACCGAAAATTGAAGCTGCGGACTGAATCAGCCGTTCTTCGCTGGGTTGGATGACGCCGTCAGCAACCGATACCCGGAGCAGAATGTCCATCATCAGCTCCAGCATCTGGGGTTGGACATGAAACTGCCCGTAGAACTGGGAAGCAAAGCTCTCAAAGGATTCAGGAGATTCCTGCGCCGTATGGAAAATGTTGATGGCCACCTGCTGGCTTTCCGGGCTCAGGTTCAGATCATATGTCATGAACTGCCGGACGGCATCCATTTCCGCGCGGGAAATCTGGCCGTCTGTTCGGGCCAGTTTGCCCAGCATGGAAAATGCAGCCACAAAAAAAGTGATCTGCGACGATTCGCCATACGACAGACTCATAGCCGTATCACTGTCAGCAAGTTTGTTGTCAAATGCATGGCCGAATACGGCTCCGGCAATGGCGCCGATCGGGCCGCCCAGGGCAAAGCCGATGGCCCCTCCAACCAATTTTCCGATGATACTCATAATGTTCTATCCTGTAAATTGCGCATTGGTATAAACGCGTTAGCCGTTCAACGACTGTTCAATTTCGTCCAGAAACCGGCTCTTGCGGTTGAACTGGCCTTTCCGGTATCCGGCGCAGGTCAGAAAAAGATACTTTTCAGAGCGTGTCACGGCAACATACATCAGCCGCCGTTCTTCATAAAGTCCGGCAGTCGTGTCCATGGATCGCCAGTGCGGGAAAAGCTGCTCCTCGCATCCTACGACAAAGACCACATGAAATTCAAGACCTTTGGCCGCATGAATCGTTGAAAGGCTGACGCCCCGGGATTTATCTTCCTCATCTTCTTTCTTGTCTTCCCGAACCAGGGCGGCTTCTTCCAGATATTCCACGATCGAAGCTTTCTGAGAGGCCGAATACATAAGTTGTTCGATGTTTTCCTGCCTGGAGGTAAAGTCCATGGTGTCGGACTTGACGTGTTCCTTCAGATAGGCCAAGTAATTGGCCCGATCGAGAACCGTCTGGATCGCTTCCGCAGGCTTCATGTCCCGGATCTCATCCAGAAGTTCCAGGAGCGCCTTGAGGGCTTGATAGACTTTTGGGGCCAGAATCGTCTCGTTCAGGGCAATTCCGGCTGCTTCCTGCAGGCCGATTTCCGGGGTTTTCAGGGACAGCAGTTTTTTTACAGCTCCCGGACCCAGGCCACGCTTTGGCGTGTTGACAATCCGCTCGAATGCCGCATCATCTTTGATGAATGCGGCAGCGGTCAGATAACAGTTTAAATCCAGGATCTCCTTTCGTTCAAAAAAACCTTTTCCCCCCAGCATGCGATAGGGAATTCCCGCCTGGCGGAATGCCTTTTCAAAGGACAGGGAACAGAATTTGGTCCGGTACAGGACCGCCATTTTATCCAGCGGAATTTCCATGCCTTTCAGACTGAGAATCTTTCTGGAAATCCAGTC
>CAIVVZ010000552.1 GCA_903909505.1 uncultured Desulfobacteraceae bacterium
CCGGAAAACATGGGGATATCATCTCTGATGAAATCAAAGGGATTTATCAGAATGAGTTGTGAGATCCCAGCTACATCCGTTATTGTACTTGGAAAAGGTTATATATCCTGTTCCAGCCCATCACCCGATCCGGTCCAATTACCGGAAGGGGTGAAATCGGACAGGGATTATCCCAGGATCGCCTTCAAGTCCGCATCCGGGGTGGTAATGGGTTTGATGTCAAAGGTTTTTACCAGGGTTTCCAGCACATTGGGTGTCAGAAAGGCCGGCAGTGACGGGCCTATGCGAATGCCCTTGTTTCCAAATGAAGCAGTGCCAGAAGGACGCATACGGCTTTTTGCTCATACCATCGGTGTAATAATTTCTTCCGGGCTTGGCCCCATCACATCCGGCCACCAGAAAAAAATGACGAATGGCACCGGACTTCACTGCTTCAATGATCTTGTCCGCAACCCCCAGAACGGCATTTCGCGCAAAGCCCACGGTAACTTCCTTTCCCACTTCATCCTCCGGAAAACCGGGCAGTTCCAGTGCCCGGTCGATCACCGGCTTGAAATTCAAATCGGAAATATGCGGAAGCCCCGGCCAGCCGACCATGCCGCTGGTAAACAGATTGTCCTTATACTCGGCCTTGGGCCGCTGAATACAATTGGTTGTCATTAAAATGGCGCCGGGGAAATCGGGAAATTCATGGATCTGTTTCTGCCAGGCCGTTCCGAACTGGCCGTAAAAATGGGGATATTTTTTCAGCTTCGGGTATCCGTGCGTGGAAAGCATCTCCCCATGGGTATAGATATAGATGCCCTTGCCCTCCGTCTGTTTCAGAAGCTCATCGAGATCCTTCAGATCATGCCCCGACACCAGAATCGCCTTTCCTTTTTTGTGTCCAAGCGGCACCCGAGTCGGCACTGGATGACCGTAGGTACCGGTGTTTCCGGCATCCAGAAGCTCCATGGCCAAAAGAGCCGCTTCACCGCACCGTAGGGCTAGTTTTACCCAGTCATTCAGTCCCAGATCATTGCCCTGAATGGCGGCCAGTGCTTCATGGATATATGAAAAGACTTTATCGTCTTCTTTGCCCAGAATCAGGGCATGGTCGGCGTAGGCGCTGACGCCTTTGATGCCAAAGAAAACGGTATGCTTTAAAGACAAAATATCGGGATTGTCCCCGGGATAGGACTTCAATCCGACGCTCTGAGCCTGCTGGATCAGCCCCTCGAGGGTAGATGAGGGCTGAAACGTGGCAGCTCCATCGGAAAAGCCGACATTCCCGCCGGCAGCCTGGACTTTTCCCTTGAGCTGATCGCGCCGTGTGACGGCCTTGCCAATCAGCCCAAAGAAACGGTCGAGGTCAAAATCCACGTTGGTGAGGGTCGAGAAGGCTGCCTTTACTGTAAAAACATTTGTTTCTCGGTCAATGACCGCCACTTTTCTTCCCTCTGTCGCCACCTGGGATAACCCATGAGCGTATAGAGAAGAAGATCCTGAAGTGCCGCCACTTCGGGCAGTTTGCCGCACACGCCCTGAACCGTGCATCCCGTGCCTTTTGCCGTCTGTTCACATTGATAACAAAACATGGAATTTCTCCTTTTTCGGTAGTTGGATGTCTTGCATGATTTGCGACCTAATCCGTAATGGAAGCGGCGGCGACTCGCCGATACAGTATTCCGCTTTCCATGTCAGCAGATCCGTCATTTCAACTTTTTCTTTTGATGTATGTTTTAAATCAGCCCGTCGGTGAGCTGCTCGATCCGGGACAGGGACAGTGGTCGAATGACAGCCTTGCCGATGCCTTCCGGAAGCACGAAAAGAATTTCCTCGCCTTCACGCTTTTTATCCTTTCGCACGGCGGACAGGATGGCTTCCCGCTGGCCGCTCAGGCGGGTGGGAAGATTCATTCGGGACAGCAGGGCTTCGATGCGTGCCGCGTCAATTTCGGACAGCAGCCCGCATCGATTCGCAATGGTGGCTGCCGCAACCATCCCGATGCTGACGGCTTCGCCGTGGGGAACACCCGTGGTTTTTTCGATGGCATGGCCGATGGTATGACCGAAATTCAGAATCCGGCGCTCGCCTTTTTCCGTTTCATCCCGGTTGACCACGCCGGACTTGATGACGATCGAATCATGGACGAGTTTCTCGATCACGTCGCTGTCCAGCGCCAGTGCTAGCGGCCACTGCCTTTCCAGATAGACAAACATATTCGCATCGGCAATAACGGCGTGCTTGACAATCTCGGCGAACCCGCATAACAGATCCCGTTTAGAAAGGGACTGCAGCAGGTTCATGTCACAGATCACAAATTCCGGCTGGCTGAAGACGCCCACCATGTTTTTGAAGCCG
>CAIVVZ010000553.1 GCA_903909505.1 uncultured Desulfobacteraceae bacterium
CGGTCTTTCGACCATTTTTTTTGCGCAACTCTACAATTTACCCCTGGGTCCGGGAAGCTATGTCGTGATACTGATCGGGGCTGTTCTGGCGGCTCTGGCGTCAGCGGGAGCTCCAGGTGCAGCCACCATCGGAATGCTTTCTCTGGTGTTCAATCCTCTGGGGTTGCCGGTGGATGCCGCGATTGCCCTCATGCTGGCGGTAGATCCGCTCATAGATCCAATTATTACCCTCGTGAACGTCCATACGAACTGTACATGCACCGCGTTGATTGCAAAACCTCTGAGGCTTGAGACAGAATGTGGAAAGATCGCATAGCGTTTCCTGAAGACGCCCACTTAAAACAAACCGCTGTGGTTATCTATCCGCTTTCTTTGACGCAGAGCTGTATCCGGGTGCTGATCACTGTTTTGGCGGAGCCGGGACCGCCGATGGACAGTTGGATATCCTGACAGCCGGGACTCAGGTCCTTGTCATTAAATTCGCATTCCCATCCCGTGAGCAGTTGCGGATTCAATGCCCCGGAAAGCCCCAGGGAAGCCGGCAAATCCGGCCGGTGAGAGGTAAATCCGGCCTGTCGAAATATCCCGCCGATGCCTACTTGAAGGGAGTCCACCTGGGATAGACGCCGGTAGTCCACTGACCATCCTCGAACAACATAATGGCCTGCCCCTTTTTGAACCGTTGCCACCCTCCCGTCCTTCCACTTGCTGTCTTCAAACCCTTTGCCGTTGATGCTGTCGATGTCATATTCGATGTTTCCCTTGGGATCCACATAGTGGTTGCGGATCCAGTCCAGAAAACAATCTCGGTTGTGAACTTTGCCGGTTGCGCGCAGCCATTCGCTGTACTGGTTGAAGAAAAGCACGCCGATGGAATCTGAATACGGTATGACGCCAAAGCGCCAGGAAAACTGTTTTTCGATGGTTTCAAGGGGCGGATCATCATTGAGAATCAGGGCAATGGCGCTGGCCATTCCGGATCGATCCGCCCCCCTGTAACAGTGCAGAAGAATGGGGCGTGGGGCGGACAAGAGCGCATCCACGAGTTGATTCAACCGGTTGAACTGGGGAAGTTCATGGGAGCCGAACCCGATATTGAGCATCTGAACCTGATGATGTTCGGCAACAGTCTTTTCGTTCTCATACCAGGAAGCCCCATTTTCAGAGCCCAGTAGGGCAATGATGGTGCGAATCCCGTAGGTCTGAATGACCGCATCCAGACGGGAGGGCGAAAGCTGGGCGCTACGGTAAACCTGTTTTTCAATCACCGGGAAAAACCGGGGATTAAAGGAAATATGCCACCAGATTGCGCCACCGATGGACATGGCAAGAGATATCGCCACAATCCATATACGAATGTGCCGGTTCCGCATTTTCATATGCCGGTTCCGCTCCGCTTGGAAACGGCTTTCATTTCAGTGTGAAACATGGTAATTTTCCATATCTTTCTATGAAAGTTTTATCATTCAACAGGTTGGGATTTCCCGACCTCGACTACAGGATACGATCATGAAATGGTTTACCCGCCGCTTTCCCAATTTCGATTGTCGGATAGCGATACTGCTTGGCATTGCTTTTCTAAGCCTTTTTCCCCTGCTGGGGGCTGCGCCGCTTTTTGATGAGGACGAAGGGTTTTACGCGGAAGCCAGCCGAGAAATGCTCGAAAACGGAAACTACCTCACTGCTCATATCAATGGCGCACCGCAATATGATAAACCCATTCTCATATACTGGCTTCAGGTGATCAGCTTCCGAATTTTGGGTCAGAATGAATTTGCAGCCCGCTTCCCATCGGCCTTGGCAACCTTTTTGTGGATGCTGGCGATTTTCAGCTTTACCCGTCGCCATATAGGGCTTCAAAGCGGCTTTTTTGCGGCCTTGTTTTTCATCAGCGCCATCCAGGTCACCATAACCGGTAAGGCCGCGATTGTTGATTCCGCCCTGAATCTTTTTCTAACCCAATGTCTCTTTCATCTGTATGAATTCACGCTAAACCATAAACGTCGGATTTATACCGCCGCCGTTTATGCAGGCCTTGGTTTTCTGGCCAAAGGCCCGGTTGCCGTCGTCATTCCTTTTGGGGTCAGCCTGATTTATTGCCTGATGCAAAGACAATTCCGACTCTGGCTGAAAATGGTTTTTAATCTTCCGGCGATTCTGATCTTTATTGCCATAGCGCTTCCCTGGTATGTGCTGGAATACCTGGATCAGGGTATGATATTTATACAGGATTTCTTTCTAAAACACAATTTAGAACGATTTTCCCGGACATTTGAAGGACACTCCGGATCTTTGATGTATTATATTCCCGTGATTATTATCGGAACGCTTCCCCACTGCGGTCTGCTAATTGCCCTTTTTCGCCAGGCCAGATCGCTCCTGAAGCAGGACGTGTATCGTTTCTGTTTTATCTGGGTCGGGTTTGTTCTGGTCCTGTTCTCTTTTGGGAGTACCAAACTCCCCCATTATATTCTCAGCGCATTCCCGCCGCTTTTCATTCTGTATGGCGGCGTTTATGAACGATTGGCGCGTCTGCGATCATATCTTGTGCCGGCAGCCGCTTTTCTGGGGTTATTTTTGATTCTTCCGCTGGCCATTCCGCTGGTCATGCCGTACGTCCGGGATGATTTCGCCGTTTGCGTGATGGGAGCCGGCCAGCCGCTCTTTGGTGCAGGCTATTATCTTTTCTGCGGTCTTCTGACCGTTTCCGTGATGCTTCTTTTCTTTCTCAAACAATCCGGATCACTGAGGCCTGCCATCGTGGTTTCCGTAGCTTATCTGCTTCTGGTCAATCTGGTCCTGATGCCGCGCATCGGGGGGTTGATGCAGTCGCCGGTCCGGGAAGCGGCGCTGATTGCCTCCCAGCTTCCCGAACGGGCGGTGATGTGGGGGCATACCCTGCCCAGCTTCATGTTTTATACCCACAAATTTGTTCAAATGCGTCATCCTGCTGCAGGGGATTTGCTGATCACCAAAAAGACGCGCCTGGCCGAGGTCGGCGCACATGAAATCCTTTATGAGAAAAATTGTATTGTCCTGGCGCGGATTTTGTGACGGCACCCATAATCCCGCCTTTGTGTTACTGGTCCTGTATTTATTGGATGGCCTTTAAAACATACGGATAAACCGATGCTGCAATGATTCGGTAGCCTTTGGCATTGGGGTGGATGCCATCTGCCAGGCTGAGTTCCGGCTTTCCGGCAACGCCTTCCAGAAGGAAAGGCATAAAGACAATCTGTTCCTGACCGGCAATCTCGGCATACAGCCGGTTATATGGTTCGGTATAAGACGGGCCATAATTGACCAGCATTTTCATGCCCGCCAGAACCACCGTGACCCGGTGTTCTTTGAATGTTCGAACCATTCGCAAAATGTTGTTACGTATCAGGCGAGGATCGATCCCGCCAAGGCCGTCATTGGCCCCTGTGCACAGAATAACGATGTCGGGTTTCAGCGATAGCACCCGGTCGATGCGGGACA
>CAIVVZ010000554.1 GCA_903909505.1 uncultured Desulfobacteraceae bacterium
CACAAAACCTCCATACGACGCTGTACCATTGGAACCAAATGGTGATATCGTTCGTAGTTCAATGTATCGATAATTTCGGGTGTGAATTGAAGTTCTATTGTCATGAATCAATCATATCAGATTATGCGATAAAATAAGTCTATAAAATGCGCAATTTGCACCAGTTTGCAGTATATCGTGCGAGCATTGCGACGAGCATTTTGAAACAGGAAGGGTTCGGCTGCGTCTGCAACGTCCCCGGTAGCTGGCAAGCATGGAAGAAAGCCGGATTCCCGGTTGAAAAAGAGAGCGAGAAGAAGGAGAAGAAATGAACTTACGCACAAAACGCAATTGTTCCAAATCGTGTTTCTTATCTCTTTGGCAGTTTTGCTCTCCAACTCATATATGGCGTTATTACCCATCTTATCCAAGGTCCATACATCATGGAGGAAAATCTGGTACGAACGTTTAAACGCGATTCGTACGGTCAGTTGGGTGGATACATCAAGCGCAGTCTCGGTTTCAACGCTTGCGGTGGGTGATGCCGAAGTAATCCGATGGACAAATAAATGGGACAAATAAGGAGGAATTATGAAAGCTTTGATTATAAGCGCGGACAATTTTGAGGACTCTGAACTGCTGGTCCCTTACTACCGCCTGAAGGAAGCGGGCGTCGAAGTGAAAGTGGCCTCTCTGAACCGCGGGGCCATTACCGGCAAGCACGGCTACGAAGTGGCCGTGGACAAAACTATTGATGAGGTCAACCCCGACGATTATGCAATCCTGGTCCTGCCCGGGGGGAAGGCGCCGGCGGTGGTGAGAAAAGAGCCGAAAGCGCTGGAGATCGCCCGGAGTTTTTTTACTCACAGTAAACCGGTTGCCGCCATCTGTCACGGGCCGCAAATATTGATCAGCGCCGGTCTTTTGAAGGGGCGGCGTGCGACCTGTTACATGTCGGTGGCTGATGAATTGAAAGAGGCCGGTGCGCTCTATGAGGATCGAGAGGTAGTTGTTGATGCGAATCTGATCACGTCCCGGCAACCGGCCGACCTCCCTGCGTTCATGCGAGAGACCATGAAACAGCTCGGACTTTAGCGTGCCGTTCCTGACGTATCCAACCCTCGCGGCGGGCGAAGGTGCGATCATTCGACGCGGGATGTCGTAGCTCGCTGTTTACCGTGATGAACAAGGAACCCTGCATGAACGCTCAGCCGTGTGTACACACCTTGGGTGCATCCATGACAAACACCACAACGATGCAAGGGATGCTCTACCGAACGCTCGGCAGCACGGGAGAGAAAGTCTCGGCGATCGGCATCGGGGGCTCGCATATTGGCTTGAACGCGGTGGATGAGTCGCTGAGCATCCGCATCATTCGCACCGCCATAGACCGCGGCATCAACTTCATGGATAACTGCTGGGATTACAACGATGGGGCCAGTGAAATCCGCATGGGCAAAGCGCTGCGCGATGGGTACAGGGACCGTGTATTTCTGATGACAAAAATCGATGGCCGATCAAAAAAAGAAGCGGCGAGGCAACTCGACCAATCACTCCATCGCCTTCAGGTCGACATGATCGATCTCGTGCAGCACCACGAGGTGCTCCGGTACGAAGACCCGCACCGGATTTTTGATGATGAAGGGGCCAATGCTGCGCTTGTGGAGGCCCGTGAAGCGGGAAAACTCCGCTATATCGGTTTCACGGGGCACAAGGACCCAGGGATACATTTGTATATGCTGCAAGTTGCGGCGGATTATGGTTTCACTTTCGACACGGTCCAGATGCCGCTCAACGTAATGGACGCACATTATCGGAGTTTTGAAAAAGAGGTGTTGCCTGAACTGGTAAGGCAGAAAACAGGGGTCATCGGGATGAAGAGCATGGCAAACGGGATTTTGCTGAAGTCGAAAACAGTGACACCGATCGAGTGCCTGCATTACGCGCTGAATCTACCCACTTCCGTGGTCATAACGGGTATCGACAGCATGGAGATTCTGGACCAGGCATGTGAAGCAGTGCGGACTTTTCGCCCGATGAGCGATGAGCAGGTACGGTCCTTGCTGTCGAAAACCGCCGAGGCGGCTGCGTACGGCGAATTTGAGCCATTCAAGACCACATCCATATTCGACGGTACCGCCCGGAACCCGGAGTGGCTGGGAGAGGAGCCGCAACGCCTGCAGCAGTTGATGCCGAGGTAAAACCGAGGAAAGAGGGTATGAAGAAAAATCGTGGCATGATTCTGATAGCATTGGCGCTGGCGAGCTTTGCATGTGCCGAGGTTATCACCACCAAAGAAGCCGATTTCCGTTCCGGTCCCGGCACGGAAGGAAAACAACGCGGCAAGCTCAAAGCTGGGGATGAGTTTGCACAAAACGATAAATCCGATGAGAGGTACAACGTGCAGATTTCTGACGGGGGATTGAGGGGCGTAACCAAATTTGAAAACATCCCTGATGATGAAGACCGCCTGATCAAAGACATGGAAGCTATATTACAAGAAAAGATGTCCAAAGATTATCCCGCAGGCCAAACCAAACGTGACGCACACCCGAAAAGTCTAGCTTGCCTGCAAGCAGAATTCATTGTGGAACCGGATATCCCGGCGGAGCTTAAGGTGGGCATATTTGAATTTCCCCAAACCTATCCCGCCTGGATTCGTATTTCCAGTGCAAGCGGTAAGATCCAGTCGGACAAAGCCAAAGACCTGCGTGGTTTTGCCATAAAAATCATGGGTGTCAAAGGAGAGCGGTTTCAGAGGCAAAACGGGGAGAAAGCAACACAGGACTTTATATTGATAAGCTATCCGATCATGCCTTTAGGAACGGTCAAATTGTTCCATGACGCGGTGTACTACAGCATCGAATGGTCGCCCCTTGTCTTTTTTTCTCGTCTGGTTGTGTCCGGCAATTTTCATATAATCAATGAGCTACGCAAGGCGCGTCAAAATCAAACCTCTCCGTTGGACATCCGCTATTGGAGTACGACGCCATATATATGCGGGACAGATCACGTTGTAAAATACTCCCTCGTTCCAACTTCGCACATAAAAAGCGCCTTGCCGTTAAAACTTACCGATGATTATCTGACTGAAAATATGGAAAAACACCTGGCAGTGCATGAGGCAAGCTTTGATTTTATGATTCAAGTCCAAAAAGACCCTAACCGGATGCCGGTTGAGGATGCCGGCGTGGAATGGAGCGAAAAGGAATCCCCTTTTATCAAAGTGGCCTCACTTCGCATTCCTTCCCAAGCATTCCGTACCCGGGAACGTGAGGAACTGGCTGAGGATTTGTCGTTCTCCCCGGCGCATTCCTTGATTGAACATCGACCGATCGGCGGCATCAACCGGGCGAGGGTTGAAATTTACCGGTACTTATCTGAATTCCGCCATAAGCAAAACAACAAGCAGTTAATGGAACCCCGCAAGTAGCCGGATGGAGGCGACCCCGCGTCGGGTGCGCGTTGTCGTGGGCGAAAGCTTAAAAAAAGTAAGAAAGGAGAATACACATGCGTGATAGAAAACTTTTGAAAATATGGACGCCAATGAAAAATATTTGACAATAAAAAGGAAAATCGTGAAATGAACCGACAAAAAAAGGACAGTATTGCGTTAGTTTCAATCTGCATTCTGTTGGTTGCAGGTGCCACCACCGCAGTTTTCTCTGCGCAGCAGGGGAAGGTTGTCTCCAGCTATGGACCAACGAACCAGGACGTCACCTTCGACCAAATCAAAGCCGATCGTATGTCCGTGAAAGACGTGCGGGCTAAAGAGCACTTGGAATTGCTGAGCTCCCGCTATGAGCTATCAAATAAAGGCACCGCCGAGTCCGTTATGTCAGGCGGAAAACCCATTCCCGTGGGGCCGACAGCCAAACTCCAGAACGTAACGTGGGAGCAGCTTGGCAAAATGACTCCTGAACAGATCAAAGAAAAGGGGGTTTTCCCATACAAGCCCCTCCCGTTTGCAGATCACGCCGAGGGGGGCATGCTTTTTCCGGAAATGATCACGAAACCACTGCCGCGGTTGGTGCGCTTTGACCTGGATTTCGACCTGCCAGAGCATATCCTTCCGGATCCGGCCCCTGGAATTTTTCTGACCACCCGGCCCGACCTCGGTGATGTGGCAAAAGGGCGTCTTGTTACCATCGACAACTACTATGAGATTTTCAACGGCATCCTGAACCCCAAGCAGCTTGAGGGCCTGCGCCTTCTCGTGACCCAGTTTCCGCAACAGCAATTTAATGCGACTGAAGACCGCCGGACCGACAGGCCCAGCTTGGGCGTAACTTGTTTCGACTGTCATGCCAACGGCCATACCAACGGAGCCAACCATCTTGTCGGCGACATCCGCCCGCAGGAATTCAGACACCGTATCGAAACACCCACCTTGCGGGGAGTAAACATCCAGCGGCTATTCGGTTCGCAGCGTGCTTTGAAGACAGTGGAGGATTTCACGGAGTTCGAGCAGCGCGCCGCCTACTTCGACGGCGACCAATGTATGGCCGCCAAGAAGGGTGTCAACATTCTTGAAAGGGGCTCCCAGGTGCATTTCATGGCGGAATTTCTGGCGATCCTGGATTTTCCTCCGGCGCCCAAGCTCAATATCTACGGCGAACTTGAACGGACCAAGGCTATCCCAAGTGACTTACGCGGTGAGACGCTTTTTAACGGGAAAGCTCGGTGCGCCGCATGCCATCCTGCCCCCTACTACACCGACAACAGCATGCACAACCTTATGGCTGAGCGTTTTTACAGGCAGGAATTAGCAAATGGCATGATGATGGCGCATGATGGGCCCATCAAGACCTTTCCCTTGAGAGGCATCAAGGACTCCCCGCCCTATCTGCACGACGGAAGGTGCTTCACGCTTGAAGATACGGTGGAATATTTCAACCTTGTGCAGCAACTCCAATTGACAGCCCAGGAAAAGCAGGACATCGTTGCGTTCTTAAGATCTTTGTAAAACTGATTTTCGCTTTGCCGGCGAGGAGAATAAACCATATGCCAAATGAGCTGACAAGCGCCGTCCGGGCCGCACCCCGGCCAACCAGGTTCTCGCTGGCGGCGAACTACGATCCGGAACTGGTTCCGAAGCTTGCCGCGTACCCGGTCGATGAAGTTTACGGCAAGTTCCCCGCAGACGGTATCAGCGGCGGCCGTCCCCGCTACCTGGCGACACCGCTCTCTGAAGCAGATCTGCGGCGTTACATTCGCCTGCTCGACCATCATGGCATTGCCTTCAATTACCTTTTAAACGGCGCCTGTTTCGGCAACCGCGAATGGACACGCCCCTGGCAGAAACGGATGACGGCCCTGCTGACCAGGCTGGACGGTTTGGGCGTGCGCCGGGTCACCGTATCCACCCCGTTTCTTCTGGAACTGGTCAAACGCCGTTTCCCCGAGTTCAAGGTAAGAGTCGGGATTTACGCCCAGGTGGACACGCCCCGGCGCGCCCGCTTCTGGGAAGATCTCGGGGCGGATGCCATCGTTCTGGAGAGTTTTTCGATCAATCGGAATTTCTCCCGCCTTGCGGCTATCCGTCAGGCCGTCCGATGCGATCTGGAACTGATCGCAAATCACGTCTGTCTCATGAATTGTCCGATGCAAACCTATCATCAAAACGGTTTTGCACATGCCTCTGACGAATCAAACACACTCTTCATCGATTACTGCTTTATGCGCTGTTCCCGGCAGCGGCTGACGGATCCGTCGCAATTCATCAAGTCGGCCTGGATTCGGCCGGAGGACCTCGCCGTCTATGAAGCGATGGGATACACTTCCTTCAAGCTTCTGGAACGGGGGATTCCGTCTGTGGAACTGCTGCGGCGCGTCAAAGCATACAGCGAGCGAAGGTTCAATGGCAATCTGGCCGAACTGCTGCTGTCGTATGGCTTTAAAAATCCGGTTCACAAGGAATCGCACTGGACTCTGCGCCACTTCTGGAAGCCGTGGCAGGTGAATCCGCTGAGATTGAAACCGATGCGTGACTTAGCGCGCCTGCAAGGCTGGCTCTCGCAGCTTACGGAGTGTCCGATCCGGGTGGATGCGCAGCAAATTCCGGAGAATTTCCTGGACGGTTTTCAAGGCCGTGACTGCGCCTCCATGGACTGCCGGGTTTGCGGCTATTGCGAGCGGATTGCCGGCCAGGCCGTTTCGATCTTGCCCGAGTACCGTACCGAGGTGCTCAGAAAGTATGCGGAAATGGACGATGCCATGGCAACGGGAGGGCTCTGGGGTGTTTGACGCGCGCGCCACGACGATGGAGCTTCTGGACCTGCCGGATTGTGATCCGTCGCTGGCCGCCGCCAGCTACCGGTTCATGGAGACGGTCAATTATCGCTTCGGCGGCATCCGGTTGGTCCGGCGTTTTCTGGCCGCCGAAACTGCGGAGCGCCATGCCGCTGTCCCCTTACGCATCCTCGATATCGGCTCGGGAAGCTGCGACATCCCGCTGGCGGTGATCCGGTGGGCGCGCGCCTGCGGCATCCCCCTGCACTTCACCTGCCTGGAAATGGCCGACCACGCAATTGACATTGCGCGCGGGCAGCTCGCCCGAGCGGGCAACCCGCCGGTGAAATTGCTTCAGGAGGACGTCTTTACCCACCAACCCGTCGAACCGTATGATTATGCCGTGACCTCCATGTGCTTCCATCATTTCAGCAATGCACAGATCCTGATGCTGCTGCACAGGCTCCGCGGTTTCGTGCAAAGCAGCCTGCTGATCAACGATCTCCGCCGCACGTGGTTGTCGTCTCTGGCGGCAGGAATGCTCCTGGCCGCCACCGCTGCGCCGGCAGGGGTCCGGCATGACGCCCTGCTCTCGATCCGGCGTGGCTTCAAAATCGATGAATTGAGAACCTTGTTGCGGCAACTCGACGGCGTCACGGTTTCCGTGGAGGCGGCCCGCTGGTTTCGGATCGCCGCCATCATCCGATTCAAACCAGGAGAAAACGCGTGAAATCCATCATCCTCAGAGGGCTGGGTACCGCCACCCCGCCATTATATGCAACGCAGGAGGAGGCTTACGAATACTTCTTCACGCATTTCTCCCTGAAACCGGCCGAACGGGATCTGTATCGCCGCATTCTCCTGGACGGCAAAATCAAGGGCCGGTATCTGGGGATAGATGAGAAGGCGGATGTCCTTGAAACCGATCCCGACCGGCTGTTGGCGCGCTTTCTCAAGTTCGGTCGCAGCACTGCCGTTGCCGCCGCACGCCGCGCGCTGAAGGAGGCCGGCGTGGAACCCGCCGAGATATCCGGTTTGGTTGTCAACACCTGCACCGGTTACCTCTGCCCCGGACTCTGCTCGTATATCGCGGAAGATCTGGGGCTCAGGACATCGATTCGCTTCCTGGACTTGATGGGGATGGGGTGCGGTGCGGCGATCCCGAATCTTGAAGCCGCTGCTGGCATGCTGGTCCGAAGCGGGGAAGGTCCGGTTCTCAGCCTTGCCGTGGAAATCTGTTCAGCCACCATTTTCCCCGGTCATGAGCCGGAACTGGTGGTGAGCAATTCCATTTTCGGTGATGGCGCCGCCGCCGCCGTTCTTGACCTGTCTCGGAAGGGCCGTCAGGACGGACTGGTGAAAATAGTGGATTTTGCGGCGGGGCTTTGTCCCCGGTACCGAGAGGATCTGCGTTACCGGACGGAAGGCGGCCGACTGCGGAACCACCTGAGCAGGCGCGTGCCGGTAATCGGCGCGCGCACCGTGATGGAGGTGGCCTCCGGGCTTCTGGACCGGCACGGCCTCTCCCGGAATGACATTGCCTGGTGGGCGGTCCATCCGGGAGGCACGGTGGTGCTGGCTCAAGTCGCCAAAAAACTGGAGCTTGCCGGCGAAGACCTGCGCTTTTCATACCGCATTTTCGAGAACTACGGTAACATGTCGTCACCATCCGTTCTGTTTGTCTTGCGGGAGATTCTGGATAGCGGCCGGCCGCAACCCGGCCAAAAAGGGATGCTACTGGCCTTCGGTGCCGGCTTCTCCGCTTTTGCGGCGCTCATTGAATTTGCGCCCGCTGGATAGCATGAAACCAGAACCACCAGAAACCGAAAAGGATTTCGGCGAAGATCTGAAACAGCGTGATCTGCACGTTCTTGGTGAAGAGTTCCGTTTAAAGCCGATATCAAAGCCCAGGGGATGGCCCGACGTGATTACGGTTTTTCTGCGTTCCCTAACGCAGCACTGGGACGGCAAACTTATCGCTGTCATTGTCTCCGGCTATGATGGTGATGGGGCGGCAGCGCTGTGCGGCATAAAAGACGTGGGGGGCATTACCATCGCGCAGAAGCTCGACACAGCCGGTCAGCCGGATATGCCTGAGAGCGCCATAGTAAGCGGGTGTATTGATTTTGTTCTTTCACCTGAGGATATCGCTCAGGAAATTGTAAAAATTGCGCATGCGGTGTCAAGGGATCAGTGAAGGTGGAGCGAGCGGACAAAGGGATGAAATATGAAAACAAAAACAATGACTCTTACTGAGGATCCCTCATGAAGCTCACTTCGAATCATCCTTTCTGGTCGCTCAACAACGGCCTCCCGGCGAACTACCCTTCATTGCAACGCGATGTTTCTTGCGATGCGGTCGTCATCGGCGGCGGTTCAGGCCTGCTTTCCTTTCTCGCGCCCCGCCGCTCTCTTTTCCAAAGACGGCGGCCAGGTCGATCCGCACCGCCTGACTCACGGTCTCCTGGCAGCGGGGAAGCGCGCGGGCCTGGAGGTTTACGACCGCACGAGGATGTCTTTTTTGGCAGAAATCCGACGCGGAGTTCGCATCACCACGCACAACGGTTGCCAGATAACCGCCCGCCGGGCCGTGATTGCGGCTGGGTTCGAGTCAAAAGCCCTCCTTAACGTCGAGACTGGAATCTTGAAGAGCACTTATGCGCTTATCAGTGAACCGCTCCCGGAGATTTCAGGATGGCATCAACAGTGCCTCATTTGGGAAAGCGGCTCACCTTACCTCTATCTGCGGACCACCACCGAAGGGCGTGTTATTGTCGGCGGCGAAGACGAAGACTTCGTGAATGCGAAGCGCCGGGAATGGCATCACCTTCAGCGTCATAGCTGCCGAGGTCATCCGGGATTATTTTATCAGCCGAACAAATCGCGATGCCCACCTTTTTCGCTTCGGTCGCTGATGGGGGATAGCTTTCAATCTATCCTTATCATTTGCCACCCATAATATTAAATTAACCGAAAATGGGTAATATATGACCACAGGTTAAATATGACCTGATTTATATAGCTGTTAATCAAAGTCCCGTAAATACTATTTTAACTAATTATCTTAAATATCAAAATGATGGGTGACATCACGCTGAGTATTGGAAACCTGGCACAAAGACTGCAATTATAAAAAAAGCTGAAGTAGGAAGCATCTTTCAAGGCGGCTGATGTGCCTATCGTTCTATTTTGTTCATTGAACCGCAAAAACAATTACATCAAAGAAAGGAAAAAAGTACCATGAAAAAATCACTGTTTTGCTTATCACTCGTAACTGTGGCCTCATTGTTTTTAATCAACGTCAATCTCTTTGCATCCGAGACGGATGACCGCATCGAATCATCCGCAAAAAAGACTTACGTGTTCAAGACCTACCTAAAGAGCGATGACATTAAAATCAAGTCCACGGATGGCGTTGTCGCCTTGACCGGGACTGTTGCCGAAGAATCCCACAAGTCATTGGCCAAGGAGACTGTTGTGAGTCTGCCCGGAGTAAAAAGCGTGGACAACAAGCTGACGGTAAAAGGTGAAGTTCCTGCTGAGCACACGGATGCGTGGCTCATTACCAAAGTGAAAACCACACTTTTGTTCCATGGGAGCGTGAGCGCCACCGGAACTGAGGTTCTCGCAAATGATGGGACCATCACCTTGCGCGGCAAAGCCGACAGCGCGGCCCAAAAGGACCTGACAACCGAATATGCCAAGGATGTGGAAGGAGTCAAAGCTGTTAAAAATGAGATGACGGTGGTAACTCCCGTAACGAAGCCGGGCGAAAAAACGACAGGCGAAAAGGTGGATGCCATGACCGAATCGGTTGATGATGCGTCGATCACCGCCCTGGTCAAGACAACATTGCTGTATCATCGTTCGACCAGTGCTCTGAACACCACTGTTGAGACGAAAGAAGGCGTGGTCACGTTGGTGGGCAAAGCCAAGAACGCGGCTGAAAAAGACCTGGCCACCAAACTCGTGAGCGATGTCCACGGCGTAAAGAAGGTGGTCAACAACATGACCACTCCGTAAACCGAGTCCACAGTACCAACCAAGACAGCCGGTTCGTTTCCGGCTGTTACGGGTCATGAAATGAACCGTCTGAGGCCAATCTAATTTGGATCGCACATTATTTTAAAAAGGGGAACGAATCATGTCAATTGGTGGCATCTTACTCATAATTCTGATACTGGCGTTTGTAGGAATAATCCCAGTCTGGCCGCATAGCCGGTCATGGGGGTATGCACCCGGCGGCGGTGTCGGGCTGGTAGTGATTATCCTTGTGATCCTGCTCTTATTGGGCAGAATATAGTCAGCTCTTAAATCAAACAGGAGGAATATTGTGAAATCAAGCACAAAAGACAACGCAGAAGGCAAGATGCATCAAGTGAAGGGCAAGATAAAGGAGACCGTCGGAAATGTAGTCGGGAATGACGACTTGGAAGTGGAGGGCAAAGTCGAAAAATCACACGGGAAAGTCCAAGAAAAACTCGGCCAGGTAGAGAAAATTATGGGCAAATAGAAAGCGGAAAAAACCAGAATATTCTATGTTGTTACATTCAAACAAACCAAAAGGAGGTTGTATGACTGAGAAACATCAAGTTTATAAATGTGAAAGCTGTGGCAATATCGTTGAGGTCCTTCATGCCGGCGAGGGTGAGCTTGTCTGTTGCGGACAGCCCATGAAACTGACGGTTAAAAACACCGTTGATGCGGCAAAGAAAAAGTAGATCCGGTAAAGGCAGAAAAGCTTGTGGCAAAGAGAAGATGGGTTGATAAAACCTCCTTGTTTGCATGCCTCTCTTTGCCTCATGCCTTCCTGTTATTATTGGTAGTTATAGTGAATTTTTAAAGTTAACCGGACACCAGTGGAACCATTTTATGAAAGGGATAACTTCCAATGAGTGAAAAAGATAAATATTTAGAAAAACTTAAACCTCTTCTTGATAATTGGAACGCTGAGTTTGACGAATTGGAGGCCAAGATTAGAATGTCTGGGGCAGATCCGAAAGATGATTACGATGAGGTAATAACGGCGTTACGCCAGCATCGTTAAGGCAAATGTCGAACTATCGGGTACGCCTTCTGTATCATTCAAACCGCCGTAGACCGCGGCAACAACTTAAAGGAGAATACAAATGCCAGAGTTCGGATCGCCTTTTTCTGGGATAGCAAACAACAGGAAGCTCAAGGATGAGGAGCTTATCAGAGCCATTCGTTTCATGGTGGCCGCAGAGTATGAAGCGATACAGTTGTACATGCAGCTTGCCGAGTCAACCGACAACAAACTCGCCGTGAAGGTGCTTAAGGACATAGCGGACGAGGAACGTGTACACGCTGGAGAGTTTCTGAGATTGCTCCGCGTGCTTTCCCCAGATGAAGAAAAGTTTTATGCCGAGGGGGCAGAAGAAGTCGAAGAACTAATCAAGAAATTGAAATAAAGAATTTCCGGAATAAACCGTTCAACAACCGCTTCCAGTGGTTGGCTTCGCCTTACTGTGCTTGGCTCGCCACCGCTGAAGCATAAGCCGTCAGGCGTTTACATCACCACATAGGAGACAAAATAATGAGCAATAACAAGATTGAAAGTGCATCTTCGCATGACCTGCCGTTCCTGCCCTACGCGGAAAACGCGCTGGAGCCCGTAATCTCCGCAAAAACGATTGGATTTCACTACGGAAAGCATCACAAAGGATATGTTGATAATCTGAACAAGCTGATTGCAGGAACGGAGTTTGCGGACCTGCCGTTGGAGAAAATCATCACCCAGACAGCCGGCAAAGCCGACAAAACCGCGATCTTCAATAATGCAGCGCAAACATGGAACCACACGTTTTACTGGCGCAGCCTGATGCCAAAGGGTGGTGGTGAACCCCCCGCGGGGTTGAAGCAAAAGATCGAGGCTTCCTTCGGCGCCCTGGATGCATGCAAGAAGGAGTTGGCGACCGCGGCAATGGCCCAGTTCGGCAGCGGCTGGGTGTGGCTCGTGCTGGACGGCGGCAAGCTGAAGGTGGTAAAGACCGGAAATGCAGATGTACCGATGATCACCGGCATAAAACCTTTATTGACCATCGATGTGTGGGAACACGCCTACTACCTGGATTACCAGAACCGGCGCGCGGACTATGTCAGCGCAGTGCTGGATAAACTGATCAATTGGAATTTCGCGGCAGAGAACCTTGGCTGATGACAGCCTGATCGTGCTCGCTTACTTCCCAACTGGAGATGCCGAATGCGTCACCCTTACATTCTCCACCTGCTCGTCTGTCTGTTAACACTGAATCTATGCGCCTGTGGTGAAGTGGCGACATTACCGGAACAGGCGGGTGTCGGCCCCCATCCGATGGGCTTGTGCGTTGGACCAAAAACGTGATTGCCAGCCGCGATGGTTCGCGGCTGGATGTAACGACCGGGTCCAATAGCAATGTCGGCGAAAACGGTGTGGAAAACGAAATTAACCGCGCCGCCATCTGGGAAGTTGATTTAGCAACAGGCAGTTCGCGCATCTTTGCTTCGGGCTTGCGCAACCCGAATGGCCTTGCCTGGCAACCGCAGAGCGGTGCACTCTGGACGACCGTCCCCGAACGCGATGAAATCGGCAGTGACCTGGTGCCCGACTATATGACCTCGGTGAAGGACGGCGCTTTCTATAGCGCTTTACGGGCGGGGCTTTCATCGGCCAGCACGGCTCCTGGAACCGTCAACCCCGGAGTGGTTACAAAGTGATTTTTGTGCCGTTCGCCGACGGGCACCCTGCCGGGACACCCGAGGGTGTACTCACCGGCTTTGTCAATGCGCGCGGTGAAGCGCTGGGCCGTCCGGTTGGCGTGGCAATCGATCGAATGGGCGCGCTGCTTGTTGCCGACGATGTTGGAAATATCGTATGGCGGGTAATCCCCCGATAGAGACCCGTATCATTTTTTACCCATGGCACCAAGGAGACCGAAAAAAGTGTTCCAGAAACTAATGGAGTGTTTTCAGGAGGAGACATGCGATATCAAATTCTCGCCACCGATTACGACGGCACCATCGCACACAATGGGATAGTCGATGCGTCCACCGTTGTGGCACTCAAAAACCTACTGGCCACCGGCAGGCGTCTGGTTCTGGTGACCGGCCGTGAACTGCCGCAGTTGCAGATGATCTTTCCGCGCTGAAACTGTTTGAATGGGTGGTCGCCGAGAATGGGGCGTTGCTTTACCACCCTGCTACCAAAGAGGAACTGTTGCTGGCCGAACCTCCGCCGGCGCGGTTCAGCGAAGCGCTGCGCGCCAATGGTTGCGAGCCCATTTCGGTCGGCCGGGTGATTGTGGCGACGATGGAGCCTCATCAGCAACTCGTTCTGAAGACCATTCAGCATTTTGGCCTGGAATTGCAAATCATCTTTAATAAGGGCTCAGTGATGGTGCTGCCTCCCGGCGTCAACAAGGCCAGCGGGCTGACGGCGGCGCTAAAGAAGATGGGACTTTCGCCGCACAACGCAGTGGGCGTGGGCGATGCAGAAAATGACCATGCGATGCTGAAACTGTGTGAGTTCTCCGCCGCCGTTTCGAATGCACTCCCGGCCCTCAAGGAAGCTGCCGATTGGGTAACGCCAGCCGATCACGGGCAGGGCGTGGCGCAGCTCATCGAACGGATGATTGCCAATGACCTTGCGGATTTGGATGGTAAACTCACGCGGCATCATCTGGAGTTCGGCGTTGGTGAAGATGGGCCCGTGTGTCTGCCTCCGTTCGGTCCCAGTGTGCTGATTGCGGGCCCCTCAGCCAGCGGCAAATCGACTGTTGCAACCCAAATTGTGGAGACGATTGTTCAGCGGCAGTATCAGTTTTGCCTGATTGATCCCGAGGGGGATTATGAAAACTTTGAGCAAGCCGTCTTCATGGGCGGCCCTAAGGCGGCGCCGCAGATAGGCGAAGTGCTGCGGGTGCTCGAAAACCCCGATGCGAGCGTGGTGGTTTCGATGACGGGCATGCCGATCTCCGATCGGCCGCCGTTCTTTCTCAAGTTGCTGCCGCATTTGCTGCAAATGCGGGCTCGGCTCGGCCGGCCGCACTGGCTGATTCTTGACGAAGCTCACCACCTGCTGCCGGCAGAATGGCTGCCGCCGGAAGGCGAGCTGCCGCCAGACCGTAGCTTCTACTTCCAGGGGCCGGAGAAGAAGCTCAACCTGCGAGCGCAGAACTTGATACTGTTCTTGCAACTCGCAGATGGTGTCGACGACGAGACATGGGAATACCATCGCCGTGCGGGGGGCTACTCGCGATGGCTGAGGGACAGCATCAAAGACACGGACTTGGCCGCTACGGTCGCACTTATCGAAGCGATACCCAAGGTCGACCCTTTGGAAGGCCGCCGGCAGATTCGTGTGGCAATTGAGCGGGATTACACCTTGCCCGCGGCGGGTCCGCTGCCGGTGCCAGGGGCGCAATGATTAGAACTTCCGTAACAACCAAAGGCTCGACATGATCGATCTCGTGCAACACCACGAGGTGCTCCGGTAGAAGACCCGCACCGGAGTTTTGAAAAAGAGGTATTGCCGGAACTGATAAGGCAGAAAACAGGGGGCCTCGGGATGAAGATCATGTCGAACGGAATTCTGTTGACGGTGATAAATGAATTATCGTTGGAAACGGATCAGACAGGTTGTTTTGACGAATCCGGCAAGGCGTTGGACTGCCAGGATACGGGGCAGGACGGCGCCGTCAAAAAAGTTCGTCGAATGGAAGCGCCTGATCGTTTTCGTATAATGAATGATATTGTTCAGGATAAATGGACAGGATTGGTTTGGCATACCAATGCCGACCTTCCTGGATTTCCATTAACCTGGAAGGAAGCTTTTGAATTTATTCAGGAGATAAACGCTTCCCGGTTATCCGGAGTCAATGAGTGGCGATTGCCTGCAAGAAAAGAGCTGTTTTCTCTGGTGAGTCATCAATTTGTAAATCCATCTTTACCCAAGGGCCACCCGTTTATTAATGTTTTCCATGGGTATTATTGGACACGGACGCAATCCGCCAGATTATTGAATCAGGCATGGTATGTCCACTTGGGCGGCGGGAAAGTGTACCGCGGCATGAAGCATGGCTCCTATATGGTGTGGCCGGTTTCCGGCCGATTCGCCGGTCATTCTTTTATGGAAAACCGATTTATCGCCAATGGAGATTCAGTGTATGACCGTATTACGCGCAGGTATTGGTATGCCGACGATAAATTAAACGATGGCGCGATAACCTGGAAAGAGGCCATCCGCTCCGTTGAAAAACTGAACGAAACGCGCAAAGCAGGTCACGGTCCCTGGCGGCTGCCCAATATCCGAGAGCTTGAAAGTCTGGTTGATGATGGAAACCATAGCCCGGCTTTTGCTGACGGATTTATTATTAACAACGTAAAGGACGGATACTGGTCATCAACCACAAGTTTGTATGAGCCCAGATATGCATGGGTTCTTTATCCGCTTGATGGTGCAATTGGCGTAGGATTTAAATCCAATGTGGATTTTCATGTATTGGCGGTTCGCGGGTGACCCTATCGTATGCGGGGGGGAGAGGACATGTCTGTCCCCATCAGGCGGGCGCCGCGGGTTGTGGGAAAAAACCGGTCTCTATGAGTCGGGTTCCATTTCAATTTTAGATTGTTTGTCAGCGTTTAATTGATTCTTCCATTAATTCGGGAACACAGACTATCAAAGAAAGGAAAAAAGTACCATGAAAAAATCACTGTTTTGCTTATCAATAATAACTGTAACCTATTTGTTTTTAATCAACGTCAATTTGTTCGCATCCGAGACGGATGACCGCATCGTATCCTCTGCAAAAAAGTCTTATGTGTTCAAAACCTACCTCAATGTCGATGATGTTAAAATCCAGTCCAAGGAGGGTGTTGTTGCCTTGAGCGGGACTGTCACCGAAGAATCCCACAAATCATTGGCCCGTGAGACTGTTTTGAGCCTACACGGAGTTAAAAGCGTGGACAACAAGCTGACAGTAAAAGGGGAAGTCCCTGCTGAGCACTCGGATGCGTGGCTCATTACCAAAGTGAAATCAACACTATTATTCCATCGGAGCGTGAGTGCCACCGATACTGAGGTTTTGGCAAAAGAAGGGACCGTCACCTTGCGCGGCAAAGCCGTCAATGCGGCCCAAAAGGATTTGACGACCGAATATGCCAAGGATGTGGAAGGCGTCAAAGCCGTTAAAAATGAGATGACGGTATTGGCTGCCGCAATGAAGCCAGGCGAGAAAACAACAGGCGAAAAGGTGGATGCCACGACCGAATCGGTTGATGATGCATCGATTACTGCCCTGGTCAAGACGACGTTGCTGTATCATCGCTCAACCAGCGCCATCAAAACCACTGCCAAGACAAAAGAAGGCGTGGTCACGTTGGCGGGCAAAGCCAAGAACGCGGCTGAAAAAGATCTTGCCACCAAACTCGTGAGCGACGTTCACGGCGTAAAGAAGGTGGTCAACAACATGACCGTCCCGTAAATCACATACCAAAATTATGAAACCAAGCACGAAAGACAACGCAGAAGGCAAGTTGCACCAAGTGAGTGGAAGCGTTTTTTGTGATCGCTGTGGATGTACGCGCGAAGCGGCTTTTTCATACAGTGGGCGTCCCCATGTGATCTCCAACCGGATTCCGAAACTGGGTCTCCACCAGTTGCGCGAAATATCCGCCCTGACGCACCAGGTCGCAGAAATCCCCGCGCTCGATGATGCGGCCCTCCTGGAAGACCAGGATCAAGTCCGCATCCCGAATGGTCGCCAGGCGGTGGGCAATGACGAAGGTGGTGCGCCCTTGTTTCAGGTTTTTGAAAGCCTTCTGCACCTGGGCTTCGGTGGCGGCGTCCAGAGCGCTGGTGGCCTCGTCCAGGATCAGAATGGGAGGGTTCTTGAGCAGCACCCGGGCGATCGACAGACGCTGACGCTCACCGCCGCTCAGATTGGCGCCGCGCTCACCGATACGGGTCTGGTATCCACGCGGTTGGCGCAGGATGAAATCGTGGGCGTGAGCCTGACGCGCTGCCTCCTCCATCTCGGCGTTGCTGGCATCTGGCTTGCCCACCCTCAGGTTGTCGGCGATACTGCGGTAGAACAGCAGGCTTTCCTGAAAAACCACTCCGATCTGCGCTCGCAGCGAGTCGAGCGACACATCCGTGATGTTGACGCCGTCGATGCGGATGACACCGGCCTGCGGGTCGTCCATGCGTTGAAGCAGGCCCATGGCCGTGCTTTTACCGGCGCCGGTCTCTCCGACCAGGGCCACGGTCCGACCCGTCTCCGCCACGAAGTTTATGTCATCCAAGGCCTTGCGATGGGAGTCATAACTGAAACTGACATGATCGAACTCGACGCGGCCCTGGACGTTTTCAATTGGCTGGGCGCCGGGACGATCGGAGACCGCCGAGGGCGTGTCCAGTACTTCAAAAAATTCCCTCAGACCGTGGACACCCATGAACAGGCTGTTCAAGAACCCCACCACCTGGTCCATGCGAGAGATGAGGTGCGTGGCGAATCCCATGAAAGTGACGATCTCGCCCACCGTGGCCGCACCCTGCAGGTTGAGCCATGCGCCTACGGCAAAGATGCTGATGACCGTGATGGTCGCCACCGCACCCTGCAGCACGTTCACGACGGCCCACCAGTTGAGCACCGGAAATTGGGCCGACAGCAGGCGATCAATCACTTCGCGCATCATCCGCATCTCGGCCGACAACCGCACGAAGCTCTGTACCAGCATCACGTTGCCGAAGGCATCCCCGGCCCGCTCGGCAAGATCGGTCTGATAGGCCTGAACCTCACCCTGAGCGCTGAGGGTGCGCCGTGTGACATAGGCGGTGAGCAATGCCGATCCGAAGATCAGAACAATCATCACTGATGCGAGCCGCCAGTTGAGCAATACCGTCATCGGCAGCAGGATCAGCAGCGCCACCAGGGTTGAGAGATGCTCCCGGAACATGGTCACCCACAGTCCGAAGAGCTGGTCCGCGCCCTGTAACATGATCTTGAGCAGCCGGCCGGAATGCGATCTGCGGTGGTAGGCCAGATGGAGTTGCAGGACGTGCTCGAAGAACATGGCCGTAACGCGCTGACGCTGGGTGTGGGCGAGCCGGTCGGCGTAAAGCGCCACCAGGATGCGCGCAACGATGCCGATCATCCCCACAGCCGCCCATAGCCCGAAGATCCGGATTCCGTCCCGGTAGGTGGCCTCGGCCCCGCGCGCGGATGCGTTGGCGAGCAGATCGACCGCCTTGCCGAACAGGATGGGGTCGAGAAACGGCACGGCGGCCAGGGCCAGGTTGGCCAAAGCCAGCGTAATGGCCAGCCCGCGCACCGGTTTCAGTAGACTGAGAACCCTGCCGTAAATGGCAATCAATATATGAATATCCATAATACAACGCTACATCGGCTCAACGTCGATTGTCAACTAACTTTTTTATCACGTCCCCGTCATTCCCCATGACAGCCTGACCGCCGGAGCCAGGTCCTGCCCGGAAAAAAAGTCATATATGACCACCGGTTAAATATAACCCAATTTATAGGGGTGATAATAACATTACTGTAAATGCGCTATGACTAATTATTCATAAAAATCAGAATGATGGGTGACGCGACACTTCGTGATGGAAACCTGGCACAAAGAATGCACATCGTAAATGAATGCAATAATACAATAATACAATAAGGAGAATCGACAATGGCAACAATAAATAGCAAATTAGCGATTACCGGAAAGCCAGTTTGGTTTATTACGGGCTGCGCGACCGGCTTCGGCCGCGAGCTTGCGAAGCATGTGCTCGAGTGCGGCTACCGTGCGGTGGTGACTGCCCGCGATCTTAATGACGTAAACGACTTGGCCGCTGACAGAGATGCCTTGGCGCTCAAGCTCGATGTCACGGATCAAAGTCAAATCGATGCGGCCATCAAAGAAGCTGAGGAGAAATTTGGTCGCATCGATGTGCTCGTGAACAATGCGGGCATCAGCTATTTCTCATCTTTTGAAGAGAGTGAGGAAGATCAAGTGCGCCGAATGTTCGAGATCAATGTGTTCGGTCTGAGCCGAATGATTCAAGCGGCGCTGCCTGGAATGCGCAAACATCGCAAAGGATTCATCGTCAATTTCTCTTGCATCGGCGGACTTCGTTCATTTCCCTCGTCCGGCTACTACAACGCGACGAAATATGCGGTCGAAGGTTTGTCCGAAGCACTCTGTCAGGAAGTGGAACCGCTGGGCATCAGGGTGATGCTCGTTGAGCCGAGTGGATTCCGCTCCTATGGGGCCAGGTTTTCTGCGAATGAAAGCAAGTGGCAATCTGACGATTACGCTGCGATGGCGGGCGCATGGAGCAGTCAAGTGCGCGCCACCTCCGGCAGACAACCAGGGGATACGGTTCGAGCGGCATACTTAATCGTAAAGGCGACTGAGTCCCTGAATCCGCCACACCGTCTTCTTCTCGGCAACGATGCTTAGTTTATGTGTACCCCTTGAAAATAAAATCATAACATTATCCATCCCAGTGTTCAATGCGATGATCGAGTAAAACCATATCATCATGGGTCATATTGTTAAGTCAAAACCATAAGACGCTGCAAAGCCTTTCAGCACCTCCACGGGCAAGGGTATTTGGCATATTTCTTATACATTAGGAGGTTTTACCCATTTTTATCCTGTAATCCTCGACTGTCAGCAGTTCCCATTGATCCTGTCCCTGCAGCTCCAGCACATGGTCGTGATAATCCAGGATGCTGCTTCGGTGGCCGACACTGATATAATGAATATCCAGCTCCTGCAGTTTCTGGTAGAGCATGGCCTCGTTTTCCCCGTCCAGTGCGCTGGTGGCTTCATCCAGAACGGCAAATCCGGGACGGTTGATGAACAGGCGGGCAAAGGCCAGCCGTTGCTGCTCACCCAATGACAGGACATCCGCCCAGATCAGTTTCGCTTTAAATCCGCCGGACCTCTCCGGCAGATCCGCCAGGTTGACGCTTTCTAGAACACGCCTGAGTTCATCATCAGGTATCTCCAGCTCCATCCGGGGATAGAGCATCTGATCCCGCAGTGAGCCCAGCACCATGTAAGGTTTTTGGGGCAGGAAAAATATTTCCTCCAGGGCCGGGCGCAGGACGATACCGGAACCTTGCGTCCATAAACCGGCAATGGCGCGAAGGAGCGAGCTTTTCCCAACCCCGCTTTGGCCCCCAACTACCAGATTGTTACTGCCTTCAAAATCCATGGTAAGGTTCTGAAACAGGGTCCGGTCTCCGTCTGGGGTCAGGAGGGTGACATCCTTCAGGGCGAACCGGTCGGTCTCATAGATTTGGATGCCGTGGACCGGTGTCGGTGTGATGGCATCGGCAAAAGACGACAGACGTTCGATCGAGGCCGCAAAATTCGTTATCTGCTCCATTTGCGTCACGATGAGGGAGAGCGACGCATAAATCTGGATGAAGGCCAAATTGGCCTGCACCATGTCTCCATACGCGATCTGACCGCTGAAATATTGCGGAAACAACACCAGAAAGGGCAGCACGGCCGGCAGGTAGCTGTAGCCCGTGGTAAAAAATGACAAGTTGCGCTGCCAGCCGATGAGCAGATTGAAATTCCCGAGTACTTTTCTGAATCGATCGCCGATCTGAGCCAACTCCGGTTTCTCTCCCTGATAAAAGGCAATCGATTCGGCGTTGTCCCGCACATGCACCAGGGAATACCGAAAGTCCGCTTCATAACGCAATTGATTGAAATTCAGGCCGATAAGCGGCCGTCCGATCAAGGCGGCCAGCAGCGTTCCCACCAGAGAGTAGCCCATTACGACGCCGACAAGCAGTGCTGACTTTGACCAGAGAACGCCGCTGAAAGAAACCAGATCCATCATCGCACCCAGAATGATCAGCAGAAGCCCCAGGGATGTCCGGGTAAATGAACGGATATCCTCCATGATACGCTGATCCGGGTTATCGATCTCTGCATGGGTCTCGATTTCGTAATAACTGCGGTTGCCGAAATACTTTTCCAGAAATTCATCGGTCAGCCATTCCCGCCAGCGCATTCCCATATAATTCTGCACATAATAATAAAAGGCGACAACAGGGATGCCGATCATGAAGCAGCAAAAATAGACTCCGACAAAAAGATAGGCCAGATCCTGATTTTTTTGCACCAGGGCATTGGTGAAGTAGTTGGCGGTATAACTTAAGGAGACATTGATTCCCGTCCAGCAAAGCGACAAACTCAGAACCGTGGCAAGCAGCATCCAGGACTTCCTGCGGCTTCGGACATGGCGGCCGAACAGCATGAATATTCCCGCGGGAACAATTAAACACCCCGCGAAAACCAGCCATGCTTTGGAATGGAAGATTGCTGTAATGTTTGACAACAGACCGGAAGCAATTTTTGCCGTCAGATCCGGTGCAAAGTGATTTCCCGCCCATGTCATTCCGGCGACGATCGTAAAGAGAACGCCGAAAAGAAAAACCACCAGCATGATCAGCAACAAGAGCAGAGCCCAACTGCCGCCGCGGATGTCAGGAAAAAAATAAGGCTGGGCGATCGTTACAAAGCGTTTCCAAAGTGAACGTTTGACCTGTTCCATAAATATGAGAAATCTCCTTCGCCAATAGGGTTGTCTTCATGATGATGTGGACAGCAGTACTTTTTATAAATTCAATTTTTGTGCCAGGTTTCCAACACTCAGCGTAAAGCCACCCATCATTTTGATTTATATGATTAATTAGTTAAAAAAGCTTTTGCGTGGCTGTCATTAACAGTATGGTGAAAAAGGTCATATTTAACCATCGGTCATATATGACTTATTTTCGGTCTTTGGGGTGTTGCGGGAGAGAAATAATCAGGGCGGATTGAAAATGAGGATTGTTATTTTGCAGTGACTTAAGATATTTTCACATTTCCTGAGGCATCCGGATATTTCAAACGCCATCCTTATCTTCTGCTTCCCATAACACCAAAGCGACCGAAAAAAGTCATATGTGACCACCGGTTAAATATGACCCTATTTATAGGTCTGATAAAGACATCACCGTAAATGTTTTTTAAATAATTATTTATAAAAATCAGAATGATAAGTGACATGACGCTGAGCGTTGGAAACCTGGCACAGAAATTGAATTATAAATAATTAGAATTGTCGAAATGCGATCATGAAGCCCGGGAATCTTAACGAATTTGTATGGGTCCAAAGATAAACATCCGGATGAGGTGTGATTCAGAATATTGAGCAAAATCCTGCCCTGCTGTTAGCTGAAAAAATGATCGCCCGGAACAAGCCTTCCGGGAACTACAAATAATTACATCAAAGAAAGGGAAAAAGTACCATGAAAAAAACAATGTATTGCTTGGCCTTGGTAGTAACCGTGGCCGCTTTGTTTTTTATCAACGTCAGCCTGTTTGCATCCGTGACGGATGACCGTATCGAATTATCGGCAAAACAGTCTTACGTGTTCAAAACCTACCTCAAGGGCGATGACATAAATATCCAGTCCAAGGATGGCGTTGTCACCTTGACCGGGACTGTTGCCGGAGAATCCCACAAATCATTGGCAAGCGAAACGGTTGCGAGCCTGCCCGGCGTTATCAGCGTGGACAACAAGCTGGCAGTAAAAGGTGACGTCCCTGGAGTGTACACGGATGCGTGGCTTATTGCCAAAGTGAAATCCACACTTTGGTTCCATCGGAGCGTGGACGCCACCGAGACTGAAGTTTCGGCAAAAGATGGGATCATCACTTTGCGGGGCGAAGCCGCCAGCGAGGTCCAAAAGGATCTTGCAAACGAATACGCCAAGGATGTGGAAGGCGTCAAATATGTTAAAAATGAGATGACGGTGTTAACCGCCGAAACGAAACCAGGCAAAAAAACGATGGGCGAAAAAATGGATTCCATGAGCGAAGCGATTGATGACGCGTCCATCACCGCACTGGTCAAGATGACGTTACTGTATCATCGTTCGACCAGCGCTCTCAACACCACTGTCGAGACGAAAGAAGGCGTGGTTGAGTTAGGGGGCAAAGCCGGGAACACGGCTGAAAAAGATCTGGCCACCAAACTCGTGAGCGATGTTTACGGCGTGAAGCGTGTGGTCAACACCATGATCGTCCAGTGAACCGAATTCAAGATCAGGCAAGACAGCCGGTTCGTTGCCGGCTGTTCCGGTGCTTTCCATCCAAATATTGACTTTTTGAGTTCATCATCTGTGGTCAAGAGATTGTTTTCACATTGAAAGGAGATGCAAAATGAAATCTATGAAAATCGTTGTTGTTCTTTTTATGTTTTTCACACTCGGGTGTTCCACCATGACGGGTTCTGAGCATCGAATTTCTCATGAAGGTGCTCACGAATACGACCTGACCCCCGTGGATTATTCCCAGTATGGCAGACCGCCGATTCCGGTGAAAATTCTGCTGCTGGTTCCTGCCGAGTTTGAGCGCTTCGATCATATCGGCAACTATGAGAGAGGCAGCACCCGTTACCTCCTCGGCCCGGATGCCGAACTGGAAATGAGAGAAGCCTTTGGGATCGAATTCGCCAAGGTTGATGTATGGCCGGTGCGAAGCGAAGCCAGGGCGATAGAGATGCTTTCGCCATATGATCCGGAAAATGCCCAGGTGCAGGCCTACGATTATGTGGCGATACCTAAATTCCTGCGCGTCGATTCCTCGGGACGCAGAGAGAAGTATGAATTTGAAATCGATCTTCAGGTGGAGTTTAATGCAAAAAACGGCTCAAGCATCACCATTAAAGGTCATGGAGAATCCATGATCGGAAAATACGCGCTATCGACGCCGGAAAAAGGCGCCAACCTGTCACTGCAGTACGCGATTTCCGCCCTTCTGGACGGCATTGAAAAAAACCGGAATCTTTTTGTGCGCTGATGGTCAAACAACGACATTTCGGAGATGTCCATGTCGGGTTTTATTTCAAAGAAAAACCACTGGCAACAGCAAAGGGGAATCGTTATTCGAAAAGATAACTTAAAACAGAAAACCAAAGTAACCCAGTTTTCATTATTCGGATGCTGGAAGTCATAATCGGGTCGTGTGGCAGAGGTACCGCGCTGTTGGGTGAATATGGCATGATATTGCAGAAAGGAGTCCTAAATGACAGACCGATTTATTTGTATTCATGGACATTTTTATCAACCTCCCAGGGAAAGTCCCTGGCTGGAGGCCATTGAGATCCAGGATTCGGCGTTCCCGTATCACGACTGGAACGAGCGGATTTCTGCCGAATGCTATGCTGCCAACGCCGTGTCGAGAATCTGGGACACGGAAGGACGAATCGCCCAACTGGTGAACAATTATGCCAGTATCAGCTTCAACTTCGGTCCGACTGTTTTGCTCTGGATGCAGAAGTATGCCACCGACGCCTATGAGGCCATTCTGGAGGCTGATCGGGAGAGTCTGGAGAAATTCTCCGGCCATGGAAATGCTTTGGCTCAAGGCTACAACCACATGATTCTGCCGCTATCCAACAGCCGCGACAGAATTACCCAGATTATTTGGGGAATTAAGGACTTTGAGTATCGCTTTGGACGCAAGCCGGAAGGATTGTGGCTTCCGGAGGCGGCTGTAGATCTGGAGTCCCTGGATATCATGGCACAATACGGCATCGGATTTGCCATCCTTTCCCCCAGTCAGGCACGGCAGGTTCGCTCCGGTGACGGAGAGGAATGGCAAGACGTGAGTGGGGGAAGAATCGACCCCGGCATGGCCTACCGGGTATTGCTGCCGTCGGGCCGCGTCATGGCCCTGTTCTTTTACGACGGTTCCATTTCACAGGCACTGGCATTTGAAGGGTTACTCAACAACGGAGAGGCATTTGCCAACAGGCTGCTGTCCGCGTTCCCCGAAGACCATTCGGCCCCTCGCCTCGTCCACATCGCGACGGATGGCGAAAGCTACGGGCATCACCATCGCGGCGGTGAGATGGCCCTGGCGCATGCGCTCCAATACATCGAGTCCAATGCACTTGCGCAGTTGACCAATTATGGCTGGTACCTGGAGAATCATCCCCCGACGCACGAAGTGGAGATCTTTGAAAACAGCTCGTGGAGTTGCGCCCACGGCATAGAACGTTGGCGGTCGGATTGCGGGTGCAACAGCGGCGGCCACCCGGGTTGGAACCAGGGTTGGCGAGCCCCCCTGCGTGCGGCCCTGGACTGGCTCCGTGATGCCGTCAACCCGGCTTATGAACAATTGACCGGACGGTTTCTGACCGATCCGTGGGCGGCCCGGGACGATTACATCGACATCATCGTGGATCGATCCCCCGAGCGCATCAGTGCATTTCTGATCCGCCACGCGACCCGTCCCTTAAACTCCGAGGATGAGATCACGGTCCTGAATCTCATGGAACTCCAACGCCACTTAATGCTCATGTACACAAGTTGTGGATGGTTTTTTGACGAGCTTTCCGGGATTGAAACGGTTCAGGATATAAAATATGCCGGCAGAGTTCTGCAGTTGGCCGACCAGCTATTTAGCGAATCCTTCGAACCGGCCTTTCTCGAACATCTTGAACTGGCCAAGAGCAACATACCTGAACACCGTGACGGTCGCAACATTTATGAAACAATGGTCAGGCCTGCCATGCTCGATATGAAAGACGTGGGTGCCCACTATGCCTTAAGCTCACTGTTTCAGGAAATCGGCGATCGCAGCTCGATCTATGCGTATTCCGCCACCCGGGAGGACTATCGCAGTTTTCAGGTCGGAGCCTCAAGACTGGTAATCGGGCGGGCCACGGTCACTTCAGAGGTTACGCGCATATCCTCCAGCTTGTGCTTTGGCGTTCTACATCTGGGTGATCATAGTATCGCCTGCGGCACCGGTGAATATCAGGGCGTGCAAAAATATGAAGCACTGGCCAAAGAGATTTCAGCGGCTTTCGCCGGAGCGGACTTCCCGAAGACCATACTTCTGCTGGGCAAATACTTCGGGACGTCCACGTACTCTCTGACCTCGCTTTTTGCCGATGAGCGGCGAAAAGTCCTGAACATCATCATGGGGCCGACTCTGAGAGAGGCTGAAGCCGCATATAACTCGATTTATGAGCACCACGCTCCCTTGATTCGCTTTCTGACCGGGTCCGGCACGCCACGACCCCAAGTCCTGTCGGTCGCTGCGGACTTGTGCTTGAATGCCAAGCTTCGCAGGGTGCTTCAAGGGGATGGGCTTGACCCAGAAGTCGTAAAACCTCTTCTGGAAGAAGCGCGTTTGGCCGGCGCAACACTGGATGCGACAGCTCTAGGCTTGTTACTGACAGCCAATATCGAGCGTCTGGCCGAAGAACTCCTCGGACAACTTGACGACCTTTCACTCATGGTGAGGTTAAACAGGGCTGCAAAACTGGTCCGGGTATTGCCGTTCGAGTTTAATCTCTGGAAAACCCAGAACGTCTGCTACAAGATCCTTCACTCATGTTGCCCCGACTTCAAGGAGAAGGCCGACTCGGGCGACGAGAATGCTCGAGAATGGATACACAATGCCACGGTTTTGGCTGAGGATTTTCGAATTCAGATGCCCTCAAGGCTGCTTTAGCTTATAACGAAAATACGCATTGCAAGAATCTCTCTTATCGAGGCTGCCGATGAAAATCCTGATGATAACCAACGAATACCCACCCCACATTTATGGAGGTGCAGGTGTCCACGTAGACTTTCTCTGCCGCGAATTGGTGCGGTTGGACGGCGCCCGACATCAACTGCAGGTGATATGTTTCGGGGACCAGCGGAAGTCCGGCACAAATTTCGCCGTGACGGGGATTGCCGGAATGCCGGAATTTTTCTACTCGGAGAAAGCCAATGAAAAGGTTATCGACGTTCTGGGACGCAATATCGCCATTACCGGTCTGGCAGGAATTGCGGACATTGTGCACTGCCACACCTGGTACACGTATCTGGCGGGTTGTTTGGTCAAACAGTTCCTGGAAATCCCCCTGGTCATTACCGTCCACTCTCTGGAGCCGAAGCGCCCGTGGAAGCGGGAGCAGATCGGAACCGGCTACAATGTCAGCAGTTGGTTGGAGAAAACCGCGATGGAGAATGCCGACGGGATCATCGCTGTGTCGCAGGGCATGAAAAACGACATTCTGAACTGCTATCAGCCGGGTCCTGAAAAGATTCGGGTGATTTATAACGGTATCGACACCGGTCAATACGTGAAGACCTTGCAGCCCGACATCCTTGTCTCATACGGGATCAACCCTCTCAAGCCGTACGTGCTTTTTGTCGGTCGCATCACACGGCAAAAGGGGATCATTCACCTGGTCCATGCGCTGCCTTACATCGCAGAGGGGGTGCAAATCGTTTTGTGCGCCGGCGCACCGGATACGGAAGCGATTGCTCATGAGATGAGCGTTGAAGTCGAACGCGCCCGAGCCGGCACCCCCAACGACATCATCTGGATTCCCGAGATGGTGCCCGTGGACCGCATTGTTGTGCTCTACAGCCATGCGGCGCTGTTTGTCTGCCCATCGGTTTACGAACCCTTTGGAATCATCAACCTGGAAGCCATGGCCTGCGGCATCCCGGTGGTTGCAGCGGCCGTGGGAGGCATCCCCGAAGTGGTGGTACACGGTAAAACCGGAATCCTGGTTCCCTTCGAGCCGGTCAGTAACACCGATCCGGAGCCCTTAAGACCGGAACAGTATGCCCACGACCTTGCGGCTGCCATCAACGAACTGCTGCGCGCTCCGGAGAGACGGCAGGCCATGGGGGCCGAAGCCCGTCAACGGGTTGAAGCGCACTTCGAGTGGGAAGCAATTGCCCGGCAGACGTTGGATTACTACGAAGAATTGCGCGAGGCCCGATTCCACCGGAAAAAATTACTGGAGGTTTAACGATGAACTTCTTTGTTTCAAAGGATATGCTGGCTACATACCGCCTTCAGTTGGGTCCGGATTTAACCTTTGAACGGGTATGCGAGTTGCTTCCGTACTTTCGCGACCTGGGTATCAGTCATCTTTATCTCTCGCCATGCCTCAAAGCGGCTGCCGGCAGCACGCACGGATACGATGTGGTGGACCCTTCGGAGGTGAACCCCGAATTAGGGGGCAGGGAGGGATTTGAACGACTGTGGAAGGCATCGGCTGAGTTTGGAATAGGGCTGGTGTTAGACATTGTGCCCAACCACATGGCCGCCTCCGGCCAGCAGAACCGCTGGTGGAGGGACGTTCTGGCCAAAGGCGTCCAGAGCCGCTATGCGGGGTTTTTCGACATCCGCTGGGATCATCCGGATCCGTCGGTGCACGGCAAGGTTACGCTGCCTGTACTGGGAGATGAACTCAAGTGCTGCCTGGAGTCCCGGCAGATACAAATCCGCCGCCGCGGATCGGAGATTTACCTGGCTTATTTCGAACACGAATTTCCGATCTCAGCGCGTTCGCTGCTCGATCTGCTGCATGACGATCGCGGGGCTTCGGCACTGGATGCTTCGATCGCGGCGATCAACGCGGACCCTGCGCGCATGAAAGGGTTTCTGGATCTTCAGCATTACCGGCTTACTTTCTGGCAACGGGCCAATCAAGACCTGAATTACCGCCGGTTTTTCGATATCCATCAGTTGGCCGGCATTTGCGTGGAAAAGGAAGAGGTCTTCACGGCCACCCATGAGCTGGTGCTGCGCTGGGTCAACGAGGGGCGGATTGACGGACTGCGCATCGACCACCCGGACGGGCTGCGTGATCCAACGTCTTATTTGGAGCGCCTCCGGGCGGCGGCACCCCGGACCTGGGTTGTCGTTGAAAAAATTCTGGAGCCGGGGGAATTTCTCGCCCCCGAGTGGCTGGTTGCCGGCACCACCGGCTATGATTTTCTCAACATCGTTAATGAGCTGTTCATCGATCCCCGGAGCGAGAGACTCCTGACGGACTTCTATGGAGAATTCTCCGGCCAGTCAACCGACTACGGGGAAATCGTGCAAGAAAAAAAACAACTGGTACTAAAGCTTCTCTTCAGCACTGAGTTGTCCCACCTGGAAAGCCTTTTTGAGGACATCTGCCGCCGATACCCTGATGGTAGCATTTTCCGGTCAAAAGACGCCCGGCGCGCTCTGGCGGAAGTCATTGCATGTTTTCCGGTCTACCGGACCTATATCCGGCCGGACACCGGCAGTGTCGGGGCCAGGGATCGGGCGGTTGTCCGGGAGGCCCTCACCGCTTCCGTGCGCAGACAGCCCGACATTGCTCCCGATATGTGGCGGTTGATCGAGGGCCTTTTGCTGTTGACGCACACCGGGAAGACGGAGAGTGAATTCGTTTTGCGGTTTCAGCAGTTGACGGGGCCAGTCATGGCCAAGGGCGTTGAAGACACAACGTTTTATTGCTTCAACCGGCTGATCTCCCTTAACGAAGTCGGCGGGAATCCCGGGGAGTTCGGCATTTCACCGGACGCTTTTCATACGTTCTGCCTTCGGATTCAGTCAAAATGGCCTCAGACCCTGCTGGCCAGTGCCACCCACGACACCAAGCGTGGTGAGGACACGCGGCTGAGGATTGGTTTGCTGTCGGAGATTCCGGAGCGCTGGACCCATGCGGTCCGGCGCTGGTCCCGGATGAATGCGCACTTTCGCCGCAACGGCTTTCCCGATACCAACACGGAGTACTTTCTGTACCAAACCCTTGTGGGTGCCTGGCCCATCGGGTGCGACCGTCTGGTGCCCGTCATGCTGAAGGCCGTCAAAGAGGCCAAGGTGCATACCTCGTGGATGGATCCAAATCCGGTTTTCGAGGAAGCCCTTCGGGCGTTTGCCGGGGAGGTGATGGGGCATGCGGACTTCACGGCGGATCTGTCGGCGTTCCTGGAACCGCTGGCCTGGCCGGCTCTGGTCACATCCCTGTCACAGACCCTGATCAAGTGCACGGCCCCGGGGGTGCCGGATATTTACCAGGGGACCGAGCTTTGGGACCGCCATCTGATGGACCCGGACAACCGCCGGCCGGTCGATTTCGACCTTCGCCGCAGGCTTCTGGCCGAGATCAAGACCCTCTCAATCTCTGAGATTCTGAACCGGCATGCTGACGGATTGCCGAAGCTCTTCCTGCTGCAGCGGGTGCTGTCGGCTCGCAGGCGGTGTGCCGAGGCCTTCGGGTCGAAGGGGGAGTACCGGCCGCTGGCTGCCGAGGGAGAATGCTCCGGCCACCTGGTGGCATTTATGCGCGGGGAACAGGTGGTGACCCTGGCGCCGAGACTGGCCGTTGGACTGAACGGTGATTGGAAAAACACCGTCATTAAACTTCCGGCGGGAAGCTGGGAGAACGTGTTCAGTGGGGAACGTTTCAGCGGCGGGACGCAGCAATTGTTGCGGTTGCTGGCACAATTTCCGGTAGGGCTGCTCGTGCGGAAAGCGTAAATCGAATCATGTTGTTATCCTTTGAATGCTTTTGGGTACATGCCGGAAATTTAGTTGAACGGCTCCAACCGACGATAGATGCCATGATAATTTCTAAATTAACATATAACAACACGTTAAAATTGTCAATTATGAGAATTTAAACATCATGATCAGAAGGAATGTTCGTGCTGAATCAGACGCGGCCGAAGGTGGTTGTCATTTCGAGCAGGCGTTTTACCGGCAGGCCATCGAACTGTTTCGCCGTCATGCGCCAAACCCAGTTGTCGCGGGCTTGTCCCGGCGTGTTGATGCGTGCGGCCGCGCCTAATCCGAGCAGGTCCTGAACGGGGATGATGGACCATCGGGCCGGTGACAGCATGGCGAGGCGGATCAGCTCCCAGGCGATCTCCTGGGCCGAGGCCCTGCGGCCTGAAATGACCGACAGGCGGTGCTTTTCGCTGCGAGATGCCTCTTTTCCGAACCATCCCCTCACCGTATTGCTGTCGTGGGTCCCGGTGTAGACCACGCAGTGCTCCGGGATGTTGTGGGTGGCGTTAGGGTTGATTGCCGGGTTGCCGGAAAAACCGAACATCAGTACCCGCATCCCGGGAAGCCCGTATCGCTGCATGATTTCGCGGACATCGGCGGTGATATGTCCCAGGTCCTCGGCGACCATCGGCAACGAAACAAAACGGCGCTGGAGTTCGGAAAAAAAGTCTTCAGATGGCGTTTCCACCCACCTGCCGAGTTTGGCGGTAATTTGCCCGGCCGGGACCTCCCAATATGCCACCAGTCCCCGAAAGTGATCGATGCGCACGACATCGAAGACGGCCATCTGGTGGGCAATGCGGTGGATCCACCAATCATACCGCGTCAGCCGGTGGATCTCCCACTTGTACACGGGGTGGCCCCAGAGCTGGCCGTCGGCGCTGAAGTAGTCCGGGGGGACACCGGACAGGCCCAGGGGGCGGTGAAAGCGGTCCAGCTTGAAGAGCTGCCGATGAGCCCAGACATCCGCACTGTGGAACGGGGTGTAGATGGGGATGTCGCCAAACAGGTGGATGTGTTTTTCTTGGCAATAGCTCCGAAGGTTCAGCCACTGACGGTAAAACAAGTACTGCTCGATCTTCAGTTTTTCAGCCGCGTCGTGAAGCTCTTCCCGAAGATGCGTGATTTCGCCAGACCCTCGCGTGCGGACCTTTGGCGGCCATTGATCCCAGGAAACATTCGCGTGGCGTGCAGATAGTGCGCAGAACAAGGCATAGTCTTCGATCCAGAAAGCGTTCTCGGCACAAAAACGCTCATACCCGCTGTCGGGAATACCCTGTCTGAATCGCTGGCAGGCTTTTTCCAGCAGATGGCGCTTGAACATCACGACAGCCGCGTAGTCGACTCGTCCCTCCGGCAGTCGGCTTGGCAGATGCAGATCCCTGCGGTCGAGCAGACCTTCTGACACGAGGGCCTCCGGGCTGATCAGCAGAGGGTTGCATGCAAAGCACGATACGCTGTAGTAAGGCGAATGGCCGAAGGCGGCTTCGGTCGGATTCAGGGGTAAGATTTGCCAGATCCGCTGTCCGGCGGCTTGCAAAAAATCCACAAAGCGGAAAGCACCGGGACCGAGATCTCCGATGCCGAAACGCGAAGGCAGGCTGAAAATGGGCAGCAGAACGCCGCTGGAGCGTGAAAGCATATCGTATCCTTTCCAGCGTGTCAGATGTGGGGGTCGCCCAGCAGTTGCCGGATCCCGTGAAGCGGTATTCCAACCCAGTCCGGGCGGTTGTTCAGTTCGTATGACAGCTCGTAGACCGCCTTATTCAGAAGTAGCGTTCCCAACAGAACGCGCAGCTCATTGCGGTTGCCGGGAATGAACCGGCCCCCGCCGGCTTTCTGCAAATAACTTTTGAGAAACTCGGCGCTCACCCATCGCTGCCAGAACTCCGCCCAGTGCTCCAGATCCGCGACTGCCTCGGGCCCAATCCCGTTTTCCTGCCGGCGGAGCAGGGCGACATGGGCGGCGTAGTGGAACGAGCGCAGCATCCCAGCCACATCTTGCAGGGCGGAGCGCTTGATGCGCCGTTCCGTGATGGGGCGGGCCGGTTCGCCCTCAAAATCGATGATGATGAAATCACTTCCCGTGAAAAGCAATTGCCCGAGATGGTAATCGCCGTGACAGCGGATGCGCAAGGTGCTGATTTTGGTTTCGAGCAAATCCTTGAAGCGGTTCATCAGATCTTTTTCGCGTTTCATGGTATAAATTGCCAGCGGACGCAGGCCCTCGGGTAGCCGGTTGAACTGCCGCCGCAGTAGCGGCAGGGCTTTGCCAACCTGATTGCGCATGGTCTGGTACAAAGCACGTTGGTAGAGCTTGGAAAACGCTTCAGGCTTAAATTCCGGCAGGCTCTGTTCCGATGCCAGGCATATATGCATTTCGGCGGTGCGCCGGCCCAACAGGCGGGCGGATTCCAAAAAAACGCCGATGAGTCCGGCCGCCTCGACGGACGGGGCTGCGTCCAGCAGATCAACGGGGAAAGCGGCCGGAAGGTCAAAAAAAGGTTGCCCCAAGGCAGCTTCGAAGTAATGACCCAATTGATCCAGTGCGTAACTCCATGCGTCGCCCTGGTTGGTCACAAACCCTTGCAGGATGGCGATGGTCATCGGTTCGTCCTGGTTCAACCGAAGCTCGATCGCGCCGGCGGTCGGTGCGCAGTACGGAAATCGTTTTTCGGTGAGCAGCCGCCCGATTTCAAGGCCCGGATTAACCCCCGAGACGAGCTTTCGGATGAGTTTTAGAATCAACCGGTCGCCGAACCGGATCGATGTGTTGCTCTGCTCTGCGCGCATCATTGTCGGCGACGGCAGGGGATGGCCTTTCGTTATCAGTGTGCGGAAGGCGTGCGTGGTGGAACCCCGTATCTGCCCGAAGCGCCCGTGGATGATTCGTTTACGGGCCAGAACCTCCAGCAGCGCTTCGCCGAAGGCAGCATCGGCCAGCGCATCGTACAGCAGAAGGGCCGAGGGGCTGCACTTGAGCTTGAGTCTTGCTATGACGGCCTCGGGATGCTCCTTCCAGATGCGATCGGATTGGTTCTCAGGAGCCAGTGCCATGGGAACGGCATACACTTCCGTATCGCCGGATAGGTAGTTCACCCGCACCAGGGCGATTGTCCAACGCCGGGAATCCTTCGTCAAAGAGAACATGTCCACGATGCCGGCCTGCTTGAGCGGCCGCGCTTTGCCGCCGAACCATCGGCTGCGGGTGAGGAAGCCGGGCATAACTTCCTCTATCCGGGTGACGGCCTTGCCGTTGAAAAAATCTTCTTCTTCACAATCGGCTTCCACCACCGGGACGGTTGTCTCCCCGGCTTGTGGTGGCGTTACCTCGGTAACCGTTTGCAACGGTGATAGGTAAAACCAATAAAAGCTGTGGGGGCCGAGTGACAGGAAGTAAGGTGTTGTCTGGATGGGCGGAAAAGGGGTTCGGCCGAAAAGCTCCACCGGGATCATCCCCTGGTTTGCGGACAGGTCAAGCTGCACGTGCTGGACGAACCGTGACAGGTTGCAGACGACCAGCAGTCGTTCGTTTTCGTAACGGCGGATGAACGCCAGGATGCGATGGTTGTCGGGTGCGAGAAATTCGATGGAGCCGCGGCTGAAGGCTTTAAATCGTTGCCGCAGAGCGATCAGGCGCTTCATCCACCACAGCGTGGAGTGAGGATTGGCCTGCTGCACTTCCACGTTGATGACCTCGTAGTGGTACTCCGGAGAGATGATCACCGGTAAAATAAGCTTTTGGGGGTTGGCGCGTGAAAACCCGGCATTGCGGTCAGGACTCCATTGCATCGGCGTGCGCACGCCGTCCCGGTCGCCGAGATAGACGTTGTCGCCCATGCCGATTTCGTCGCCGTAGTAGATCACCGGTGAACCCGGCAGGGAGAATAACAGCGCGTTTGCGAGTTCCGTGAGGCGCCGGTGGTTTCCGAGAAGGGGAAAAAGCCGCCGGCGGATCCCGAGGTTGATGCGCATACGGGGGTCCTGGGCATAGACCTGGTACATGTAGTCCCGTTCTTCGTCGGTGACCATTTCCAGGGTCAGTTCATCGTGGTTGCGCAGGAAGATAGCCCATTGGCAGTTTTCCGGAATGGCGGGAGTTTGATCGAGGATGTCCAGAACCGGGAACCGGTCCTCCATGTGCAGCGCCATGAAAAGTCGCGGCATGAGCGGGAAGTGGAAGGCCATGTGGCATTCATCGCTGTCGCCGAAATAGGCCACGGCATCTTCGGGCCATTGGTTCGCTTCGCCCAGGAGCATGCGGTTGCTGAATCTGGCATCCACGTGGGCCCGCATTTCCTTCAAAAACCGATGCGTATCCGGGAGGTTTTCGCAGTTGGTACCCTCGCGCTCGAAAAGATAGGGGATGGCGTCCAGCCGCAGCCCGTCAACACCCATTCCGTACCAGAAATCCAGCGTGGCGAGAATCGCCTTGCGCACACGGGGATTGTCGTAGTTGAGATCGGGCTGATGGGAATAGAACCGATGCCAGAAATAGGCCCCGGCCACGGGATCCCATGTCCAGTTGGATGTTTCGAAATCCTGGAAAATGATCCGGGCGTCCGCATAGCGTTGCGGGGTGTCGCTCCAGACATACCAGTCCCGCCAAGGGCTGCCGGGTTTGGCGCGTCGGGCGCGCTGGAACCAGGCATGCTGATCGGAGGTGTGGTTGACCACCAGTTCCGTTATCACCCGCAGGCCGCGGTGGTGGGCCTCCGCCAGAAATCTTTTGAAATCCCGCAGGGTGCCGTAGGCGGGATGAATATTGCGGTAGTCGGCGATGTCGTATCCGTCGTCACGCAGGGGGCTCGGGCAAAAGGGCATCAACCAGATGGCGGAAACTCCCAGGTCTTGCAAATAGTCGAGCTTTCGGGTGAGGCCTTGGAAATCGCCTACGCCGTCATCGGTGCTGTCGAAAAAGCTTTTGACATGCAACTGATAAAAAACGGCATCTTTAAACCAGAGGGGATCGTCGTTCATCCCTGCCATGCCCCGGGAGATCTTGTCCATAGCCATTCCTTTAAACAAAGTGGTCGAAATCGAGTTCGGTTCAGATGGTACTGTCCCTCATCAATTCCCGGTAAAGCGACAAATAGTTCTGTGCGGCTTTTTCCCAGGAAAAATCCATGGACATGCCATTGGTCTGAATGCGTCTCCAGGTCAGCGGCATCCGGTAAACGCCGACGGCTTTTTGAATTGCGGTCAGACAGTCCGTGGAATCCACGTGCTTGAATGTAAAACCGGTTCCCTCTCCGGTATGCTCATTCACCTCGGATACCGTGTCATTCAGACCGCCGGTGGCACGAACCACGGGGATCGTTCCATATTTCATGGCATAAAGCTGGGTCAAGCCGCAGGGTTCATAGCGGGAGGGAATCAGAAGCATATCGGCGCCGGCCAGAATCCGTCTGGCAAATTCGTCGTCAAAGCGCTGAATGAATGCGAACTTTCCTCTGTAGGATTCACTGGCCCGTTGAAGTCGTTGCTGCATCATCCCATCGCCGGTCCCCAGAATGACCAGGCCCACCTTCAGGGATTCAATCAGTTCGCTCAGTATCGGAATGATCAAATCAATCCCTTTTTGAACGTCCAGCCGGGATACAATGCCGATGACCGGACGTTCCATCAGACTCCCGTCCAGTTGACATGCCTGAATCAGGGCGGCTTTGCAGATGCGTTTTCCGGACAAGTCGTCAGGCGTGTACCGTGCGGGAATGAAAGTATCCGTCTCAGGATTCCACATCTGATAATTGACGCCGTTCAGGAGACCGAATACAGAAGCCCGCCTGTTGCGAAGGACGCCATCCAGACCTTTCCCATATTCCGGTGTTTGAATCTCCCGGGCATAAGTCGGACTGACCGTGGAGACGGCCCGGCTATAAACCAGCCCTGCTTTCAGCATGCTCCACTGTCCGTAAAATTCCAGTCCGTTCGGCTGATAATGAGACAAATCCAGGCCGGTCAACGCGAATTTATCGCTTGGAAACAGTCCGGAATACCCTATATTGTGCAGGGTAAAAAGGGTTTTGAATTGGCGAAACGCTGGTTCCAACTGCATATACACCGGGATCAGACCGGTATGCCAGTCGTTGCAGTGGACGACATGGGGAGTAAAATCCCATGCATGCATCAGCGAAACAACGGCTCGACAGAAAAAGATGAATCGCTCGGCATTGTCGTAATAGTCACCATCGTCATTGCCGTAAAGATGGGGCCGGTCAAACATATCTTCCCGGTCGATGACATATATCGGGGCGACATTTTCAATCGGCAGTTTGCGCACCTGAAAGGTCAGGCGCTGAGAACCCAGCCAGGTGTTCAGGTTGGTCCAGACCGGTTCTTGACGCAAACTGTGTTCAAACACCTGCCGATAGCCCGGCAGAACCACGCGAATATCAACGTTCAATCGCCGCAGGGCATTGGGAAGACTGCCTGCTACATCGGCCAGGCCCCCGGTTTTGGCAAAGGGCGCAGCTTCCGATGCGATGAAGACGACGCGAAGCGGTGTCATTATTGTGCCTTAGCCTCCTTTCTACGGATCTGGAACACGCTCTGTCTCCTCTTCAAGCCACGCTTATCTTTTAGTACCATAACATCAAAGAGGCCGGAAAAAAAGTTATATATGACCACAGGTTAAATATGACCTTTTTTATATGACTTTTGATGACCGCCCCGTTCATGCTTTTTGACTAATTATTTATGAATATCAAAATGATGGATGACGTGACGCTGAGTGTTATAAACCTGGCACAAAGCGTGCAACAATAAAAAATTATAGCGTGTACCGTAATACTTGATACCAGTATTGACAGAGTTTTCGCGATATGATAAAAATACCCTCGAAAATTAGAAATGTTGCCAATCTTCGGGGGGAATTGCACAGATGTCATTTCAAGGGAAACAGCTTTCCGC
>CAIVVZ010000555.1 GCA_903909505.1 uncultured Desulfobacteraceae bacterium
CTGGACAGACCCCACTGCGCGACAAAGGGCAGAATAAGCATCTCGATACAGGTGAACACCACCACCAGGGAGGAGACCATGATGGGAACAATGGGCCTTGCACGAATGGCGCCGCCTGTTGCGATGGCTGCGGAGACGCCGCAAATGGAAATTCCAGAGGCCAGCGGCGCGGCCCATTCACGGCTGAACTTGAAGTGTTTGCGAGCCACGTAGTAGACGAGTGCCCAGTAGATCAAGTAAGCCTCTACAATGGCGCATAGGCCCCGGAAGATGACCGATGATGCAAGGGTAAGGGCATCCACGGACTTTACACCAAGCTCCGCACCCAGGATGACGATGGCGATTTTGATATACATCTCCGGCCGCAAGGCTTCCTTCAGTTCCTCGGCCAGGGCGGGCGTCAAATTGCCTACAAGGATTCCAACCACAAGAGCGATGATGAAGCCCGCCTCGCCCGTTAGGCCCAATGACCAAGAAATATGAAATTTTGCCAACGTATCCGGGGTCGCGGCGATCTGGGCATATGACCCGGCGGCCCAACAAGCGAAGCTGATGAAGAAGACAGCCGTGAAGGATTTGATGAATTTGGGCACATCTCCACCCAGAAACTTGATGCCTACGGATAGAAAGGCTGTGATGAACAGGAATGTGAGGCCCAGAGATACCACACCGTGCATGTCCTTGTATGTGCCCGTGGCGGGGGTGAGAATCTTTGTCACGCTGGTCCATACGTTTGTCTTGACGCTCCAGCCCAGCGCATCCACCCCTGCATAGTTCAGTGTCCCGAGCAGGAAGAGGAAAAGCCCCATGATGAGCGCGAGCTTGTCTTCAGTCAGCCATCTTTTTTCCGCCATATAAACCTCCTTTCACTCATATTATAAAGTTGCGTTCGTGGCGTCCACTCCTGGCGTGCCGGACCGGACAACCGTGGACCAGTGGTTCGGGACCATTTCCCCATCCACCGTGGAGCGGTTACACCCCCAAGAGGGGGCCGCTCTCCTCCACTTGCTTTGATATAAGCAAAAGCCGGGCCTGGATTATGACTGAATAACATATTGATTATGATATGTATATTTTATAATGAAATAGAATAGTGCCAACTTGAGTTGGCATGGCGCCTTGTAACAGAGGCAACGCGGTGGGGCGTCTTGGGAATGGACCCAGGCAGCGCATTTTTCAATCAATACACCTTGCGTTTTGAAAACCCCCTGCCCAGCACGTTGAAGGTATTTTCCGTGATGATGAAGGCGTCCGGATCGATGGACAGGGCCACTTCTTCCAACTGCTTCATCTGGTAGTTATGGACCACGGTGAGGATGATTTTTTTGCCTTTGCCCGTATAAGCCCCGCTGCCGTTCAAAAATGTGACACCACGGGTCAGTCGGGTATGGACCTCTTTGGCAATGCGATCGTTGAGGTCGGAGATGATGAACACCATTTTTCGCTGGTTGGAGATGGCCAATACGTAATCCAATGTCTGAGAGGAAATAAAGCTCATGATAAGGGAATAGAGCACCAGATCCGTCTCAAGCACACCAAAACTGAAAGCAAACAGCACCACGTTGAAGGCAAAGTAGAAAGTGCCCAGACGGAGGCTGAATTTCTGGTTCAGAATAATACCGATGATATCCAGTCCGCCTCCCGATCCCAGTGAGTGGAGGATGAGACCCGAACCCGTGCCCATGAGCACGCCGCCGGCCAGTACGGCCAGGATCGGCTCTTTGATGGGTAAGGTGAATCCGATCAGATCGATAAACAGAGAAAGGGCGGCCACGCCATACAGACTGTAAAAAAAAAAACGCCGGCTGATGTAGACCCATCCCGCCAGAAAGATGGGAACATTAACGATCAGATAGCACAAGCCTGGTGACAAAAGCCCGGTGACATAGTAAAAGAGCAGGGTCAGACCTGAAATGCCACCGGTGATGAGCCCGTGGGGAATGGCGATGGACTTCAATCCGACGCCAAACACCAGGGATCCTGCCGAAATCAGGAACAAGTTCCACAGCACGGACGAGATAAACCGGTGGTACAGGCGCTTTTTCATTTGTCTATTCCTTATTTCCGGAAGGCATATTGGACATTGCATGCCGAATTGGGTTTTTCAATCTTGATTGCAGTTAATTTCTTTAGGAAACTTTTCCAAAGCTATTAAGCTTAATGCAGCGTCAATCCATGTCAAGCAGCAGACCATAAAATAGCAGACTCCCAAATACAATTCCCCGACCGGTGCATCGGCTGCGGGCTGTGAATACCGGTATGCCCAAGGAGACGCTGATCATTAAAGCCGGGCAGTCATTCAAGGCGCCAAGTCCTTCAATTGCAACCACGTTCGGCTGCATGTCCGATCGAAAACCGGCCGTGATCCGTTATGCGAATTTATAGCGATGCTTAGCAAATGGCTCAGCTTAAGAGTAATTCTAACAGGACTGGTGACAATTTTTGAGATTTATTGGATAGTTAGTGAGCCCATTCAGTCGTTAAGGGGTTGCCCCGCCGTTGCGGACAAATAAAGAATAGGTAAAGCACCGGTGAAAGTCAAAAGAAAGTTCTTATCAATCCTCTGCGGCACAATGGGCGCACCGTAAGACATGTCTCTTGCACCGGCTTTGATCAGCCCCTGGCAGGTACCGTCATCCGGATCAGAGTCTGACGGCATAACACTCGAGGTTAAAGACCCGAAGCCAGCCGTTTCCCGTCGCGCAAGGCGTCAGAATCCGTGAATTTTCGAGCATGGCCTTGTTTCAACCAATTTCCCGGACTCTTTCGGCAAAAGAATTGCGGTTTTATCGGAGTTAGCCTATACTCCGTCAGTTTCGATTGAAAGCAGGCTGTCCCGAATGGCCCCCATATCGATCCTCCTTGCCCGAAGCGGGCGGAAAATCAACTCGGTTCTAAATTTTATTTAACGACTATGGACTATATTTTAAACGGCCTTTTCCAGGCCATCCAACTGCTGATTCATGGTGATGCTGAAACCTATTCGGCCGCAGCCGCAACGCTGAAGGTCTCCACCTACTCCATGATCACCAGCCTCCTGATCGGCATTCCAACAGGGTTTTTACTTGGCCATCACAATTTCCCCGGAAAAAAGCCAGTGCGAACCATAGTAGATACCCTGATGTCGCTCCCGACAGTACTGATTGGCCTTCTGGTGTATGCGCTCTTAACCCACCGGGGTCCTCTGGGACACCTGGGATTGTTGTTTACATTGGAAGGCGTGGCCATTGGCCAGACCCTTCTGGCGCTTCCAGTGGTCACTGCACTGACCGCGGCAACCATTGAAAGCATGGATGAAAAGCTGCGGATCACCCTCATCTCTCTGGGAGCCGATCGAAAGCAGGTCGTGCTTTCTACGCTGTGGGAAGCACGGTACGGCATTCTGGCTGCCAGCATGAACGCCTATGGCCGGGTGATGACAGAGGTGGGCATTGCCATGATGGTGGGGGGAAATATTAAATGGCACACTCGGACCATCACTACCGCAATCGCTCTTGAAACCAGCAAGGGCCAATTTGTAATGGGAATTGCGCTGGGGCTGATTTTGATGGCTATTGCGGCCATCGTGAATATTTCCCTGTCCTTCCTGCGTAACCGCTCATAACCCTACAGCCGCCGAATGAAAAGGAAAAGAACCGCAAATGAGGTCGAAATGACAGATGTACGTGACATATACAAGCCTCATTGGTCGAGAAACCGTGCGGGAGATGATCAGGGCACGGACATTTTTCAGCTATTCAATATCAAAAAATACCACAAGCGACAGCTTGCCGTGGACATCGAAAGTCTGTCGATTTCACCTGCCTCGATTACGGGACTGATCGGTCCCAACGGCAGCGGCAAAAGCAGTCTGCTCAGACTCCTGGCATTTGTGGACAACCCTTCCGAAGGAAGCATTTTGTTCAAGGGCCGAAAGGCCGCGCCATTTGACGCTTCCGTTCGGTTTCATGTCAGCTTGCTGCCACAGGAACCCTATCTGCTGAAGCGCTCTGTTTTTGATAATATCGCCTATGGTCTGGTTTTAAGAGGGGTCAACCGATCCCGTCATGCCGAAGCCGTTACGGGCGCACTGGCGCTGGTAGGCCTTTGCGCCGAAGAATTTGCCGGCCGCTCCTGGTATCAGCTCTCCGGTGGCGAAGCCCAGCGGGTAGCCCTTGCCGCCAGGTTGGTGCTCCGACCCAATGTCCTGCTTCTGGATGAGCCCACCGCCAGCGTGGATGCTGCCAGTGCACAGCAGATCAAGGCAAGTGCTTTGAAGGCCTGCAAAGAATGGGGCACAACCCTCATTGTTGCCAGCCATGACTGGCAGTGGGTCCATGAAATCTGTGGCAACGTCATTCCGATGTTTAATGGCAGGGTGATGGAAAACGGCAGAGGGAATATCCTGTTCGGCCCTTGGCGACCGGGACCGGAAGGGTGTTGGGAAAAGGCATTAGAAGATGATCAGGTGGTACGGGTTTCTGAACCACCTTCTCGCGCTGCCGTTGCAGTCATCCCTCAGGATTCCATTTTCCTTAGCCTGGAGAAGCCCCTGCTGAAACCTCAGGAGCATTTTCTTCAGGGCGTACTGGCTCTTCTGGCACTTGATCCATCAACCGGTTCCATCCAGGCCACCCTCCGAATCGCAGACCTGAGCTTTACTTTCCAAATTCCAACCGACGATGCGCGGAAGATGCTTCTCTTTCCTGGACAAAAAGTATACATCACCTACCCGGTTAGCGCAGTCGCGTGGTATTATAGCGTGTACCGTAATACTTGATACCAGTATTGACAGAGTTTTCGCGATATGATAAAAATACCCTCGAAAATTAGAAATGTTGCCAATCTTCGGGGGGAATTGCACAGATGTCATTTCAAGGGAAACAGCTTTCCGC
>CAIVVZ010000556.1 GCA_903909505.1 uncultured Desulfobacteraceae bacterium
AATAATTCGGCCATCCATAATACCCGTAGTAGGCATCCTCGAATTGTCGCGAGACGGGCTTGTCACTGTTCAAGGATGGGCTGTCCTCAATTTGTTTTTTGGTTAAATTGATGGTGATGTGTTGCTCTTCTTTAATCACGGCGACCAGCGCATACGGGGAAATCAATACTTGCCTGCCTGTAAGCCAGTTTCCCGTGTCGGCGACCAGATAGCGAATCGCCCAGTGCTGGTCATCGAAATAGAATTCTTTGACCTTGCCTATTTCCCCGTCAAGGCTGTCCAATGTGTAACCCTTTAGGGTTTTAACTTTGTGTAGCATAATTGTAATCCTTTCGTTCTTGTAGCTTCGTTTTGTTCATGCTTTTCTTGAATTTGCATTCTTTGTGCCATTTTTCAACATTCAGCATCATATCGCCCATCATTTTGATTTTTATGAATAATCAGTAATAAATGCATTTACGGGACCGTCATTAACAGCCCTGAAAAAGAGTCATATTTAACCAATGGTCATATGTGACTTATTTTCCAACATCTTTGATGTATTGGATGGAAATGATTATTGCGGATTGATAATATAATATGAACATGAAATAATGGTCTTGGGGCGTATAACCCAGTATCGCAACAATATAATGTTATATATTCGCGGATCCATTCACTTCCCGGCTGCGGCCAGGCTGAGCCGAAAGACTGCACTGTCGATACAACCGCCTTCCGGGTCGATTCCAGGCATATTCCGGACTCGATCGGACATCATTTATCTGAGGCAACAAATCATGTCGTTAATCGAAAAGATTGAAAATGTTTTTCCACAGGCATCCGAAATACCCGTCGGTCTTCGTCAAGATATTCCTTTTGCGCAGACCGGATATCTGATCAATGGTGAGATTCGAAAATGGGATGGTCCCCAACAGCAGGTCTTTTCTCCAGTGTGGGCCAGCATTGACGGCCTACCCAAACCATTTCCAATCGGCGCTTATCCCCTTTTATCGGAAAAAGAAGCGCTGCAGGCGCTCGATGCGGCTGTATCCGCCTATGATCACGGCCGGGGTTTATGGCCAACCCTGTCTGTGGCGGAGAGAATCCATCACATGGAACGCTTCGTTTTCCGCATGCTCGAACAAAAAGAGCGAATCGTTCAGCTTCTGATGTGGGAAATCGGCAAATCCCTGAAAGATTCCAACAAGGAATTTGACCGGACCATCCTCTATATCAATGATACAATGGATGCACTTAAGGACCTGGATCGTATTTCATCGCGATTTGTCATTGAAGAGGGGATAATCGGCCAGATACGGCGCGCGCCGATGGGCGTCGTGCTCTGCATGGGACCGTTCAATTATCCCTTGAATGAGACCCTCACCACCCTGATACCGGCCCTGATCATGGGCAACACCGTCATTTTGAAGCCGCCCAAACACGGCGCTCTGTTGTATGCCCCAATGCTTGACGTTTTTTGCGATGTGTTTCCCAAAGGGGTGGTCAACATCATTTATGGCGAGGGACGCAGCATCATTCCGCCGTTGATGATGTCCGGCGGCATTCATGTACTGGCGTTGATCGGCAACAGCAACACCGCGAATGTTCTTAAAAAACTTCATCCCAGGCCGAACCGTCTGCGCTGTGTGCTTGGACTGGAAGCCAAAAATCCAGCCATTATTTTAGAGGATGCCGACCTGGATCTGGCCGTGCAGGAATGTCTGCTCGGATGCCTCTCTTTCAATGGCCAAAGGTGTACCGCGCTGAAAATCCTGTTTGTGGCATCCGCCATCAAGGATGAATTTCTCAGCCGCTTCGCTTCAGCGGTCAACAGTGCCCCCTTTGGTATGCCCTGGCAGGAAGATGTCTTTATCACCCCGGTGGCGGAAAAGGGTAAAACAGACTACCTGCGGGGCCTTGTGGCGGATGCGCTTGCCCAGGGAGCAACCGTGGTTAATGAAGCAGGCGGAACGGTTAATGGCAGTTTTTTCTTTCCGGCTGTTTTGTATCCGGTAAGCGAGGGAATGCGGATTTACCGTGAAGAGCAGTTCGGGCCGGTGATTCCGGTTTTACAATTCAACGATATCCGGGAACCCATCGATTACATGATCCATTCGGTATATGGCCAGCAGGTCAGTATTTTTGGCAAGGACCCCGATCAAATGGCGCAACTCATCGATCCGCTGGTCAACCAGGTCTGCCGGGTGAACATTAACAGTCAGTGCCAGCGTGGTCCGGATATATTTCCTTTTACAGGTCGCAAGGACTCTGCAGAGGGGACGCTTTCGGTTTCAGACGCCCTGCGCGTTTTTTCGATCCGCACGCTTATAGCAGCCAAACAGACAAACCTGAATAAAGAGATCATCACCAGCATCGTCAAAAACCACCAGAGCAAGTTTCTTGCGACGGATTTTATCCTTTAGATTTTCAGATATTCATGGCAGGAGAACCTATGATACAAATTGAATCCATCCCTGAAAACCTCTCCTTTCTGCGCAGCGCCGTAGCGACTTGGTTATCAGATCAGCAAAGTCAGGATATACCTGATCAAGATAAATCCACGCTGGAAGTCTTTGCAGCATCCTATGATGTTGACCTCAACAATATGACCCATGAAGATATGGTGTTGCTTGACCATCGCATTGAGCACTGGGATGAATAATGTTTTGGAAAACATGGAAAGAACCGCTCATTGATGTTTTGAAAGTGATTTAAATGCGGTTCCATTCCTCCTTTACCCCAAACTCAATTCTTTCTTGAAATCTTCCGGTTCAGGAAAGACAAAGACGTCTTCTCCGGAAAAACTGAATTCAATCACGTCCCCTTCATGGTATTTCTGCTTCAAGTTTTTGCCCTTGATACGTTTGTAGGCACTGACGATATCGCTCTCCACATTGATCCGGTATTCATACAAATGCCCCAGAAAATTTATCAACTCTATCCGGCCGGAGAATCTTATCTGATCCGGGTGGGGATCCAGATGAATCTTTTCCGGTCGGATGCCGATGACTATCTTGTCCTGTGATACTTCATTGGGCAGTTGAAGCATTTTGCCGTCGATTTCTACCGAGTGCGACGATTTCTTTCGCGCTTTGAAAAAATTGCATTTTCCGATAAAGTTGGCGGCGAACATGGAATTGGGCTGGTCATAAAGCGCTTCCGGGGTGCCGGTCTGCACGATCTCGCCTTTTCTCATTAAAATGATATTATCAGAGATGGTCATGGCTTCTTCTTGATTGTGCGTAACATGAATAGCGGTCAAATGATTCGTTTTGGCGATTTTCTTCAGCTCATAGCGCAGGAAGGCGCCGATTTTGGCGTCCAAGGCAGACAAGGGTTCATCAAGCAAAAGCAAACTGGAATGGCCGGCCAAAGCGCGAGCCAGGCCCAGGCGCTGATTCATGCCTCCGGACAGTTCGTGTGGCAAGGCTTTGTCCCGTTTCTCCAGGCCCACCAATTTCAAATTACGCTCCACGGTTTTGGCGATTTCCGCTTGGCTCCATCCCCGCACGACCGGCCCATAGGCAGCGTTATGCCAGACGTCCATGTGGGGAAATATGGAAAAATTCTGAAACACAAAACCAATATCCCGTTCCTGGGTCATTTTTCCGCTCACATCCATGTTATCGAACAATATCTGACCGCTGGTGGGTTCGAGCAATCCGGCAATGATCCGAAGCAAAGTGGTTTTGCCGCACCCGGAAGGACCCAGCAATGTAGAATATTTCCGATCCGGAATATCCAGATTGAGGCGGTCCAGAGCCAGTAAGTCCTCTCCCCTGGCAGAGACAAATCTCTTGATCAAATTCACAATTTTTACGTTTGGCATATGCGTTTTTTATTTCGTCCTGTAAGTCAAATGTTTCAATACATACAAGAAGACCAAAGCGATGATGAACAAAAGCGTGGAAATGAAGGCTGCTTGTCCGAATTGTCCCTGTTTAACAAAATCAACGATTAAAATCGGTACGGTCCGGATCTTGTCGCTCACTGCCAATGTGGCGCCTGTCTCGGATAAACTGCGCATAAAAGCCATGATCAAGCCGGCGAGAATGGCCGGTTTGATCATGGGAAGAAGTATGGTCCGAAGCATCTGCCCGGACCGGGCACCCAAAGAATACGCCGCCTCTTCCAGACCGGGCGGAATATCCCGAAAGGTTGCAACCAGCGGTTTTATCAGTAAGGGGAAAGTAAAACTCAAGTGGGTTAATATCAGGACCATTAAGTCGAAAGACAAGAATTTATGCCAGAAATAAGCCAGAGACATCCCCAATGCGCTGGTCGGCACCAAGAGAACGATCTCGTTTAACGTGTCCAAAACCTTGCCCAGCCGTCCCTGATCGCGTGCGATCATATATGCCAAGGGCAAGGCAAAGATCAAATTGACCAGCGTGACCGTAAAAGCAATGAAAAATGAAATTGCCATGCTCTTGAGCACTCCGGTGCCAAACGCCATCTCCCAGTGACTTAGATTGTAAAAAACAATAAATATGGTGGGCAAAAACAATATGAACAAGAAAAAAAGCGCCACGAGAATATTGCGCGGTATTATCAAATTAATCAGGGATTTTTCGAAACGGGGATAGACTTTCTCCAGGCTGATGGTCTTTTTCCCGAGCAGGGCTTTGGCCAAAAACAATATCAATATTGCGCTCACGATCAGAACAATACTGGTTCCCATAGCCTGAGGCAGATGTCCGGAGTTCTTCAATTCCACTACCAGTACCGGAGCCGTACTTGCCAGGCCGGCTACCATCATGGTAGCGCCGGTTTCAGACAGGCTCCGTGTAAATGCAAGTATGGAGCCGTTGATTACGCCGTCTCTAAACAGCGGTAAGGAGATGCTGCGAAACAAGGTAAAGTGATAAGCTCCCAGAGTCTCTGCAGCCTCGGCATAAGAAGGTGAAATCTGGGCGATGGCCGCTCCGATGGACCTCACGATATAGGGCAGGGTAAAAACCACATGCAGGAGTATTATCATCAGCACCCCTTTATTGATTAACCCGGCATCCAGGCCGAATATCCGGGCCAGGCCCCCGCGGTCGCCCCAATACAGATATACCGAAAAACCCAGAGCCGCGGTCGGCATCACCAAGGACAGGTCTATCAGGCTATCAATGAAAGTGGCGATCCTGGACTTGCTGCGCGACAACATCCAGGCCAGAGGCAGACCAAAGGCCAGATCTATCGTCACCACTGCGATGCCGATCCAGAATGACAGCAGCACCGCACGGATGATCTGTCCGTTCAAAACAACTCCGCCCTGCGTAAAACTCCCCAAAATGAATACCGCCGGCAAGAAAATGATGAACAAAAAAAAGAAGACAGAAGCTCCCAAACTGATTCTACGCAAATTGTTGTGGGCATTTTTCATAAATAATCAGTTGCTGGGAAAATACGATGAATAATAAAATCCAAGTTCCAGAATGCCTCAATGAACTTGCCCCTATCGTTCTTGTAGTCAAGGTAACAGGCAAGCTCCCAGACATCCAGAACCAACAGGATTCTGAACATCGGATAGACGTTCGTGTTGTGCTTCTCGACCTGCATGATGATGGGTCTGTTCGTCTGCCTGCAGAATCGGAAGGAAGGCAGAAAGATTCATCTGCTGAATTTTTCCGCCTTATTCATATTTTCAATACCTTTTATCAAAGCATCCGGGTTAAAGGAAATGCTGTCAATACCACATTCAACAAGAAATCGTGAATATTCGGGATAATCGCTTGGAGCCTGACCGCACAAACCAATCTTCACACCAGCAGCTTTTGCTTTTTTGATAGACATACGGATAAGCTGCATAACGGCAGGATCAAACGGAGAGAAGATTTCACTGAGTAATTCTGAATCCCTGTCGGCACCAAGGGTTAATTGGGTTAGGTCATTGGAGCCGATTGAAAAGCCATCAAAATGTTTGGCAAATTCCTCAGCAAGTAATGCATTGCTCGGAATTTCAACCATCATATATAATTGCAATTTATTTTCCCCTCTTACCAATCCATTTTCTCTCATAATATTAATTACACTTGTTGCTTCTTTAACGGTTCTCACAAATGGAAGCATCAGTTTTACATTGGTAAAACCAATTTCTTCACGCACCATTTTCATTGCATTACATTCCATTTCAAAAGCATCTTTGTATAAAGGATGATAATAACGTGATGCCCCCCTGAAACCAATCATTGGATTCTGTTCAACGGGTTCAAATGTTTTACCGCCAAGTAGATTGGCATATTCATTTGATTTGAAATCACTCATTCTGACAATTACATCTTTGGGATAAAAAGCAGCAGCAATGGTTGCGGTTGCCTCCGCCAGTTTGTGAATGAAATAATCTTTCTTGTCAGGATAATGATGGGTTAGGTTTTCAATTTCCTTCTTGACTGAATCATCTTTTAATTTATCGAAATTATGCAGCGCCATAGGATGAATTTTGATGACGTTGTTAATGATAAACTCCATCCTCATCAGTCCGACGCCATTATTCGGAAGCATGGAATACCGGAATGCTTTATCAGGATCGGCAAGAATGAGCATAATCTGAGTTTCAGGCATTTCAATTTTGGCTGTGTCGATCTCATGTTCGTCCCAGGTTCCTTTGCCTTCATAAACATAGCCGGTATCGCCTTCGGCAGTAGAAATGGTAACCAATTGACCATCCTTAATAACTTTGGTAGCATTTCCTGTTCCGACAATAGCTACCGCACCTACTTCACGAGCCACAATAGCTGCATGTGAAGTTCTTCCACCCTGATTGGTAACTATGCCCGCTGCCTTTTTGAGAATAGGATCCCAGTCGGGGTCAGTTCTTCCTGTAACTAAAATTTCTCCTTTATTCAGTTTGTCAATATCTTTTGGTGAAGCTAGTATTCTTGCTATACCTGAAGTGATACCGTTACCTAAGCCAATTCCCTTGCAAATTAATTTCCCCTTGTCTTTGATCTGGTATTCCTTGAATAAACTTTTGTTTTTATCCTGGCTGTGCACTGTTTCGGGGCGTGCCTGCACAATATATATTTGATTGCTGTCACCATCTTTTGCCCACTCAATATCCATGTGTCGTTTATAGTGCTCCTGGATGATCATGGCCCACTTTGCCAATTGCACGACTTCTTCATCATTAAGAATAAATTGTTGCTTACGCTCCGGTGGTGTGTCCAGGTTAATGATGGCATCTTCTGGTTTTAAAATCTCAGACATTTTATTTTCGGCATACACCATTGTTTTCTCTTTGCTACCCAATTTTCTTGAAATAATTGGTCGTTTTACTTTCCCGACAAATGGTTTATAAACCAGGAATTCATCTGTATTTACGCTTCCCTGCACCACATTTTCGCCAAGCCCCCAGGCACCGGAAATAAGAGCTACTTTATCAAATCCCGTATCAGGGTCGAGTGTAAACATTACACCTGCACAGGCTTTATCGGAGCGAACCATTATTTGTATTCCTATGGAAAAAGCAACTTTCATGTGATCAAAACCATTGTCAACTCTGTATTTTATGGCTCTATCGGTAAAAAGTGAAGCATAACAGCGGAGACAGGCAGCAATTAAGTTTTCCTCTCCCTGTACATTCAGATACGATTCCTGTTGGCCGGCAAAACTTGCATTAGGTAGATCTTCGGCTGTTGCACTGCTGCGTACCGCAAGAGAAAAAGTATTTCCCGAACGCTTTTCTAATTGTTTATAGGCGGATTTAATTTCATCTGATAATTCTTTGGGAAAAGAAGCATCAAGCAAAAATTGCCTGGCTGTTGAACCAATTTCGTAAAGGTTATCAAATGTTTTAAGGTCGAGTTGTGAAAGGATATCGGTAAGTTTCGGAATAAGTTTATTTTCATTTAGAAAACACCAATAACCATCACTTGTAACGGCAAAACCATCCGGCACTTTAATGCCTTTGGCAGATAGCTCTGAAAACATTTCACCGAGTGAAGCATTTTTACCGCCAACCAGTGAAATGTCTTTTAAATGTAGTTCTGAAAAGTTTTTTATCTGTTTCATTTTATATTTCCTGAATTCAAGTTGTAAGTGCAACTCATAGCAATATTTAGACCTGACCCCGTGCGGTTGCATGCCATGGTATCTGAGAAGCAATTTTTACATAGCCTTCCCAGATACACTCTAAACGCTATAATCATTCTATTGCTGTCCACGTATCACCGGTCTTTTCATATTTTTTCTTCACCGCTGACCATGCCACCTTATGCGCCGTTTCTTCCTGGGAATCATCGCCCCGGCGTTCTTCAGGGCTCGCATATTCCTGCCAGGCATGATTAAATGCTTCCCGGTAAATATCCTGTGCATGGGTAGGAAGTACATGGGTTACATTTTTTGGTAAATCTTTATTGGTTTTATAGGGCATAACATGAATCCTGTATTTACTGAGAACAGTTATGGAGATTATGCGATTCGTAACTGCGCAACCGATGCATAGGCATTTCCTCCACTTATGTCCGGTATGATTCTTAATTCCAGTGCCGTCACCCCGACAAGATCGACCGCGTAATCTTCAAACTCGCGCGTCATGCCCGGCGGACTGAAGTTATATTGCTGACGCACAATCTCCCGGTAAGATTGACCGGCGTCAGGCGACCACCGCAAAACGAACTCTTGCGTGCGCGGCTGTTGATCTTCTTGAAACAGTAGTTGGATACGCCTGACCCTCTGCGGTTCGTCAAACAGAAAGCGGATCGTCTGCTCCCCGCCTTGTGCTGCCCGCCAACCTGATCCGAAGCTGTGTATCAGCGCCGCCTCGATCGGGTGTGCGGAATCCTCGGACGTGAGCTCGACCTGCGCCATGTGTTGCAAGTCTATCCAACTTTGATCGACGGGTGAGACATTGTGAGTATTCTGATTAATTATCCGTTTACGCATTATCCTACCTCTTACACCTTGTTATTGTCTCCCTTTACGAAAAAAAACGCCTTTTGAAAGCGTTCAGCATCCCCGAGAAAATAGTGGCGGATCGGTTTCAAATCCTCGTCGAGTTCGTATACCAGCGGGATGCCGGCGGGAATCTCTTTTCGGCTGAGATCCCTGTAGCGCGCATCGTGCCGAAGATGACGCAGGTCTTTCGCTTCGAGGACGGGCGGACGAATGTCGTAGCTTCGCCGCCACAGCTTGACCTGTGGCTCACCGAACTTCTCGGCAGTCCCGGCTTTGTTCAGCCCCTGCAAAGCGCCGTAATGCCGTTCGTTCAATCGCCAATCCCGGTGGACAGGGATCCACATCAGATCCATCTCGTCAAGCACAATCCACAGGGTTCGTATCGCACGCTTCAATACGGAAGTGAATGCGACGTCGAACACAACCCCATGTTCTTTCAGGCAACGTCCGGCCTCCCGCCCTTCTTCTCTGCCGCGATCGGACAAATCGACGTCCGTCCAGCCGGTAAAGAGGTTACCCCTGTTCCACAAGCTTTCCCCGTGTCGCAAGAGAACCACCTGTCGAAGATCGCTTTTCGGCTTGTCCTTCATCTTCTTGAAATGGATGCAGCCCAAGCCGTCTGTCCTTGCATATCCATCGGGAAATCAGCCATGCGAGAAACCATTTCCAACGCAGAGAATTCCTTGCGCATCTCTTCGAGCTTTTTCGTAGCGGCTTCATAAGCATTGTTGCCAAGAAGAAGGCGGTGTGGCGGATTCAGGGATTCGGTCGCCTTTACGATTACGTGTGCCGCACGAACCGGATCTCCCGGTTGTCTGCCGGAGATCGCGTGCACTTGATTGCTCCATGCTCCCGCCATTGAAGCGTAATCGCTAATTTGCCGCTTGCTTTCGTTCGCCGAACGTCCGGCCCAACCGGTGCGGAATCCACTCGGCTCAACAAGCATCACCTTGATGCCCAGCGGTTCCACCTCCTGCCAGAGTGCTTCGGACAAACCTTCGACAGCAAATTTCGTCGCGTTGTAGTAGCCGATCGACGGAAAAGAACGAAGTCCGCCGATGCAAGAGAGATTGACGATGAATCCTTTGCGACGTTTGCGCATTCCAGGCAGAGCCGCATGAATCATCCGGCTCAGACCGAACACATTGATCTCGAACATTCGGCGCACTTGATCTTCCTCACTCTCTTCAACAGATGAGAAATAGCAGATGCCCGCGTTGTTCATGAGCACATCAATGCTACCAAATTTTTTCTCAGCTTCCTTGATGGCCGCATCGATTTGACCTTGATCCGTGACGTCGAGCTTGAGCGCCAAGGCATCTCCGTAAGCGGCCAAGTCGATTACGTCATTGACATTGCGGGCAGTCACCACCGCACGGTAGCCGCATTCGAGCACATGCTTTGCAAGCTCGCGGCCGATGCCGGTCGAGCAACCCGTAATAAACCAAACAGGCTTTCCGGTAATCGCTAATTTGCTATTTGCTGTTGCCATAGTCGATTCTCCTTATTGCATACCTCTTATTCGGCATCTTTGTTGTTTTGGGAGGCAAAAGACAATGGCGGAGGAGGAATGGTCCGCCC
>CAIVVZ010000557.1 GCA_903909505.1 uncultured Desulfobacteraceae bacterium
ACATTACCAACCTGGGTGATACAACCACCCTTACAGACGAAGCCGTACTCGATGATCTTATTCGGAACAGGCAATGAAAAGGATCGGTGAGCCTGTCTGGAAAATGCTCACAAGAGCCTTTGATTCTAATAATTCCCTCTACTCGACAAAAGCAACGCCATGCTAAACTCCCCGGTTTCGTATTACTCCCGGCCGCTGGCCGCCCTGCTTGGGGCCTTGATGGCCGGTATCCTGGTGGGCTCTGAAGCGCCGGACCACTGGATATGGGTATGGCCCGTGGTTCTGGCCGGGATATCCGGAATCCTTTACGGCATTATCCGGCGCGCTCCGATATGGCTGGCGCCCCTTATCCTCTTTGTCGCTGCAGGCTATTTTTCAATCCAACCCTGGGTGACTACCCGGCTACCCGATCACCATATTTCACACTTTATCACCGACGCCTCGTGGAATATCGCCGGCATTATGGACTCTCCCTCCTGGACCGATAACCAGCGCCAGAAATTCGATTTAACGGTTGAAACCCTGGAAGGCGACCGTGGCATGGTGCCGGTAACCGGTAAGCTCCGGGTGACCCTTGAAGGGGAACCCCTGGATCTGAACATGGGGGACCGCGTCTGTTTTACGGGCAAAATCCACCCGCTTCGCAACTTTCAAAACCCCGGCGGGTTCGACTACCGGCAGTTCATGGCGTTTAACGGCATTTACGGATCGGTTTTTGTTCAAAGCAGCGAGATCGAACAGACAGCGGCATATCGGGACGGGTTTTTGCAGTGGGTTTACCGCATGCGAAAGACGATTTCCCGGACACTGGACTCTATCGGCGAAGCAGATGAAAGGGCGGTGTTAAAAGCCCTTCTTATCGGGGAGCGCAGTGATGTTTCAGACCGGATAACCGAGAATTTCAGCAAAGCCGGAGTCAGTCATTTACTGGCCATCTCCGGGCTTCATGTCGGAATTGTGGCTACGACATCCTTTTTCATATTTCGATGGATACTCAGTTGGTTTCCGTTTTTCCTCTGGCGCGCCTGGACGCGAAAAGGCGCCGCGATTCTCTCCATGATACCGGTACTGGGATATGGCCTGGTATCCGGTATGTCGCCTTCGACCCAAAGAGCCGTCATCATGATCGTCATCTTCCTGATGACGTTTCTGATTCACAAGGAACACGAATCGCTGAACACGCTGGCCACGGCGGCAATCCTGATTCTGATGGTTCACCCGCCATCCCTTTTTTCCATTTCTTTTCAGCTCTCCTTTGCATCGGTCTTTGCTATTCTCTATTTTCTTCCCAGGTTCTGGCAGCCGGACGACGATATCTCCGGTATCCGAAAGCGCATCAAGAATTACGTTTACTCATCCCTGTGGGTAACCCTGTCCGCCTCCCTGGGCGTCCAGCCCCTCGTGATGGTTTATTTCAACCAGATATCCCTGATCAGTCCGGTTGCCAATTTAATTCTGATTCCGCTTGTGGGGTTTGGGGTAGTCCCCCTGGGATTGTTGTTTGCCGGCATATCGCTGATTTCGCCAATTGCTTCCCTGTGGGGATTTGAACTTTGTGCCGCAATTTTGAAAATATCCCTGAACCTCACCGATTTTTTTGCAGCTCTTCCGTTTTCCGCCGTCAAGACTATCACGCCTTCCCTGCTTGAAGTGATCAGCGCTTATACGTTGTTAGTGGCGCTGATGACATTGAAAAGGAAACCGCTTTCGGATTCACAATTGTTAAGAGCCCTTTCTATTCGAAACAAGGAAAGCATCTCACCCACGGCAAAAAATATTTTGCTGATGCTCTCCGTTGCCGCGTCAATGATACTTGGCCTGGATGTGCTCTACTGGGGATACCAGCGATTTTTGCGCTCCGATTTCAGAGTGACGGTCCTGGATGTCGGCCAAGGCACGGCCAGTCTTTTGGAATTTCCCAAAGGTCCGGTCATGCTGATCGATGCCGGCGGTTTTTCGAGTTTTTCCGCGTTTGACATGGGGAAAATGGTGGTGGCGCCGCTGCTGTGGCGGAAAAAAATCAGGTCCGTGGATATTTTGGTCCTGTCCCATGCCAACAGCGACCACGTCAATGGCATGGCCTACATTGCCGAGCATTTCCATGTGAAAGCCATCTGGGCCAACACGGAGCCGGAAGACAGCGCGGGATACCGGCGGTTCATGGACGTCCTTCAGGAGCAGCGCCTGTTCCCCGCGGACTTTAAGACCTTTCCCCGGCATCATGAAATTAATGGCGTGTCCCTGGACATCGTCAATCCGCCGCCGGATTTCATGGAGAGGCAGCAAACGGAAACCTGGCGGGATATTAACAACAATTCCCTGGCGGTTCATGCCGGTTTTGGAAATGTCACCCTGCTTTTCCCAGGGGATATCAAATCCGGGGCTGAAAAAGAAATGGTTGCCCGGTATGGAGATCACCTTCAAAGTCGGGTTCTGGTTGCCCCGCACCACGGCAGTAAATCATCGAGTTCCCCTGCTTTTGTTGAGACCATCAAGCCGGAGATAGTTATTTTTACAACCGGCTTGAATAATCGCTTTAATTTTCCACATCCATCGGTTATAAAGCGTTATCAGGATGTGGGTTCGACGCTGCTGCTGAATACAGCAACCCACGGGGCGGTTCAAATCCGCACGGACGGAAATGCGCTGACAATCCAGCCGTTCAACGCCTCAAACAGGGCAAACGATTCAAATGATTTATCCAAGAGACCATCGCTTTGATTCATATCAAAATTTGATAAATTCCGTCATTCCGTTATTTGTGGAGAATCACCATGGTAACCTTTGAATCCCTTTCAGAACGAAAAGATAAGATCGCGGTTGTCGGTCTGGGATATGTGGGCTTGCCGCTGGCCGTTCATCTATCCCGGCATTTTGAAGTTGTCGGATACGATTTAAAGCCCGACCGGATCCAGGAACTGAAAAACGGCAAGGACAGAACCCTTGAGATTGCCGAAAACGACCTTGCCGATACCCGCATATTTTTTACGTCGGACCCATCGCAGCTCGGCCAATGCCGGCTGATTATCGTAGCGGTGCCCACGCCCATCGACGCTTACCGCATTCCGGATTTAACTCCGCTACGGGGTGCATCCGGCGCGGTCGGGAAATTCATGAAGCCGGGCACCTGCGTTGTCTTTGAATCCACGGTTTATCCCGGCGCTACCGAGGAAGTCTGTGTGCCGATCATGGAAAAAGTGTCCGGACTGAAGCTGGGAATTGATTTTACAGCCGGATATTCGCCGGAGCGGATCAATCCCGGGGACCGGGAGCATACCATCGACAAAATCGTCAAAGTGGTATCCGGATCGGATGCCGCCACCACGATGCTGCTCAGCAAGGTTTACGGGGCAATCGTTTCCGCGGGCGTCCACCCGGTTTCCTCCATCAGGGTGGCCGAGGCCGCAAAGGTGATCGAGAATACCCAGCGGGATCTGAACATCGCTTTGATGAACGAGCTGGCCATGATATTTGACAAAATGGGCATCGATACTTCCGAGGTGCTGAAGGCTGCCGGAACCAAGTGGAATTTTTTACCCTTCAGACCGGGGCTGGTCGGCGGCCACTGCATCGGTGTGGATCCGTATTATTTGACATTCAAGGCCGAATCCCTGGGGTATCGTCCGGAGATGATTCTGGCCGGAAGACGCATCAACGACAATATGGCCAAATTCATCGCCGAGCGGACCGTCAAGATTCTCATCAACTCCAGCAAACAGGTGCGGGATTCCCGCGTGGCCATCATGGGGCTCACCTTCAAGGAAAACGTTCCGGATCTCAGAAACACGAAGGTCGTGGATATCATTTCCGAATTGAACACCTATGGCGTGAATGTCGTGGTTCACGACCCGATTGCGGACCCGGATGAAGCCAGGGCGTATTATGGCATCGACCTTCAGCCCCTGGAGGGCCTCGGCCGGGTGGATGCGGTCATCGTGGCGGTGATTCACGATACCTACAAGTCCATGGGGCTTTCCCGGATGGCTAAGATCTGCTACGACGGATGCCCGATCGTCATTGACATCAAGGGCGCTTTCGACCCGGAGGACGCCCGGAATGAAGATATTCGTTACTGGAGACTATAGACGACTTCTGACTGCTCACCCCTTTCATATCAACCCACTCAATTGGAGGATGCCATGAAAAAACACTTTGCCTTAGTTCTGCCGTTGATGCTCGTGTTGACCCTTGTCCTCGGAATGCAGACAAGTCATGCCGTGGAAACCATCAAGATCGGCGTTTTATACCCCTTGACCGGAGGCGCTGCGGCGGAAGGCCGGGAACTGCGGGCCGGCGCCGAGCTGGCCGCGGAAATCGCCAACAGCAGCATTCCGGAAATCAAGATGGATATGGCCAAACACGTGGGGATCGCCTCGATGGGCGGCGCCAAGATCGAGCTGATTTTCAAGGACCATGAAGGCAATCCCACCCTTGGCGCGGATCAGGCTAAAAAACTGATTCAGGATGACAAGGTGATCGGCATTATGGGCTGCTATCACAGTGCGGTGACCAAAACCGTCAGCGCGGTCTGCGAAGAAATGGGCATTCCCATGATCAACGATTCTTCCACGTCGCCTGCCCTGACCACGCGTGGATTCAAGTGGTTCTGGCGGACAACGCCTCACGACATCACCTTTACCCAGGATCTTTTTGAATTCCTGAAAGGCATTACCGAAGGCAAGGCCATGGGTATTCCGGCCATTCCAAAGGCTCAGATCAAGACCCTGGCCGCTGCCTGTGAAAAAACCGAGTGGGGGTCTCAGGTCTCTGAAACCATCGGAACCCTGTCCAAGGACTATGGGTTTGAGCTGAAAAAAACCCTTCTCTATGCGGCCAAATCGCCGGATCTCTCCAGCGAAGTCCGCTCCCTGAAATCCGCCAAACCCGATATCATGCTCTTTGCCTCCTATGCCTCGGATGCCATTTTGATGATGAAAACCCTGAAGGCTGAAAAAGCCGGTCCCAAAATGATCTGGGGACAGGATGCGGGTTTTGAAGCCCCGGAATTTCGCAGCACGCTGGGTGATGATGTAATCGGCATTCTGACCCGAACGGTTTTTGCCCCTCAAGTTGGTCAGGTCAAGGATGTTTCCGGCCAGGTCAATTTCCTTTATAAAAAGAACATGGGCCGGGATTTAAGCGGGGCCTCGGCAAGGGCCTTTACCGGTGTGCAGACCTGGGTCGAGGTTCTGGAAAAAGCGGGTTCAACCGCGCCTGCCGCCATTCAAAAGGCTGCCAACACCATCATGATCCCCGGCGATCAACTGATTGTTCCCTGGAAAGGCATCCGCTTTGCCGCCTCCGGCAGCGATCAGGGTCAGAACGAGCTGGGCTCGGGCATGATCGGTCAGTACCAGAAAAACAAGGCAGGCGAAATCGTGATGGAAATCGTCTATCCGTTTGATGTGGCCACCGCCAAACTGATCTATCCGCTCAAGGGGTTCTGATGGAAATACTGGCCGGATCCCTCAGCGCCGGTCTGCTGATCGGAATGGTATTTGCCCTGGTTGCGCTGGGCCTGACCATCATTTTCGGTGTCATGGACATCGTGAACTTCGCTCACGGCGAATTTCTCATGCTCGGCATGTACACGGCGCTTCTTACGGCCCAGGCAACCGGGGTCGATCCGCTGCTGACCATTCCTTTCGCCGGACTGGTCGGATTTCTTCTGGGAGTCATCTGCTACCTGGGGTTCGTGAAATACCTGATTCGCGGACCCATGGTGGCGCAGCTTCTGGGCACGTTCGGGCTGATGCTCGTCTTAAGAAACCTGGCCCTGTTTCTGTTCGGATCTGAGGACCGCACCATCCACGAAGGCATTCTGGTCGGTCAGAGTTTTGATCTGGGAATGGGCATCATCCTTCCGGCCACCAAACTGGCGGCAGCCTTTTTATCGGTCATATCCTTTACCGCCGTCTGGCTGTTGATCAACCGGACCCGCATTGGAAAGGCCCTGATGGCAACGGCTTTAAACGCACAGGGTGCGCGTTACATGGGCATTCCCACCGAGCGGATGAATGCCTTTGCCTGGGGAATCGGTGGTGCGACCGTGACCATGGCCGGGGCACTGCTGGTCAATTTCTGGTCGGTGACGCCTTATGTCGGCCTGCTTTTTACCATGATTGCTTTTGCCATCGTGGCTCTGGGGGGGTTCGGAAGCATTCCCGGCGCGTTTTTCGCAGGTCTCATCGTGGGTCTGATCACCGAACTGCCGGGAATCTGGGATTTTATTGCCGAGATGACCGGTTTTGACTGGATGGCCTCTGTTCCCATGACGTCTTTTAAATACACCTGGGTGTATCTGGCGTATTTTCTCATCATGCTCATTCGGCCAAGGGGATTGTTTGGATGGAAACACTAAAGAACGCGCTGGATTTCTCCGATTTTCCCAGGTTGGATTTGACCCTTGCCGCAGCCGTGGCCATTTTTCTGATGGTGTTTCCGTTTTTCCCCCACTCGTCATTTGCCATGTCCACCTTGATCCAGTTTCTGATGTTTTCCCTCTATGGCATGGGATGGAACACCATCGGCGGATACGGCGGCCAGGTGGACCTGGGAAAGGCACAGTATCTGGGCATCGGCGCCTATACCACGGCAGTCATGCTGCTGCGCTGGGACACGCCTTTCTGGATCTCCATGCCCATCGGCGTTATGCTTTCCGTTACCTGGTCGTTTATCATCGGCTATCCCCTGTTTAAACTGAAAGGCCATTATTTTGCCATCGCCACCATTGCCACGTCCCTGGTTCTGAAGGATTTATTCGAGGTCTGGGATCTGGTCGGCGGTTCCCGCGGCATCGAAATCCTGGCCGGCAAGTATCAGACGCCGGATTTTCTCCACCTGATCTTCAAAGGGGACGACACTTACTATTATGTGATTCTGCTTTTTTTCTTTATCGGAATCCTTTTCATGAACGCATTCCGCAAATCCCGCCTGGGGTTTCAGCTCCGGTCCATCAAGGACAACGAAGACATTGCCCGATCCCTCGGGATCAATGTTCACTGGGCCAAGATCAAAACCTATGCCATTGCCACGGCTTTTGTCAGCGCCGTGGGCTCGTTTCACGCCTGCTATGTCAAAAACATCGAGCCGGAAGACACCATGAGCCTGGACATCTCCATTCTGATCGCGCTCATGGCCATGCTGGGCGGTGCCGGATCCTTATGGGGACCCATTATCGGGGCCGCGGTCCTGGTGCCGCTGAAAAGCTATCTGAAGGAATGGCTGGGCGCTCAGGCCGGCATGGTGGGCATTGACCTGATTCTTTACGGCGCCATCATCATGATCATTTCGGCAGCCGAGCCCCGGGGCATCTGGGGCATGGTGGATAAAGCCAGACGGAGGAAACGGAGCTGATGGCGCTTCTGGAAGTTACGAATCTTACCAAGCGGTTCGGGGGGCTGACGGCCAACCAGTCCATTTCTTTTCAGGTCTCGGAAGGCGAGATGCTGGGGCTGATCGGGCCAAACGGCGCCGGAAAGACCACGCTCTTTAACTGCATCGCAGGACTTCATCCGATCGATGAAGGAACCGTTCGCTTTAACGGAGCGGACATTACCCGCCTTTCGTCCCATGAAATCGCCAGGCTCGGACTGGCCAGAACCTTTCAGATCATGGTGGCGTCCGGCGATCTGAATGTCCTTGAAAACATCATGGTCGGCTGCTTTATGCACACCGCATCCCGGATGAGGGCAAAGGCGGAAGCGCAGCGTATTTTAAAGGAGTTGGAGCTTTCGGATTTGGGGGGATACCTGGTCAGCGAACTGCCGGTGGCGGCCCAGAAACGGGTGGCCATGGCCACGGCCCTTGGCACGCGGCCCAGACTTCTTCTCCTGGATGAAGTCGCCGCGGGACTCAATCCCAGCGAAATCGAGGGCATTACCGCCACCATCCACCGGATTCACGCACAGATGGGGGTGACGATCATGCTGATCGAGCATGTGATGGAAATGGTCATGAACCTCAGTCAGCGGGTCGTGGTTCTGGACTACGGCCAGAAAATCGCGGAAGGCGACCCCCGGTTCGTCGTAAAGGACCCGAACGTGATCAAGGCCTATCTCGGCGAACGCTATGCAAAGGAACATGCCTGATGCCCCCTGTTCTTGAACTCAACCATATCAAGGTGCGGTATTCCGGGCTGCCGGTCGTTCATGACATCAGTCTTGCGGTGAATGCGGGCCAGACCGTCTGTGTGGTCGGGGCCAACGGCTCCGGAAAATCCACCTTGCTGCGGGCCATCATGGGAACCCAGAAAATCTTTCAGGGAGAGATTCTTTTCCAGGGTCAGCCCATTCATCATCTGAGCACTGAAGCCATTGTCCGCAAAGGGATCGTCTATGTGCCGGAAGAAAAAATGCTCTTTAAACCCCTGTCGGTCGCGGACAACCTGCTTCTGGGGGCGTACACCCTCAAAGACGTTAAACGCATTCAGAAGAATCTGGACTATGTGTACGCCATGTTTCCCCGACTGAAGGAACGAAGCAGGCAGGCGGTTTCCACGCTTTCCGGCGGCGAGCAGCAGATGGTGGCCGTGGGAAGGGGCCTGATGAGCAATCCCCGGATCCTCAGGCTGGATGAACCATCTCTGGGCCTTGCGCCGCGTCTGGTGGACGAGCTGCTGGATACGGTGGTCAAGCTGACAAATGAAGGCATGACGATTCTACTGGTGGAGCAAAACGTCCGCGAAGCCCTGGGCATCGCCGATCACGGATATATCCAGCAGACCGGAAAAATCGTTCAGGAAGGCTCCGGAAAAGAGCTCCTTGAAAGCAACGTG
>CAIVVZ010000558.1 GCA_903909505.1 uncultured Desulfobacteraceae bacterium
ACCCCCCTATGACGTGCTCAGTCATGACGAGGCCGTCAAAATGGCCTCCCTCAACCCTCACAGCTTTTTACACGTAGAAAAATCGGAGATCGATCTGCCCCCGGGCATGGACATGACGGACGAACGCGTTTTTCAGACGGCCAGGGATAATCTGCAGCGCCTGATGGCCGAAGGAGTGATGATTCGCGACGAGAAGCCCTGTTTTTATATCTATAGCCAGCAGATGGGCGATCATGTGCAGCAAGGGATTGTTGCCGGCATCAGCATTGCTGAATACGAGTCCGGACGGATCAAAAAGCATGAACAGACCCGCGCGGATAAGGAGACGGAAAGAACACGGCACATCGCTGCCGTCCAGGCGCAAACCGGACTTGTCTTTGTGATCTATCGAAGCTTGCCGGCCATCGATCAACTGGTGGCAAGAACCATCCGGACGCGTCCCCTGTATGACTTTACGACGGATGATGGCATTGTCCACCGGGTCTGGGCGCTGCAAAGGGATCAGGATATCGCCTTCTTGAGAGAGACCTTCGCCGGAATCGAAACCCTTTATATTGCCGACGGTCATCACCGGGCAGCGGCAGCGTCGTCGGTGGGGCAGATGAAAAAGCGACAGAACCCGGCGGATCGCGGCGATGAGCCTTATCACTTCATCATGGCGACCCTTTTCCCCGATAATCAGCTCCGGATTCTGGATTACAACCGGGTTGTGCACACTTTAAACGGCTTGACGCCAGATGAATTTCTGGACAAAATCAAGCTTAAATTTCTCGTCACTCCGGATTTTAAACAGAGACGGCCGACGCTGATGCACACCTTCGGGATGTACCTGCAGGGGCAATGGTTCAGGCTGGAGGCGAAAGGGGAAGCTTTTGCTACGGCCGATCCGGTGCGCCGTCTCGATGTGGCGATTCTGCAGGACAACCTGTTGGAGCCGGTGCTTGGCATTCACGATCCGCGGACCGATCGCGGCATCGATTTTGTCGGCGGCATCCGGGGGATGGATGAGCTTGAAAAATTAGTGGATTCCGGCGATTACGCTGTGGCTTTTTCTCTGTATCCCACGACCCTTCCTCAGTTGATGGACGTTGCCGACGCCGGCCGCATGATGCCGCCAAAGTCGACCTGGTTCGAACCGAAATTACGCAGCGGGATCTTTGTGCATCTGATTAATGACTGAAAGATGATGATTCCTGTGACTATTCACGACAGGGAGACGGTTGACCAGATTCTGGAAGGGAAATTAAAATGCATTCAGAAACAAAATGGCTACCGCTTTTCCATCGATGCACTGCTGCTTTCCCATTTCACCCGCTTGAAAGACGGCGATCATGTCCTTGATCTGGGAACGGGCGGCGGTATTGTCCCAATGATTCTGGCAAAGCGATGGACCTGCGGCCGGATTGTCGGTCTGGACATTCAGGATGATTTGATTAATATGGCCCGGCGGAGTGCGGTCTTGAACCAGGTGGCTGACCGTGTCGAGTTTACCCCGGGCGACATCCGGCAGATTAAAACTTTTTTTGATGCCCGTTCCTTTGATGCGGTCACCTTCAACCCCCCGTACCGTCAGATCCATTCCGGTCGCAGGAATCCGAATGTTGAAAAGGCGATAGCACGGCATGAACTAGAAGCGACCCTTCACGACTTTCTCCAGGCAGCGGCCCACGTTCT
>CAIVVZ010000559.1 GCA_903909505.1 uncultured Desulfobacteraceae bacterium
ACCGGCGCCGGTCACCTGTAATCCGATGAAAACGCCATTTGTCGACCAGGCGGACTCGGGGGGGGCGGGCCATGTGGAAACCACTTGCATGGTCCCGGTATCAATGACGGAAAGCGAATAGCAACCGTAATTCATCGGATTATGGTAGGACTGGAAACCGGGATCTAACTCGTCGTCATTGCTGGTGATGAGATATTTCCCATCCGATGTCAGAACCACACCAAGAGGATTCATACCCACCTGGGTGCTGATGCCGGCCGGTTTCACGATCCGGCCATTTGGCAGCACGCCGGCAAAATAACTCCCGAACTTATCCGGACCGGCAAACAGTTCAGCACCCCCGTAAGCACCACTCAGGGAGGTCCCATAAACCGGTGCGGTGACTAAGCCCCATGTCGTGACATCAACCGGGGGGTCAGATCCCTCTCCATGATGTTGCCCGGCATCAATTAGCGTACTTGGAGGCTGTGCCTCAGATTTCGAATCCTCTTTGGAACCGGTGCTCGTTAAGCCGGCGCTCGAAAAACCGATCAGCAGTGAAATCGCAATCAAACATTTAAAAAGAAAGCTGACACCGCGGATATGGGATAAGTCGGAACGTTTTACGGAAGGTACCATTTTCCACTCCTTTTCTATGACATCGATTTATCGAGATAGAGAGCGGATACGAAATCCTCTCCTTATTCTTCGATTTTTCGGAATCCATGGCGGCGGCGGCGCGCTTCATCGCAGAGCGCAACGAGAATCAATTGATCCGGTTGCTTGAAGTCGTCATCGTCATTTTCCCCTTGAGAAAATCACGCTGTCGTTCTATGAGGACAATTAGCCTTGTTTTAACATAAGGATGGGATATGTCAATGAAAATGAGACACGCATCTGATTTAATTAAGCTCTAATCAAATCAGTCTGTTTAACTGCATTTTGAGGGTTATTGATCCGTACGACTTTAATTTTTGACCGAGTCCTGAAACGCCGCTTCCGCCAGTTTGCGTTTGGTGACATCGATAACGACACCGCGGGTTTTTACGGGGCGCTCGTCCTGCATTTCAACATGGATAGTGACATAAAGCCATACCGTACGCCCGTCATGGGCGATGAATCGATACTCAAGAACATGTTCCACGCCCTTGGAAACGGCTTTCCGGCAAAATTCGGTGACCCATTCCCGGTCTTCCGGATGAATCCGCTCGGCCCACCATGCCAGGTTTTTCCACTCCTCCGGTGCGTACCCAAGAATGCGCTTGGCAAAGGGAGAGACGTAGGTCCAATGGTCAGTTGCAATGTCGAATTCCCAGGTAATGGCGTGGGTTGACTCCGCAAGGGCTTTGTATCGCGCATGGCTTTCTTCCAAAGCCTTTTCGACCTGCTTCTGATCGGTGATATCCCGGAAAGCAATGACAGCACCGGATTATTTAGTTGCGTTACCGAAGTCAAGATCAGCCAGGCACAACAATACATCCTTGTCTCTCGCAAAAAGCATGGCATAACTGATATGAAAAAAGATATTATAGTGGAGAGGAAAGTTTTGATTTATGGGTTTAAAACGGGTTTGCTAAAAGCTTGGCTGCGGCAGCAGCTAAAAACTTGTCAACAAATTCTCGAGGTTTCAGGACCTGTATCCCGCAATAGCCGGACACCTTTAATAGATGCTTGTCACCGCTTACGATAATTTTACAATGGGCTGCTATTGCACAGGCGATGAATTTGTCGTCATCCGGGTCCATACAGACCGGTTCCGGTAAGCTCGAAGCCATGATTATTTTCGTATTTTTGTAGACAAAATCCAAAATCGGTATGGTGTCTATTGCCGGATGCTGTTTGGAAAGCTCATCTACAACACTTTGATATTCGTCGACGATTTCTTGGGAGATTGCCGGTTGCAGTCTGCCGTTACGCCATGCTTCGAGAATACGATACGGCGGCCCTGTAAAAAAGATCCCTGAAACAAAGACGTTCGTGTCTATCACGATCTTCATTTTCGGTTCCGTGCCCGAGTAACCGCTTTATTGATATCGCTTTTTTTAAGTCCGGCAGATTTTGCCTGGCTTCGCGCTTTTGCAATGATTGCATCAAATTCGGATATGGATGGGGGGGCTATTGCCTTGAGGATAACCACATTATCTTCGCCAACAACGACAAACTGCATTCCGGAATGCAGATTAAGCCTTTTGCGAATTTCCTCAGGGATAACGACCTGCCCTTTTGAAGACATTTTTGTTGTGGATAAATTCGGCATATCAGACTCTCCCGATCTTTGAATTGTTCTTACGGGTAAGATTCTACAACGTCATCACTACTTTTGCAAGGGGCGCTAAATAATATTATATTGATGTGCTGGAACGTTTCCCTGCTGATCGTGCTCGACTTGAAACGCCCCATAGGCTTCCGGTTCTCTTCTCAAGCTTGTTCAGATATCTTGTCTGCCGGCCCGCTACCCGTTTCATCAGCCACGCAAGGTTTGCGCCATCTTCTCCAGGATCAACGATCAGGTGGACTTGATCAGTTTCCCAATTGTCCTGCCAATTTCGGCAATGTGCGCCAGGGAACGATTGTGACATTGCCGTTCCGCAACTCCCGGTCGCCGCCGTAAACCAGCCATGCCGGTTTATCTTCTCTGCCCGAAAGTTCGCTCCATTTTTTCAATGACGCAAAAAAGTCGGAGGCAATGGTCTGACCGGACTTGATCTCCACCGGCCACAACGCTTCTCCTTTCTCCAAAAGGAGATCGACCTCCAACCCCCTGCTGTCCCGCCAGAAATAGATGTCCGGCGAAAGTCCGCGGTTAAGCTTTGCCTTGAGAAATTCCGTCACAACCAGATTCTCGAACAATGCTCCCCGCTGTGCATGAAATGTGAGCTG
>CAIVVZ010000560.1 GCA_903909505.1 uncultured Desulfobacteraceae bacterium
ACCTCGGAAGGGATATTGCGAATCGTGGTTGTGATGGGGGCGATAGTTACCTCACCCAGATATTCCAGCACGGAATTTCGTGTCAGGATTAGAACCGGCCGTTTCTTATCCGGTGGTATAAACTTGTACCAACATATTTCGCCGTGTTTCATTCGTCACCCCAGGACTGCTCGGTTTCCCAAACGGAAAACTCACCGGCGGCAATCGGATGCCGCTCATACCCCTGACGGTGCTCGCATTCCAGTTGCTTCCGGCTGTGACGGGCAAGCGCTTCACGAAAAGCCTTTCTTGCAAAAGCAGAACGACTTGTATGGAGTTCCTTTGAAACACGGTCGACCGCTTCAACAAGATCATCATCAAGCGTCATCTGTATGGTTCTCATTTCACACCTCCACAATGTGGCTTTTTATAGCTATATTAATCCCTATCGTGGACCCTGTCAAATCGATTTGTTCGGCCAACGATCAGGACGCAGCAATTGCAAAAACGGCGGCTGGAAGTGATTGTTGGGCCATGGCGCTCAGTTCTGCAAGAGGGTTCAGGGCATGAGGATTGTTGCATGGTGCTTCTTTCTTAACACCATTGGCGTTATAATCTTTGAATCAAATAGATGTAAGCAGGCAGCCGACTCAGTTTTTTTATCTCAAAGAATGAATTGAGCAATTGACCCCTTTTTTGATTGTCGAATAAAGGGGAAAGATAAATGGCACCTTTTTTGTCGGAAGCATCGGGCACGTCCCTGAGCAGTTCGATCAGGGAGTGGGTGTGGTCGGGCAAAAGCTGCTCTCCCAGGAGGAAATTGGCCGTGACTTCTATGTTGGCATATTCGCGATTGATTTCGAGCATTTTTTTGAAAGCTTCACGAATCCTGGATACCTTCAAGGGCTTATTGATGCTTGCCAGAGTTTGTTCATCGACGGATTCAAGGCCGATATTGATCATGGTATAAAAGGGTAAGCTGTTGAGTTTTTCCAGCAAACCATTTCCGGATTTGAGCAGTGACCCCACACTTCCAAATAAGAAAAGCATGGGCTTTTTCATGTTCGAATTCGCAAATCCAAAGGCTTTGAAGGCTTCGGAGGCGGCCATGCCAATCAGTTCATCACCCGCCCCAAGCGCGTCATGGTTTCCTAAAAACAAGGCGTTATAATTTCCCATATTGCGACCATAGAACTCCTTGAGTTGTTCGATCTGCACAAAAACGCTGTCCCTGGAACGGGGTTGATAGCCCTCCCTGGATTTGACGCAACAGAAATTACAATGATACAGACAACCATCCGCGATATTGAGCGGAATGACCTCGTAGTCGACATGGCGGGTATCGGGCGGGAGAACCGACACCCGACCACCGATGATCGCATGCAATTTTCTCGACTGCTCGTGCAGGGTGTTTTCATCTTTCTGGACAACCAGGCTTAAAAAGTCCTTGATCCCGGAAGGTACGCCATCACATCGGCTCGTATAAAGGGTTGCATACAGTTGGGACCATGCCGCAAAGGCGCTCGATATATGGGGATCCGTATAGGGGTTAAATTCCAGAATCGCGTTGCTGGGATATGTCAGACACGGGAGATAATATTCGCCAAACCAGTCAAAGATGCCTTTGTGGTTGAGGACCGCTCCCACCGAATAGTATCCCCAGTCATTGCCATCGGTCCGCTTTAGCCATTCCGAAGGGTGGGGCCAGTTTACGTTGAGGCCGCGGATGAATTTAATGTCGCCGTTTAAATTAAAATGGAATTCATATTCGGATGTCCTGATCTCGGAATAATATCCGAATCGAACCGGATAGCTTGCTTTTGTGAAATGGCTGCCGCCTTCTTTTTCCACGGTAACGGCCAGGTTGTTCAGACGGCAGGATAACGTCCGATGCTCCGGACCTTTTTTTGCATCTACGAGCTTGCTGTGATTCATCGGTCTGCCTCCGCATTCGTTTGATATATTCAGGTTGCATTGCGGCCGGAAAAAAACACAAATCAACAGTCAGAAATCAGAATTAAAGTTGACGGTGGAATCAAGACCGTTTGACAGGATGCCCGGCTTCGGATAACCTATAATTGATTAATTTTTTTGTGTCCAACAACAATTTTTGATGGTA
>CAIVVZ010000561.1 GCA_903909505.1 uncultured Desulfobacteraceae bacterium
GCTGTTTTACGGCCATCTGATGTGCGGTGCATCCGGAGCCGTACCCAGCTACCTGGCTTCACCCACCGGCGGAACCGGCGTCAGCACGGCTGTGTCGCAGGGAGCGGGATTTAGCCGCATCCAGGCCCATGAGCCGATTCTTGTGGACTATGTGTTCGCTTACAAGGGATATCTTGCGGATCATACCCGGATCTTTTCGATTGGCGAGCTTCCCAATGATCTGATTGAGGCTCATGGCGCCATGCTATCCATTCAGGCGGCGATCGTCCGAGAAGCCAGACCGGGAATAGCAGCCGGCAGAATTTATGAATTGGCCATTGAACTGGCCAGGGAGGCGGGATATGCGGAGAATTTCATGGGCACGGGCGACCAGCGTATCCGTTTTGTGGGACATGGCGTGGGACTGGAGCTGGATGAATACCCATTTCTGGCTGCCGGCCAGAAGATGCTTCTTCAGGAAGGAATGGTCATCGCCCTGGAGCCCAAACTGATATTTCCGGGAAGGGGTGTTGTCGGCATCGAAAATACGCATCTGGTAACGCCAAATGGATTGCAGCAACTGACGGTTTTTGACGAGAACATCATCGTGGTGTAGAAAAGAATATCGCAGAAGTTTCTCCCTGGACATTCCTTGTTCGATACACTGCGGTTAGATAATTATCGGCAATTATCATGCAAACACAAAAAGGGAACGGCACTCTCGCTGTCCCCTTTTTGATAATGGCAGTATCAGGCTTAAAAACGTTTTTAACGTTTAGAGAACTGGTATCGGGCGCGGGCTCCGCGCTGGCCGTATTTTTTCCGTTCCTTGACCCTGGAGTCCCGGGTGATAAAACCCGCTTTTTTCAATGCCAGCCTGAGATCCGGATCAACCTGAAGCAATGCCCGGGTAATGCCATGGCGAATGGCTCCGGCCTGGCCGTTAATGCCGCCGCCGAGAACGCGGATCATGACATCGTAAGATCCCAGATTGTTGGTCAGAATCAGCGGCTGCACCACCATTGCCTTGGCCGCTGCAACGGAAAAATAATCATCAACCGGTTTTTCGTTCACCATGATGATCCCTTTTCCGGGTCTTAACCATGTTCTGGCAATGGCGCTTTTACGCCTTCCAGTCGCATAGTATACGTTTTCTTTATCCATATTTTCCCCAGGGTTTTATAAGATGAAGTTTATTTTAATATCGAGAGTTCAACCGGCTGCTGGGCTTCATGCGGATGCTTGTTTCCGGCATAAACCTTCAATTTACTCAGCATTTTTCCGCCGAGGCTATTCTTGGGCAGCATGCCTTTTACGGCAAAACGGATAATATCCTCAGGCTTCTTCAGCAGCAATTTTTCAGCCGTGATTTCCTTTAAGCCGCCGGTGTATCCGCTATGACGGTAATACGTCTTCTGCGTCCATTTTCTGCCTGTGAGAACGATTTTATCCGCATTGATAACCACAACCCAGTCTCCCATGTCCGCATGGGGCGTAAACAAAGGGTTGCATTTCCCCCTGAGACGGGCGGCAATGGATGATGCCAGCCTTCCCAGCACGGCTTCTTTGGCGTCAACCACAAACCATTTGCCCGGGTTATCCGATTCTTTTGCACTGTAAGTATATTTTTTCACGGGTCTCTCCTGATATGGTAATCTAAACTCGATACTTTTATTGTATTGAGCCCATTCTGTCAATATAAAAATTGATGGCTTCGTAAAAAGTCCAATATCCGCTTCGCCGCCTTTGCCAACATTCATCCGTTTTCAGTGCGGTTGGCAAAAAACCGAAGCCCCATCTTGCCGGGCGCAAAAATCTGTTGGAACATGGCCCTGGGAGCCAGCGCCGGAATCACGTTGACCATGGATGCTAACAGCGCGGCCCCGTACGGCAGCGATTGAATGAGCATCACGCCAGCCCAGAGAAGGATTTCGGGGTTATCGGTTCCATACCTGTTGATGATGACTGCAGATGACAGACAGTATGTCAAAAATATCAACATTTCTTCCCATGCCATCAGCATGCCTTTGATTACGGCCCGCTGGTTTTCACACTTCGGCGTGCGCAAAAACGGCTTATTCGATGAGATCAGGCCGGCAAGCATGGCCTTCCCAATCGTATGGCTCAGGGCCATTCCGGCAATTGCCGCGCCGATCCGCTGTTTCAGCGTACAGCCGACCCGAGCCTTGTACAACCAAAAGAAATGAAGCAGCCGGAAGACAAAAACGCCCAGGGCCGGAAGCAGCAGAATATACAACGGCTGACCAAAATACCTGGGAAGGACGATGACCCCCGCAACCCAGAGCAGGGTGCCCCAGGTGATAATGACATTAAACGCATCTCCGAACCAGGGAAACCAGCCCGTTGCAAAATGATATTTCTGCCCGGCGGTCAGGCCGGATTGTGAGTTCCAGGGCAAGAATGTTCTCCAGTGACGCCTGATGATCTGAACCGCGCCATACGCCCATCGGAACCGTTGTCTTTTGTATCCGGCAAAAGTATCGGGAGTCAGGCCATGGCCAAAGCTCTCGCTGACATAAACGGATTCAAACCCCGCATGCATCAGCCTCAGGCCCAGCTCGGAATCCTCGCAGATGCACCACTCCGCCCAGCGGCCGACATCCAAGAGCGCCTGTTTGCGAATCAGAGTCATCGTTCCGTGCTGGATAATGGCATCGCGCTCATTCCGGTGAATCATTCCGATCTGAAAAAACCCATGATATTCAAAGTTTAGCATTTCCTTAAAGAAACTGCCCTGCCATTCCCGGTGATCCTGAGGGGCCTGAACAAAGCCCACTTTCGGATTGTCGAAATAGGGAATCAGGGATTTAAGCCAGTCCGGGCGGACAATGTAGTCGCTGTCGACAACCCCGACAACCGCCGCATCCGGAGCCGTCACGCTCAACCCGAAATTCAAGGCCCCGGCCTTGAACCCCGGCCATTTTCCCAGATGGAAAAAACGAAATTTAGCGCCCAGTTTTTCGCAATAATCCCGGACCGGTTCCCATACATCGGCATCCAGTGTATTGTTGTCCAGCACCAGAACTTCATAATTCGGATAATCGAGCTGATTCAGGCTGTCCAGGGTTTTGGCAACCATGTCCGGGGGTTCATTGCATATGGCCAGGTGTAATGAAACCTTGGGGAAATCTCTGCCATTTTCGGGAATCAGCGGATGAAACAGGCGTTTCAGCCCCACGGGCCAGAGCATTTCCGACATCTCAAATCCATTGATCAGAACCACTACCAGAAGCCCGGCCTGCAACGGAAGCAAAAGCCCCCAAATCAGGGTTTCGGTCGGCAGCAGTTCGTGAATCCACGGCGTAGAAGCAATCCACACCACGGCGGATATGCTCAACTGAATGACCATGGCAAAAAAGAGCTGCCCGTTAAACGGCTGATCCTGTTTTTTGCGCAGATACATGGACAAGGGAATGATTGCCAGCAGAAAGGAAAACACGAGCGGCAGGGGAAGCGGCGAAACCTCTTTCACAGGGCCTTCAAGAGCGATTTTAAGATTCCGGTCCTTATCAAACAGGCCCCAGTGAGCCCCCATGACCCCTTCCAGGTCTACTTTCCAGGGTTGATCAAAGGCTTCCATGATAAAATAATCAATCTTGAGCTCCGCCGCCACATTGAAAAACGCGCGCAGAAAGAGGGCTTCATTGACCGTGCTGGGTTTTGCCGGACCCCGACGCTCCCCGTGGCTGGGCCAGCCCACTTCAGCCAGCAAAACATGTTTGTCCGGATAAGCCTGCTGAACCTGGCGATAGCGTTCCACCACCCATTTCAGGGAATGTTCCAGGGGAATTTTTTCCCAGTAGGGCAGGATATGAATGGCAATATAGTCTACATTTCGGGCCAATTCGGGGTTGTTGATCCACACATCCCAGGGTTCGGCCGTACTGACCGGACAGGGAACCTGTTCGCGGACTCTGCGGATGTATTCAATCAACTCCTTAACCTTTAAGTCCCCTCGAAGAACGGATTCATTACCGACAATGACCCGCGGAACCGTAGACGTATAGGTTCGGGCGTTTCGAATCAGGTTTCGTATTTCCCTTTCATTCTTGTCCTTGTCCTGGTCCAACCAGGCGCCCGCCGTTACACTGAGCCCATAGCGAACCGCCATCCCCGGAATGTTCTCAAACCCGTCGATCGAGGAATAACTTCGGACACTTCGCGTCACCCCTCTGATCATTTTCAGATCACCATCAATCTGATCCGGAAAAGGATAAGTTTTTTCCATGGGATTCTGCCCCTTATGATAAGGGCTGAAAGAGACGCCCTCAATCTTGTCGGTCCAGGAAGAAACCTGGGGCGCAGGGCGATTAAACGCCATCCAGATGGCCATGTTGGTCAGAATAACCAAACACAATATTTTTGTCTTTTGCATCGATTTCACCATTTTTTATGACAGCCGGGTTCTGCGGCAGTGAAGGGATAAAAACCATTGACGTTCCATTATTATGTTGAAATTCCCCCTGCCAAGATGCCATTTCATAAACGTGATATATTATTCCAACAAAACGACAGAGTCAAGAATTCTGTAAGGGATCTTAATATCCAGAATCTGGAATTGACCCCGCTGATGGATTCAGCTATGATAATTACCGTTTCCAAAGAAGCACCCCCCCCAACCCTTAGCTATTAACATAAAGATATCATTATGAAATTTTGTCGCTATATGCTTTTTGTTCTGCTGATCATGCTGCTGGCCGCCTGCGCCTCCAAAAAAGTGATTAAAACAGGCAACCCTCCGAAAATAGATAAATCACCGCCTATTGTCACCCTCAGTCCAGGAGATGAACTCTTTTCTTCTGCTGAAAAAAAGTATCTTGAAAAAGCCTATCCAGAGGCGCTGAACGCCTTTCTGAAGTATTTATCCACCTTTCCAAACGGCTCCTGGACCGCGGAAACCCTTCTGCGGATCGGGAATATTTACATGGCGACAGGGAATCCGTCCCTGGCCCTTCCCTATTATCAGCGCCTGGCCGCTCATTATCCCAAAAGCGCTTCGGCTCAACAGGCTGAACTCGGCGTACTGACGGCACTTTTCGCCATCGGTGATTACCAGAAGGTCATTGAGCTGGGACAGGTTTATGTGAAAAAAAACAGGTCCGCCGATGCCGCACGCCAGGCATTTGAAATGCTGGCCGATGCCTATTTTCGCGTGGGACTTCCCGCGGAAGCCGCAAATGCCTATTCCCAAGTCCTGGAAAAATCATCCGAACCGGATTCGGCGCGAATCCTCAAAAAGCTCAAAGAAGTTGTATCACAAATGGCCATTTCTGATGTGTTTAACCTGTTAAACCGTCTGGAGTCATCTCAAGTAAAAGCCGAGATTCTGTTACAGGCGGGTCAGAAATATCTGGAACTTGAAAATCCGGAAGATGCCTACAACGTTCTGACCGTATTAACCGAGCAGTATCCGAAAGAGGGTGCAGCGGCTCAGGCTTTGCGAATACTTCAGGACCTGAAAACACATTCGGCTTATCAACGTCATGTCATAGGATGCCTGCTGCCGCTCACAGGAACTTATGAAGCCTACGGGAAAAAAGCGCTGAAAGGAATTGAGCTGGCTCAAAATCAGTTTGCCCTGCTCAACCCCGACCCGCCACTGACCATACTCATTAAAGACACGGAATCGGACCCGCAGAGAACCATCTCGGCAGTTAAGGAACTGGCTGAATCCGGCGTCGCTGCCATCATCGGCCCCGTGGCCACCGCCGATATCGCCGCAGCAGAGGCGCAAAAATATGGCATTCCGATTATCACCCTGACCCAGAAAGATCAAATCACCCAAATCGGAAACTCGGTTTTCCGGAACTTCATGACGCCTGGAGCCCAGACAGAAGCCCTGGTATCCTTTACCGTAAAGAAACTCGGCCTGAGCCGTTTTGCGATTCTTTATCCCGATGAGCCTTATGGCATTAATTTCATGAATCTTTTCAAGGATCAGGCCGAGTCTGAAGGCGGCCGCGTGGTTGCGGTTCAAGCGTATGATCCCATGCAGACCGATTTCAGGGAAACCCTGAAAAATCTTTCAAGCCGGTATTCCCCTGTTCCCGATAATTCAAAATCATCGGGGGCCGGCAAACGCATGGAGCCGGCTCCAACTGCGTCTACAAATGCAACCCATTCTTCTTCCGAAGAGTTTGAAGCGCTTTTTATTCCGGACTCACCTCAAAAACTGGCCGTTATCGTCCCCCAACTGGCATATGGCAATCTTCGTCCGTCTTATCTGCTAGGGACCAACCTGTGGCATTCTCCCAAACTGATTCAGACCGGCGGCCCATCGGTTCAGGGCAGCATTCTGCCGGACGGTTTTTTTGCGGAAAGCACATCGGAAACCGTACAGCAGTTTGTTCGGATATTTCACAATGCCTACAAGGAATCCCCCGGATATATCGAAGCGGTTTCTTATGATACGGCAATGATGATGTTTCACATTGTCAGAAATCCGAATACTCTTTTTCGCAGTTCAATTATTAAAGAACTTCTCAGACCCGATGGCTATTCAGGCGTTACGGGAAATTACCGCTTCGATAAGGACCGCGAAGCTCAGAAAAAACTGTTTCTGCTCCAGATCAAAGGCGATGAATTTGTTGAAATTACTAACCCCTGAAAAAGGGAGAACGCCTTTTAGGAACCCAGCCTGTTTGGGCTATATGGGATTAACATCCGGGCTGTTTTTGTTTGCGTTACCCTATGCCCTGTTATACACGAAACTGACCGAACGTTACCGCAGCAGTATCTCACAGCGCATCGGCATTTATCCTCCGCTGAATCTGCCTGTCACCAATTCTCCGCGAATATGGCTTCACGCTGTTTCAATGGGAGAGGTGAATGCAGCCGTCCCCATCATCGAGGCGCTTCAGGCGCTTGCACCGCGCTGCATCATTATTCTTTCCACCACAACGGAACATGGGCAGGAGCTTGCAAAAATCCGGCTACCCTCCGATGTTGTCCACATTTACGCCCCCATTGATTTTATTCTTTCCGTGACAAGCGCCCTTAGACAAATGAAACCCGACCTGCTGGTCTGCCTTGAAACGGAACTGTGGCCGAACTGGTTGATGATCGCTCACCGGATGAAAATAAAAACAGCCATCGTTAACGGTCGGATTTCCGGAAGGGCCATCAAACGGTATAGGATGATTCGGCCGCTGATGAAAGAAGTGCTTGGCAGTATGAACGCCTTCAGCATGATTCAGGAGATTGATGCCCAAAGAATTCGTGAAATCGGAGCGCCGCCTGAGAAAATAACTGTCAATGGCAACGCAAAATACGATCTATTGCTGCGCCAGTCCGACAGCCGGCGACCGGACCCAATACGATATTGGCGACAAATCTTCGGCGTCAAGGAAAATGAGCCGGTTTTTCTGGCGGGGAGCACGCGGCATTCTGAAGAAGAAATCATTCTGGATGCTTATCAAAAAGTGATTCGGAAAGCTCCGAACACCCTTCTGATTCTGGCGCCCCGCCACCTCGAGCGGACCCGGCATATCGAAAAAATTATCAAGGCCAGGGGGCTGGACTGTCAATTGCGGACCTGTCTTAAAAATAACGGCGAAAACAGAACGGCGCCTGTCATCATTTTGGATACCATGGGAGAGCTTCAAGCCATTTACAGCATTGCCACGGTTGTCTTTTGCGGCGGCAGCCTGGCGCCGCTCGGCGGACAAAACATTCTTGAACCGGCGGTATGGGCAAAACCCGTGCTCTACGGCCCATATATGGAAGACTTTCTGGACGCCAGAAACCTGCTGGAAAGCACCGGAGGCGGCATTGAAGTCAAAGATGCGAATGACCTTGCCGAAAAAGTCCTGTTTTTTATCACCCGACCGGACCAGGCTCAAAAAACAGGGAATTCGGCGCGAAGAGCCGTCGAAATGAACCAGGGGGCAGCCCAAAAGCATGCTGAAGTTATCACCAGCCTGTTACACTCCGTTGGTCAACCTGCCCTGCCCCGTTGACTCCAGCACACTTCGCCATAATTTTCCATTCGTATCCACTTGTTTTCGTTTTCCGGCCGATGCACTCATTGGAATATGCACAAAATGATTGTTCCAGTGGCCGATCAGCAGCCGGGTTTTACCCGCCATTCCCGCATGCACGGCATCCCGTCCCAGCACGCTGCAGAAGGCATGGTCATTGGCATTGGCCGGAAGACTGCGGATAATATAACTGGGATCAATATACTTCAGCGAAATATCCACATTCCTTGCCTTAAAATACGCTTGTATGCTGTCCTTCAAAAACAAGCCGATATCATTCAATTTGATATTACCGGATTTATCCATGTCCGTATTGGCGTCCGCGAAATATTTCTGCCCGGCGCCTTCCGCCACCACGATAACCGCATGCTTCCGGTCATGCAGGCGTTTTTCCAGAGCCGCAAGAAGCCCTCTGGGACCATCCAGATCAAAATCCACTTCCGGAATCAAAACAAAATTGACATCCTGCTGAGCCAGCACGACGGTTGAGGCAATGAACCCGGAATACCGGCCCATCAATTTGATCAGCCCGATGCCGTTTGGATATCCTTCAGCCTCGCTGTGAGCCGCTTTTATGGCCAGGGTGGCGATGTCCACGGCCGTGTCAAAACCAAACGAACGCGATACCAGATAGATATCATTGTCAATGGTTTTGGGAATGCCTACGACACTGATCTTCAGTCCCCGCTCGGTAATGCAATCGGCGATTTTTGTCGCCGCCTTCAGCGTGCCGTCTCCGCCAATCATGAACAACACCCCGATATTCATGCGTTCAAGGCAGTCCACAATATCATCGATGGGCTGAGGGCCTCGAGAAGAACCCAGAATCGATCCGCCGCGCTCCAGAATGCCGGAGACATCCGACGGGGTCAGCTGATAAATATCATGACCATATTTCGGAATAAACCCTTGAAGTCCATACCGAATGCCATAAACATTGCTCACGCCATACGCATGGAAAAGCCCCAAAACAATAGAGCGGATGATGTCATTCAGCCCAGGACACAGACCGCCGCAAGTCACCAGAGCGCACCGGACCTTGCTGGGATCAAAAAAGATTTTTTCCCTGGGCCCCCCCATTTCAAAGGACGGAACCGGTCTACCCTCCTGAAAAAGGGCTTTGATACGATCAAGATTTACATCAATCGTCACTTGATCGGCGTCTGAAATAAAAACGCTTGTCTCTTCCCGGTTTTTTATAGGAGAAGTGATTCTACTTTCCCCAAGAACAGGTATGGTCGTGTCATTACAATCGATGTTCATAGTCTCCTCCCCATAAAGGAATGATCATGGCTCAAGGACAATAAAGCAGCCTTGGAACCCTGCTTTGAACCACAGACCGAGGCCTTGTTAATGCCATGAGTGCTTCTGTTAATGGCCGTTAAATTTAAAATCACCCTTGCCCAGAATATCATGAAGGTGCAGAATACCTTGAACTTTTTTTTGGCTGTCCACGATTGGCAGCACCGTAATCTGATGTTTTTCCATGATATTCAAGGCATCGCAGGCCAGCGAATCCAGAAACAGCATGCGGGGCTGAGTGGTCATGACTTCATCGACCAACACCCCATACACCGGCAATCGCCTGGCAATCAGTCTGCGGATGTCACCATCGGTAATAATTCCAGCCAGCGTCAGGTCCGGATACGCGACAAGGGTTGCCCCGATTTCCAGTCGGTTTATTTCCTTTACCGCGGCATCCATGGAATCGCCGGCAAAAACCAGGGGAACCTGCGTTTCTTTCAGCATGATATCCTGAACCCGACTGGCCAGACGCTGTCCCAGATTCCCGCCGGGGTGGATCCGCCTGAAATCGGAAGAATTAAAGTGTTTCCGGTTGATAAGAACCACGGCCAAAGCATCTCCCATTGCTAAAAGCGCCGTGGTGCTGGCAGTCGGCGCCAGACCCAGCGGACAGGCTTCTCTTTCAACGCTGACATCGATAACGATGTCGCTATATTCGGCAAGGGTAGAATGTAGGTTCCCGGTGAAGGCGATCACCCTGCATCCGATTTTTCGAATGCTGGGCACCAGCAGATTGAGCTCATCCGTTTCCCCGCTGTTGGAAAGCGCCA
>CAIVVZ010000562.1 GCA_903909505.1 uncultured Desulfobacteraceae bacterium
AATATCCAAATATGTAAGAGAACAGGGGCTTGAAAAAACATATAAAGTATTACACAAAACAAATCAACTGACTCTCTTTTAGAGGGGGATTGATACCCCGCTGCTTGCGGCGGGGTAGTTCATTCAACAATTCCCGCTAACCTGCGCCAGTTCTACAGTAGCGACCAGTAGCATGAACAAGCGAACCTAACCACCTGAATAACCCAAAGGTCACTATAGGGTGACAAGAGGTTCGGACTACCTTGCATTGTTATCCCTTGAAAGCGAAATGGTATGAAGTTAAAAAGTCAACAGCGGCCCCCTAGTATGTTTCAGAGTCGCAGAGATGAAGTTCAACCTTTTTATATGCCGTATCGGCGCTTTCAAACGGCAATTCATTTCGCGGCACAGGCTCTGCCGCCCGCCAGTTCGCTTCGCCGACTTCATGGAATCTGTGGATTGCTTCCTCGATGGTCACACGGTTGATTTCGCTAACATGAATGACCATATTCAGCCCGATGCCGTATCGGTAGCTGCGGTCTGTGGCGAACGATTCAAAGATTTCCGGTGGTTCGTTTTGGATAATCTCTTCGGTGAGTTTTTTCTGGTAGTCGCGGTAGGTAAGCCCGCCGAATTTTTCATGGAAGATGTCAGGCCTTTCCATCAGTCGGTACATTCGTTCGCCATTTGACCAGATAGGCTCAAATTTCATCTCCACTTGTGCGGATTGCTCTTCCGGAGTCAGCATCTCCCATGCTTTTGTGTGGGCCATATGCTCTGCCGTATCCCAGAATTCATGGACTGCGGTAACGATGGCGGCATTCCAGATGGTCAACCCATCGTTCCCCAGAAAGTAAAAGTCGGCCCACTGGTTGTAGAGGGCCGGGCGACCCGGCTCGTCAAGAACATGGTGGCTTGTGAATTGTCCGCCATAAACTGAAGATTCGTTCCGGATTTTCTGACGCAGCCGGATGAAGCTGTCACGCTGCTTTCGGCGCGGAAGATGGCAGTATGGTGTCCTTTTTTTACGTTTCATCATAAACTCTATCCGCTCCATTTTTAAGTTTTGACTGACTCCCATCCCCATGCTCTGTGCAAATCAAGTTGTCAACCAGTGTGATCCGGGCGATTGAATCAGCCGGGAAAATAGTAAGCTAAAGCTGGCGGCTGGTTACCGATCTTCCCTTGTATGCCAGAAAGGCAGCACATAGATTTTTGTTTCCTGAATTTCGTAGCGTATCTCGTAATGTTTTACCAGGATGCGGCGAACTTCACGCGGTGAGAACTCGTCTAATTTCTCTCCAATGCGCGGATTTTCTATTATACGGGTCGGTACGGCCGTAAGCGTCTGAACGATGCGGGCGGCGGCCTGCTAGTTTACAGGTGCCAGAAAATCGTAAAGACGGGCCAGATCGGAAAGCGCCTTGCTGGTCCATTTCAGTTCCATCATTGTGGCAACGGTAGTGGATTTTCGGTGCTAAGACTTTCAGCCCACTCTTGTACATTCTGATGGGCAATGACACGCCCGGCATCTACATCGGCCAGCGCATCCATGGTTAGTCGCTGACGCTCTTCTTTCTGGTCAAGCCATGCGGATAATGCCTGCTTAATGATCCATCCCCTCGAGCGCTCCAAGCGGAGCGAGAGCTGGTCGATCTTCTCTGCCAATGGCAAAGGTATGTGAGCAGTCAGCACTTTGGTATTCATGGACACCTCCTGTATATTAATAATCGTATTGAATCATAACGATTAATAATGACTAAGTCAAGAAATTCAAAACGGAGTTTCAAACACCAATTAAAAACTCCCAACCAAAAACTCCTTGACAAAAAAGCTCTATTGAATAACATTCCCACATCCTGAGCGGGCGTAATTCAGTGGTAGAATGTCAGCTTCCCAAGCTGGACGTCGCCGGTTCGAGCCCGGTCGCCCGC
>CAIVVZ010000563.1 GCA_903909505.1 uncultured Desulfobacteraceae bacterium
GCATAAACGAGGTGAATGAATGAAAATATCGATTATTCTGGCGCATCCTGATAAAGACAGTTTTAACCACGCAATCGCATCCACGGTTGCAACCGAGGTTGTTCAAAGCGGGCATGGGATTTACTTTCACGATTTGTATGCTGAAGGGTTTGATCCCGTTCTTCCCGGAAAGGAGATGCCGTCCGGGGCGGTTCTTCCGCAATCGGTGTTCGGCGATCCATTGAAGCTGATTTGGAAGAAATGCATATTCGAGCTTTGCGGGGTAAAGATTTTTTATCGAGAAATGTTTGGTGTCGTTGTCACCAGCACGTTCGAGCAACGGAGACAATGGCTTGATAAGGTCAGAAACAGGGTTAACCACTATTTCCCGACCCCAAATAATAAACCTGACGGCTTCGTGAACAGAGGTGATTAAATGACAAACGCTGTATTTGAAAAAGCCTCATTGGCAGGAATACAATTGAAGAACCGGATCATTCGTTCGGCAACGCATGAAGGAATGGCCGATGAAAAAGGCCTTCCGACTGAAAAGTTGAAAAAGCTCTATATCCGTTTGGCAAAAGGAGAGGTCGGCGCCATTATTACCGGTTATGCCGGAATCCAGGCGGATGGGAAAAGCAGCCTGTTTGCCATGTCGATGATTGACAGCGACGACAGCATTCAGGCGTATCGGGAGATAACCAGCGCGGTTCATGAATACGGCACGCCGATCATCATGCAGATAGCGCATTGTGGAAGGCAAACCCGATCGAAATCCACGGGGCTGCAAACGGTAGCTCCTTCGGCGATGCGCGATGCGTTTTATAGCGAGGATATGCCAAGGGAATTGTCCGAAGTTGAAATCAATCAAATTATCGACAATTTCGTTTCGGCGATTGTCAGAGTAAAGCAAGCGGGTTTCGACGGCGTTCAGCTTCATCTGGCACACGGCTATCTGCTATCCGAATTTTTATCCTCCCATTCAAATCGACGGAAAGATCGCTGGGGCGGGTCAACCGAAAACAAATATCGCATTGTTGGCGAGATTTTTAAAAGAGCCGAAGAACGGGTCGGTGGTTATCCGATCCTGGTCAAAATGAATGCTCACGACGGACGCGGAAACGGAATGAAAATTGAAGAAGCGGTTCGGATCGCCCAATTGCTGGAAAAATCCGGTTGCGCCGCAATTGAAGTATCCTGCGGAGTCTTTGAAGATGGTCTGTATTCCATGCGCGGAGAAAAACTGCCGGCCGATGCGGCAATGGCATATACTTTCAAGTACAAGCATCTTCCGGGACCGGTTAAGGCAATTGCAAAACCGGTTCTCAGGGCATTCATGAAACAGCCCAAGCCCCTGCTGAAGTATAATCTCGATGCGGCGATTCAAATAAAGGCGGCTGTGAATATTCCGGTGATCGTTGTCGGCGGGATAAACAATATAGACGATATCAATGCCATTATCCGGAATCATCATTTGGATTTTGTTTCCATGAGTCGGCCATTTATTATTGAACCCGGTATCGTGAGCAAATTTATTCAAGGAACCGATACAAAATCCAAATGCATCATGTGTAACTATTGTGCAATCATCGGCGAGGAAAGACCACTGAAGTGTTATTATGGGAAATTGCCATAAAATAAGGACAACAAATGTTTAAGAACCGAGGTCTTCGATGGCTGATTATTTGCGTCACTCTTTTACTCCAAGGTTGCACTTATCGTGCGTGGTACGAAGGATTTCAGGAAAACCAACGACAGGATTGTTACCAGTACCGCAGCCAGGATCAGATTCAGAACTGTTTGGATGCCGTAAATGGCAAGACGTATGATCAGTACAAGAAAGAGCGTGAAGACATCATCAAGAAGTCTCCATAGCTGCCGGGAAGGAAAAATTGATTATGAAATTCACTTTTGCACACAATAATTTTAACGTATTGAACCTGGAAAAAAGTCTCGATTTCTACAAAAAGGCGCTGCAACTGACTGAAGCAAGAAGGCGGGAAGCGCCGGATGGGAGTTTTATCCTTGTTTTCCTCAGTGACGGTCAGATGCCGCACCAGCTCGAATTAACCTGGCTCAGGGACCGCCAGGAATCTTATAATCTCGGTGATAACGAATTCCATCTGGCTTTGATGGTTGACGATTTTGCGGGCGCCCATGCCCTGCATGAAAAAATGGGCTGTATCTGTTATGAAAATAAAGCCATGGGAATCTACTTTATCAATGATCCAGACAATTACTGGATCGAAATTGTCCCCAAAAGATGATGGGGGTGGCGGATGTCAGACCTACGGTTACCATTCATTGCAGCCGGGAATGAACACCGCTTGTCCCGGCGCCAGTTTCTTGAAATGGGCGCTAAATTTGCCCTGATGGCCGGTGGTTGCCATCTCTTCCCCGGCGCTTGGCCGGCTTCAGCCGAATCGGATGATCCTCCCGAAGCTCGGTACTGGGCCGGATCGGTAGGTGAAAAGGCCGACTGCTTGGCCTGCCATACCGCTCAGGAGACGACATCAGAAAAAGACTACCACCGGAAGCAGCCGATCGTAAAGTGCCTGCTGTGCGCCCAGGGGTGTGTGCTGAAAAATGGGGAGCGGGGCCGGTGCCGGGCCAGGATCAATCAGAACGGTGTGCTGAAAAGCCTGGTCTATGGCCATCCCGCCGCCATTCATGTCGACCCCATTGAAAAAAAGCCGTTTTATCATTTTCTGCCCGGCTCAAACGCGTTTTCCCTGGGAACGGCCGGATGCCCGCTTAGCTGCCGGTTCTGTCAGAACTGGGAGATATCCCAGGCCAGGCCCGAAGATATCCGCACATCGGTTTATTCTCCCGAAGAGATCGTTTCTTCATCCGCCCGGAAACACTGTCCCGTCATTGCGTTCACCTACAACGAACCCACGGTTTTTATCGAATATCTCACGGATATTGCCCGGCAGGGCTGGAAACAGCGGATGAAAAGCGTGCTGGTAAGCTGCGGATTCATGAATTCCCGGCCCCTGGATGAGATGTGTGAGGTTCTGGATGCGATCAAGATCGACCTGAAGGGCTTCAGTCCGGATTTTTATCGCGATATCTGCCGGGCGGAACTAGACCCGGTACTGCGCAGCATCAAAACGATTTCGAAAAAAAAGGTTCATCTGGAAATCGTCAACCTGGTTGTACCCACCTTAAACGATTCCCCTGCCATGATGACCCGCCTGATCGAGTGGGTGGCCGGTGAAATCGGCCCGGATGTGCCTGTGCATTTCACCCGGTTCCATCCGGCTTACCAGATGCTGCAACTGCCCCCGACACCGGTTTCAACCCTGGAAACGGCCTATGAAACCGCAAAGTCAAAAGGCCTTCACTATCCCTACGTGGGCAATGTGCCGTCACACCCGGGAAACCACACCTATTGTCCGTCGTGCGGCAAAATAGTCGTGGAGCGGACCGGGTTTTTTGTTCTGTCCAACCGGACCCTGAACGGTAAATGCCCGTTTTGCGGGCGGGTCATTGCCGGCGTCTGGTCCTGAAAACCAGGGGAGGTGCACCATGATGTGGTTTCGATGGCTCTTTATCCTGTTGACGCTTTGCGGGGTGCAAATTGCGGACTGCTCGGCCGATAGTTCTTTTGGCCGTCCCGCGGTCATGGCCGGAAAATTCTATCCTGAAGATCCCGGCCGGCTTTCCGCCCTTATCGATGCCATGATGCGCGATGCGGTTACCCCTGAGATGGATGCGCCCGTGGCACTGGTGGTCCCCCATGCCGGGTATACGTATTCGGGGCAGATCTGTGCGGATGCGTTCAGGCTGGCTTCCCGTTTTTCGTTTGATCGGATCATTGTCCTGGGGACCAATCATACGGATTCGGATTTTCAAGGCATCTCCGTTTTTGATGCCGGTGAATTCGAGACCCCGCTCGGCCGGATTCCGGTTGATGAAGAGATTGCCAAAAAGCTTGTTTCAGCCGGCAAGTCTGTTACAGCCGACCGAAGGGTACACAGCCGGGAGCATTCGATCGAAGTAATCCTGCCATTCATCCAGAAGGTATTTCCAAAGGCAAAAATTGTTCCTGTCATCATAGGTGCGCCGAATAGAGACATGTGCCAATGGTTTGGTGGCGTTCTTGCCGATGCGATACGGGAGAAAAGCGCACTGATCATTGCCAGTTCGGATCTGTCCCATTACCCGAACTACAGCGACGCAACCGAAGTGGACCGCAGCATCCTGAATGCCATGAAGCGTCTGGATCCCGGCGCGCTTCTGGCTGAAGTCCGGCACCAGGAGGGCCTGCAAATCCGGAATCTGGCGACCACCGCCTGCGGATTGGGGCCGATCCTGACCGCAATGGCCGCGGCCCGATCCCTGGGTGCGGACTGTGGCAGGGTCATCAGTCATGCCAATTCCGGCGATATCACGCTTGGAGATCGCACCCGGGTGGTCGGCTATGCTGCCATGTCTTTTTGCCGGGCGTCCCGATCCTGCGGTGATCTATTGCCTGCCAGAATCCCAACCCAGGCGCCGGCTTTGACCGGCGAGCAGAAACAGGTTCTGCTTTCCTTTGCTCGGAACACCATTCAGCAGTATCTGGAAACCGAAACAACGCCGCTGTTCAGGCGGGATGACCCCGCTTTTCTGGAAAAACAGGGTGCGTTCGTTACGTTGAAAAAACACGGCGATCTGCGCGGGTGCATCGGCAACATGACACCGGATCTGCCCTTGTACCAGACCGTCGGCCGGATGGCCCTGTCCTCGGCGCTTCATGATTCCAGATTTCCCCGGCTTTCCCTGTCTGAGCTTAAGGATGTAAAGATCGAGATCTCGGCTTTAACGCCCTATCAACGGGTCGATTCGGTGGACCAGATTCGGATCGGGCAGGATGGGGTCCTTTTGAAGCGTTCGGGCCGCTCCGCGGTTTTTCTGCCCCAGGTGGCGCCGGAGCAGGGCTGGACCCGGAATGAAATGCTGGATAACCTGTGCCGCAAAGCCGGGTTATCGTCTGATTGCTGGAAACAGGGCGCTGAATTTGACACTTTCCAGGCAATCATCTTCAGTGAACCGTGACCCCTCGGACCCGGACGGTTTAAAGGCCGTTCGTCCATCCGGCAGTTGCCGCTCAGGGATCTCCACGCTGGACCCGGTTTTGTTCGGGATCGGGTCGGTCTCGGTACTGGGCCAGGTGGTTCTTTTCCGGGAATGGATGGTTGCCGGTTACGGAGTGGAACTCATCTGTGTCCTGGCCCTGGGCGCATGGCTGCTCCTGAACGCCTCGGGCGTTTTCCTGGCTGCCTCGGGACGGGGTCCGAATCTGTCCGTTACGCTGTTTCTGGCAGGTCTTGGGGTATTGGCAGACGTGGTTTTCATCCGGTCGCTTCGGAACATTGCCGGCCTTCCTCCTGGGACTTATCTTCCGCTGACTGTTTTCATCCCGGCCGTTGTTGTGTCCCTGCTGCCGCTTTGCCTGTTTCTGGGCGCTGCCTTTCAGCGGGCCGCGGATCTTGGTGCGCGGCATGGCCGCACCCTGGCCCGCGCCTATGCCGTGGAATGCTCGGGCAGCGTATTCGGCGGCCTTTTATCCTCCCTGATGCTGTATTGGGGCATTCAGAACATGGTCCAAGCCATAGTCTGCGCGGCCATTACAATCGCGGCTGCAATCCTGGCCGTGGAGATAATCCCGGGAAGAGGCTATGGTCGTCCGGGCGTGTCTGCCTTGAAGTGGCTTTTAGCGGCCATATTCCTGATTGCCCTGATGGCAGGTTCCGACAAGCTGGACCAGGCCATGACCCGGTGGAACCATCCCGAGTTGATGGAAAGTCTGGATTCCGGATATGGAAGGCTCACGGTGACCCGAAGTCAGGGCCAGACGGTGCTGTATCAAAATGACGTCCTGATTGCCGACACCCAGTCCGCCAGCGCCGAGGAGCTGGTCCATCTGGCCTGCCTGCAACATCCGGATCCCCGGCAGGTGCTGATTCTGGAAGGATCTGCCGAAGGGCTTGCCGTGGAGGCGGCCAGACACCTGCCGGATCGAATCGATCAAGTTGAAATCGATCCGGCCCTGATCCGCTTGACCCGGAAGTACATGACAGAGGATTCGCCGGAGTCCGGCCTGCAGCTCAACATTCACACCCATATTCAGGACCCGCGCCAGTATCTGAGATCGGATCAGACATATGATCTGATTATTTCAAGCTGCGCCGAACCGTCGACCGCCCTGGCCAACCGGTTTTTTACCCGGACGTTTTTCAAGGCGTGCCGGGGGCGGCTGGCGCCCGGAGGGATTCTGGGATTCCGGCTGAATTCATCGGAAAATTTCTGGTCTCCGGCATTGGCGTACCGGAATGCGTCGGTTGTGGCCGCGCTTAACTCCGTGTTCCCGCATGTCCTGGTGCTTCCGGGAAGCGTCAACGTGGTGCTGGCGTCTCAGTCCGCCCTTGTGACCGATCCGCGGATTCTGATCTCGCGGTACCGGGACAGGGATCTGAAAACGCGGTTGGTAACGCCGCCCTACATCGAGTATGTTCTGTCCAACGATCGACGCGATGAGATTGGCCGTATTCTTGCCGCCCAGGATGCTCCTCTGAACACGGACGATCGGCCGGTCTGTTATCCGCTGACCACCTGGATATGGCTTTCAAAGCTGATCCCGGTCCTGGCTCATCAAAACGTCTCCGTTTGGATTCAGGCTGCGCTCCGGTACGAATGGATCGCGGTGCTTTTTATCATTCTTGTCTGCGGCATCGGAATGAACCGGCTGGCTGCAAGTGGCGGTTCTTTGGCTTATGCGGCCGCAGGCTTTGCCGGGTTTGGCGGAATGGTGATGGAGAGCGCCATGATGCTCCATTACCAGACGCAGAGCGGGGCACTCTATCAAAATATGGGGATACTGTTCATGGCGTTTATGCTTGGCATGAGCGCGGGCGCCGTGGCGACGCTGAACCTGATGAGCCGTTTCAGGGACCGACCCGGTTCCCGGTTCGTGGACGCGCTGCTGTTTTTCCTGCCGGCTGTGGTATGTATGGGATGGGCAGGAATGCAGCGCTTGAGCGGTGCGCAGAATCTGATTCTGATGGGGGCGCTTCTGTCTGTCGCCGGATTCGGGGTATCGGCCATATTCACCCGGTACGCAAACAATTCCGGCCATTCGCGGCCGCTTTATGCGGCCGATGTTGCCGGTGGCGGCATCGGCGCCCTTGTCTGCGGGATATTGCTTTTTCCGCTGCTGGGATTAAGCCGGTCCGTCTTTCTGCTGGCGGGAATGTCCATCGCGGCCGGTATCGGAGTTGCGCTGTCGCGCCGTCATAATTCTTGACAGGGAGCGGTGTATTCCTTACACTTAAAGTAAGGCTGACTATTCCTTACTAAGAGGTGACTCATGATCGTTGCAAAGGTAACATCCAAAGGGCAGATCACCATTCCCAAGGAGATTCGGGAAAGGCTGGGGGTTCATCCGGGTGAGGATGTAGGATTTGAGGAAAAAGACAACCTGCTCTTTATCTGCAAAGTGGTTACCCAATCTCCATTCGACAAATGGGTGGGAAAACTGAAACATCTGAAAGGGCAACGAAGCGACGATCTGGTGAGGGAGACCCGCGGGGATGATAACGGCCGTTGACACAAACATCATCCTGGATGTCCTGATTCCGGGAGAGCCTTTCGGTGAGTCTTCCAAGAAACTTCTGGATCTCCATTTATCCAAGGGCAAACTCATTATCTGCGAGGTCGTCTTTGCCGAACTGGCGGCCGGGTTTCCATCCGGACAGGAACTTGAATTTTTTCTTGCGGATACGGGAATCGAGCTTGTCTGTTCGAATGAAAAAGCGCTTTTTTTAGCCGGTTCGAGATGGGAGAAATATGCGAGAAAAAGCGACAGGAACCGGTTTTCATGCGGCAAGTGCGGCCATGCCTTTCAAGTTCCCTGTCCGCAATGTACGGCGGTGCTTAAAAAACGGCTCCATGTGCTGGGCGATTTTCTTATCGGCGCCCATGCCCTGATATATGCGGACGGCATTCTTTCACGGGACCTCGGCGTCTATAAAACTTATTTCAAAGACCTTAAGGTATTCGGTTCGATATGAGCGAACCTTTGAGGAGATATCCATCCGCCGTGTTTAGATATGGAAAATGAACATACGAATGACAATCGGAATCAATCCGGATCCAAGACCGTAGCCGCGGCCCTGGACGTTCTGGACAGCCCTCAAGGCACGAGCCGTTGGACGCGTCTGCTTCCTTTTCTGGGTCCGGCGTTTATCGCCAGCGTCGCGTATATCGATCCGGGTAATTTTGCCACGAATATCGCCGCCGGCGCCCAATTCGGGTACATGCTGATCTGGGTGATTGTGGCCAGCAACCTCATGGCCATGCTCATCCAGACACTTTCCGCCAAGCTGGGCATTGCAACGGGCATGAATCTGGCCGAGCACTGCCGGAAGATGTTCCCCAAGCCGGTTGTCATCGGTATGTGGGTTTTGATGGAACTGGTGGCGATGGCCACGGACCTGGCGGAATTTCTGGGCGCGGCCCTGGGATTCAATCTCCTGCTGGGTGTGCCGCTTTTTGTCGGAGCGGTTCTGACAGCGATTTCGACATTTCTGATTCTGGGTCTCGAGCGATTCGGTTTTCGGCCGCTTGAAGCCGTTATATCCGCCATGGTGGGCGTGGTAACGCTGTGTTATGTGGCAGAGGCCCTTATTGTCAAACCGGATTGGGGCAATGTCCTGTACTTTGCCGTTGTCCCGCATTTCAACGGGGCTGAAAGCGTGGTTCTGGCATCCGGCATTTTAGGCGCCACGGTCATGCCCCATGCCATCTTCCTGCATTCCGCACTGACTCAGGGGCGCATCGTGGTCAAGGATAGCGGTCAGTTAAAGCGCCTGTATCATTATGAGATCGTGGATGTGGCGATCGCCCTGGGAGGCGCAAGTTTTGTCAATGCCGCCATGCTGATCATGGCGGCGGCCACATTTCATAAAACAGGGCTGACTCACATCGCCACCATCGAAGAAGCCTATCGAACCCTGGAGCCGCTGCTGGGAAAGGCGGCAGGCTGGTTTTTCGGCCTCTCGCTCCTGGTGGCCGGGCTCTCGTCGTCAACCGTGGGAACCAGCGCCGGTCAGGTTATCATGCAGGGTTTTCTTGAGCGGCATATTCCGGTCTGGGTTCGCCGACTGGTGACCATGGCGCCTTCGCTGATCGTTATCGGGGTGGGTCTGGATCCCACCCACACCCTGGTCATGAGCCAGGTGGTGCTCAGTTTCGGACTTCCCTTTGCCATCATCCCGCTGGTGATGTTTACCCGCCGACGGGATATCATGGGGGATCTGGTGAATCAGCCCCAAACCACATTTTTCGCTGGTCTGGTTGCGGCCATCATTGTTATATTGAATTGTTATCTTCTTTTTCAAATATTCACGGCAGGGTAATGTCATGTTCAAGCATATTTTAGTGCCCTTGGATGGTTCGCTTCTGGCCGAGGCGGCGCTGCCGGCGGCCGCTTTTCTGTCCGGAAAATTTCAAGCAAGCGTCACCCTGGTGCATATCATCGAAAAAAACGCTCCAACCGAAATCCATGGGCAACCGCACCTGAGAGATGCGGTGGAGGCCGCGGCCTATCTGAAAAAAATATCCGGGAAATGGTTTCCGGAAGGGCTGCGGATCGAATGCCATGTGCATGCCACCGAAGTCGACAATGTCGCGGAAAGCATCGTGCAGCATAGCGGAGAATTTGATTATGACCTGATCGTGATGTGCTCGCACGGTCGCGGCAGGGCCCTTCATCTCATCCTGGGAAGCATGGCCCAGAAAGTCATTTCGATGGGATCGATTCCCGTTCTGATCGCCCGTCCGGGTGAACATGACGAAATTTCGGCATTTTCTTGCTCGGCCGTGCTGACGCCGCTCGATGGCGTTCCGGATCATGAACAGGCTCTGCCGGTTGTAAAAAGCCTGGCGAAGGCCTGCCAGGCAACCATCTGTCTGGCGATGGTCGTTCCCCGGTTTGGCAGTCTTTCGGGCCAGATGACGGTGACGAGCCGGTTTTTGCCGGGAACGGTGTCCAAAATGCTGGAATTATCCGTTCAGAGCGCCGAAGCCTATCTCAAGTCCCTGGCCGATATGCTGATCAGCGAAGGGTTTACTGCCGGCGCCCATGTCCGGCGCGGTGATCCGGCGGACATCATCGTAGCCATCGCCCGGGAGCTTCAGGCGGATGTCATTGTCTTGGCCACTCACGGAAAATCGGGGATGGAGGCTTTCTGGGCCGGAAGCGTAGCCCATAAAGTATGCAGCCAGTGCCGGATCCCGATACTGCTGGTTCCGGTGAAAAACGTTTTATGTGCTCAATAAAATCATACCCATCACCCGTCCATGCCAATTCAAAAAAGAAACATTGACGCATTACCCGCTTTGCTGTATCAAAATTAAAGTGTAACCTGATCAACCCATCTTAGTTCCACCCGAAAGAAGCACCATCTTTTCAATACTTTTTTGCTCTGACCTCCTTGAGTGTCACGTTTTTAACGGTATGGGTGTAAATCATCGTGGTTCCGAGATCGTTGAATGTTAAAAACGCCTTTGCGTCCCCGGTTGACAGCTCAGCCGGATCATTGCTTTACAGCAGCCTTTCATTTTTTGGTATTGTCACCTAACCATTGTTAGTTATTTCTTGTCATCCTCCGTACTATTGGGTACAATCTGAGAAACCCTTAGCAGAGAGGAGGATGACCTGGCCAATCTCAGCGATCATTTTTGCCCGAACCCAAAATGCCTGGATTATGAAATTAGGGGAAAAGGGAACATCACTACCAGTACACGGTACGGC
>CAIVVZ010000564.1 GCA_903909505.1 uncultured Desulfobacteraceae bacterium
ACAAACGTTGATGCCAAACTCAAACATGCCGATGTTGATCCCCGCATCCCATGGCTGGGCAATCGACGCCTTCGCTTCAAATTCCACTGAACGTTAGCCCCCCCCCCAAGTGTATAATAAATTATCGCTGAACTATTGCTGTCATATGCATAAAAGTCATGGTGCACTCACTCAAATGGGTGAAGGATTGTGTTTCTATCCTATTTTTCTGTGTTCTGGCATCGTGATTCCGTCATCAAAGATATCAGAAAGGCTACCGGGTCATCGGATCTGACCAGACTTTCGCCGATCAGAAAATTATAAATTCCGGATTTTAAAAGACGTTCAATATCCTGCCGGTTTTGAATGCCGCTGGCTGCAACGGGTATCTGATCGGGTGCAAGCTGTGAAACCAGTTGCATGGATGTGGCGATGTCTGTGTGAAAGGTTTGTAAATTCCGGTTGTTGATGCCAATCAGCTTTGCCCCGGACCGGGTTGCGGATGCCACATCCGATTCCGAATGCACCTCTACCAGGGCATTCAACCCTAACGTATGACAGAGATCCATCAGTTCGCTGAGTTGATTCTCGGAAAGGACCCGGGCGATCAGCAGCACGGCGTCTGCCCCAAGGATACAGGACTCATAGATCTGACAGGCAGAGATGAGAAAGTCCTTTCGAAGGACGGGGAGCTGTGTGGCTGCGCGGGCTGCCAGCAAGTCCTCCGGGCTTCCCTTAAAAAACTGCCTGTCTGTCAGCACCGACAGGCAGGCTGCGCCGCCGGATTCATAACTTTCGGCGAGTGCCGCCGGGTTCAGATCGGGGCAAAGCATTCCCTTGGAAGGCGATGCCCGTTTGATTTCGGCGATGATGTTGATTCCGCTCTTTCCCGGCTGCTTGAGCCTTTCCAGAAAAGGCCGGCGCTCCCTTGGCCGGAGCGCCTGTTCCCGAAGCTTTTTTTCAGGCGTTTTTTGAAGCAGGGCGGCAATTTCTTGGTGTTTTTGCGCAACGATAGCATCTAAGATATGGTTTGTCATGTGCTCGCGATCTCGGCTTTTAAGCTGTGGTAAATCGTATCAGGCTATCCAGTTTTCCAGTTGCTGCGCCGCTGTCAATGGCCTGGGCCGCCAGTTGAATCCCTTCTTTCAACTGCGTGGCTTTTCCGGCAACCACAAGGGCGGCTGCGGTGTTGATCAGGACCACATCCCGGCAGGGGCCTTTTTCGCCATTCAGAACTTTGCGGGTGATGACGGCATTGACTGCGGGGTCTCCGCCGGTAAGGGCCTCGGGTGAGGCAAGTTGTCCGAAAAACTGCTCCGGACTGATGTCGTAGGTGCGGATCATGCCATCCCGAAGCTCGGAGATTCGAGTCGGCGCGCAGATGGATATTTCATCCAGGCCGTCATGACCATGAACCACATAGGCGCATTTGGCGCCCAGAAGCTGGAGGGCCTGGGCGAACATCTCGGTCAGCTCCGGCGCATAGACGCCCAGCAGTTGACAATTGGCTCCTGCCGGATTGGTGAGCGGCCCGAGCATATTGAAAATGCTGCGAAGGCCGACTTCTTTTCTGGCCTTGGCCGCATGGCGCATGGCGCTGTGATACAGGGGGGCAAACAAGAACCCGATGCCGATTTCCCTGATGGCTTCTTCAACCAGTTCCGGCCCGCAGGTCAGGTTGACGCCCAATGCCTCCAGCAGGTCGGCGCTGCCGCATTTGCTGGACACCGAACGGTTTCCGTGTTTGGCGACCGTGATGCCGCAGCCTGCCACAACAAAGGCGGTTGTGGTGGAGATGTTAAACGTATGCGCGCCGTCTCCGCCCGTGCCGACGACATCCACAACGGTCTCGGCCGATGTCTGAACACGCGTGGCTTTTCGGCGCATGATTCTGGCGGCGCCGGCCAGTTCCTCAAAGGTTTCGCCTTTGGTGGCAAGGGCAGCCATAAACGCGCCGATTTGCGCATCGGTTATTTCCCCGGAAAAAATCTCGGTCATCATCTCTGCCATCTCGGATTCGCTCAGGTTGATGCGATGGATCATCTTATTCAAATATTCTTTAAACATAACGGGCCTTCCTTTTGAAATTCAGGGTTAGTGGATCGATCCGGTCATTTTTAAAAAGTTTTTCAGCAGCCGTTTTCCAACAGGGGTCATGATGGATTCCGGGTGAAACTGAATGCCTTCCGTGGCGTGTTCTTTGTGCCGGAGCCCCATGATTTCACCATCCTCGGATTCCGAGCTGATTTCCAGGCAATCCGGAAGCCCTTCTCTGGAGACGGCCAGTGAATGGTAGCGCATGGCCTGAAACGGCTGTTTGATGCCTTCATACAGGGTTTTGCCGTCCGCATGAATGGCGGATGTCTTTCCGTGCATCAGCTTTTTGGCGGAAACAACCTTGCCGCCAAAGGCCATCCCAATAGCCTGATGGCCGAGGCAAACCCCTAGAATCGGAATTTGACCGGAAAACCGGTGGATTGCGGCAAGGGAGATGCCGGCGGAATCCGGCCGACCGGGTCCCGGGGAAATCACGATGCCCGCAGGACTCCAGGAAGCGATGTCTTCGATGGTTGCGGCGTCGTTTCGGATGACCCGGACAGGGCCTCCGATTTGTTCAAAATACTGCACCAGATTATAGGTAAAAGAATCATAATTGTCTATCATTACGATCATGGCATTTCTCCAAAAAGAATCATTTCATTAGGATAAGAACAAGGAATACCGAATGTCGAAGAAGCTCTTCAACCGATAAGCTGCAGCGCTTTTTCAATGGCCTTGGCCTTGTTCACGGTTTCAACACGTTCGCGTTCGGGATCCGAATCCGCCACAATGCCCGCGCCGGCGCGAACCGTAAGCCTCCCATTCTCAATGCAGGCGGTTCGAATGGTAATGGCCAGATCCATGTTTCCGCTGAAGGAAATATACCCGACAGCGCCTCCGTAAGGCCCGCGGGGCTCCTGCTCGAGATCGGCAATGATCTCCATGGCCCTTACCTTGGGAGCGCCGCTGAGTGTTCCCGCCGGAAACGTGGCTTTGAGCAAAGCCCAGGCATCCAGTCCGGACTTCAGATCGCAGGTGATGTTGGAGACCAGGTGCATGACATGGGAATAGCGCTCTACCACCATCAGATCCGTCACCTGAACCGACCCGGTTTCCGCAACCCGGCCCAGGTCATTGCGGCCCAGATCCACCAGCATGAGGTGCTCCGCCCGCTCTTTTTCATCTCCCAGAAGCTCATTGGCCAGAGCCCGGTCTTCCTGCTCGGTTTTCCCTCTGGGCCGGGTTCCGGCAATGGGCCGAAGGGTGGCAATGCCGTTTTCAAGGCGCACCATGGTTTCCGGAGAAGATCCGATCAGCGCGTGATGATTCATGCGGAGAAAAAACAGATAGGGTGAAGGGTTGATAAAGCGCTGGGCCCGATACAGCATCCAGAGATCCGGGGGAGAATCGCAGATAAATTTCTGCGAAAGCACGGCCTGAATGATGTCTCCGGCCTGAATATGGGCTTTCACTTGCTGAACCTGCCGGCGATAGGTCTCATCCGGGGCGGATGCCTTCAAAGGGGATGCGGACCGGGCCATTGGTTCCGGGATTTCCGGCGTCCGGGACCCAACCAGTCGAACAATGTCCTGAAGCGTTTGGGCGGCTTTTCGGTAATGTTCAGCGGGGTTTGAAGAAGGATCCAGAAAAGATATCGCAATCGCCAGGAGGGTATGCCGGATGTTGTCAAACACCATCAGTTGGTCCGGAACCATCAACTGCGCCAGGGGGATATCCTCCGGCAGGCGGTTGGGAATTTTTTCAAAAAAAGATACCAATTCATAGGAGAAATATCCCACCATGCCTCCCCAGAATCTGGGAAGCCCAGGATAATTCGCCGGGCGGTATGCGCTCATGATCTGTTTCAGGATATTCAGCGGATCCCCTTCGTGCGAAATGGTTTTGACGCACCGGGAATCATGAATATCCACCCGGTCGCGAAAAACCTCAATGCGAGAACGGGCGGAAAATCCCAGAAAGCTGTATCGTCCCCATCGCTCTCCGCCTTCAACGCTTTCGAAAAGAAAGACCGGGCCTTGTTGATGGAGGCATTTTTGCAGCAGGGAAACCGGGGTTTCCGTATCCGCAAGAATTTCAACGCAAAGGGGAATGACATTGAATTCTTTTGCCATTCGGTTGAATTCATCTTCTGATGGAAACTGTTGGAGAATCATAAAAACTCCTTTTGTAAATAAAAAGGGGTCGTGGATTTTATTCCACGACCCCTTTGAAATAAAAAAAGAATCATGGGCTTTGGGCTGTCCACGATTCTTTTTAGAGATTATTAATTGCTAATCAGCGTTCGTTGGCGCAACCCTGGTATTGAGCCTGCCAGCGCCACCATCCTTTATAAGTATCCATGCATATTGAAAACTGATTTTGCTTCATTTGTGTTACCGATTTCTTCCTTTATTTTTAAAATATCTTTATCTATAATCGTATTATATTGTCAATACTTTTTTGGACGCTTATATCATGAAAATCAACTCGCCCGCTAAAATCAATCTTTTCCTTCACATCATCGGAAAACGGCCGAATGGCTACCATGATATTCATTCGCTGATGTGCGGGTTAGCCCTGCACGATACCCTGAAGCTGGACTTTGAAGCCTCGCGGATAACTGTTGCCTGCACGCATTCGGCGGTTCCGGAAGATGAAACCAATATTGCACATCATGCCGCGAGGGTTTTTTTTGATGCCCTGCGCCATTCGGGCGGCGTCGGCATTCGCATCGAAAAACACATTCCCGTGGCAGCCGGTCTGGGTGGTGGCAGCAGCAATGCCGCCAGCGTCCTTTCGGGCCTGAACACCCATTATGGTCATCCCTTTTCAAATCGGGACCTGGCATCCCTGGCGTTGACCCTTGGGGCGGATGTGCCGTTTTTTATCTATCAAAAGCCTGCTCTGGCAACCGGGGTAGGGGAGAACCTTGAGTTTTATAAAGGAATTCAGCCCTATCCTATTGTATTGATACGTCCTGAGATCCAGGTAAGCACCGCCGATGTCTATAAAAACCTGAATTTGGGATTGACAAACTGTGAACAAAAGCTTAAAAGTTTTCCTTTGAACGAGGGTTTTAATCCATTGCGCCATCTGTGTAATGATCTTGAAACTGTTACCATTTCCTGGTATCCGGAGATTTCGGATATTAAAAAAGCCCTGTTGGATCAAGGGGCTTTGGGGTCGCTGATGTCGGGAAGCGGTCCGACGGTATTTGGAATTTTTTCAGATTCAGATCGGGCAAAGAAGGCTTATGAAACCCTGTCCACAAACCAGAGATGGTCGTGTTTTGTGACGCAACTGCTGGTTTAGCCTGTCTGGTTTTCATGCTGGGGCGTCGTCAAGCGGTAAGACACAGGATTTTGGTTCCTGCATTCGGAGGTTCGAATCCTCCCGCCCCAGCCAGTTACTTCGGGCTGGACGATGAGAGGTTTCTTGATATCCGCGATCTATTTCGTACCCCTGATGGGTTATCAATTTTTAAATGGCAGCATAGGAAGATTCTAAATGAGCGGGTTTGCGACAAACGGGCTGGCGATTTTTTCAGGAAACTCAAACCCTGATCTGGCGCAGAAGATATGTCAATATCTGGATTTGCCCTTGGGCGGCGCCAAGGTCAAAACATTCAGCGATGGTGAACTTCAAATTGAAATTGATGAAAATGTCCGATCAAAGGATATTTTTTTGATTCAATCCACGAGTTCTCCGGTGAATGATCATCTTGTGGAACTCCTCTTAATGATAGATGCCTTTAAACGGTCGTCTGCCCGAAGAATTACGGCTGTCATGCCCTATTTCGGATATGCCAGACAGGATAAAAAAGTGGCGCCCAGGGTTCCGATAAGCGCCAAGCTGGTTGCCGATATTATTACGGTGTCCGGTGCCAACCGGGTGATTACCATGGATCTTCACGCAGGCCAGATTCAGGGTTTTTTCAGTATTCCCGTGGACAACCTGTTCGCGGCCCCGGTGATACTGGATTTCATCAAAAATAAATTTGAGGGCGACATCGTGGTGGTTTCGCC
>CAIVVZ010000565.1 GCA_903909505.1 uncultured Desulfobacteraceae bacterium
CCATGCAGACATACTTTGGGGTATTGCTCGGGACATACATCTTTTGACCGCAGGCACAGACCGCCAGCCCGGCAAAGAGGTGGACAGGCCGTTTGCCTGGTTTGAACCATTTTTGCTTCCGGGTTTGGAGCATATCATTGCACTTTTGCCACAAGTCTTCGGTGATGATGGCCGGGACTTGGGTATAGACCCATTCATGCTCCGGCTTCAAGGCCACCCCCCGGCCTTTAGTTCCTTTGGAAACTTGGCGGGTATAGTTGCCTATGTGAACCCCCTTGGCCGTAGTATCTTTTATCAACCGTTCAACAGTGGAGTCGGAGAAATTGGCACCGTCACGGGTGCGATATCCCCGGTCAGTGAGGATCTTGGCCACCACTTTCTTGCGTCCATACTGGGCGTACAATTCATAGATGAGTTTGCGCACCGGCACTTCTTCTGGATTCGGCACCAATTTCTTGTCTACCCAGTGATAGCCGTAAGTTGACTGACCACTTAGGGGTTTACCTAACTTGGCCCGGACGGCCACGGAAGCTTTCACCCGGTCGGCGATTTCCTCCCGTTCACTTTGGGCAAATACGGCGACTAGGTTATAGAACATCCGACCGGAGGATGTGCCGGTATCAATATTCTCTTGTAAGGAAACGAGGTCAGCATTATTCGCCTTAAAGAAGTCCGAGAAGTCCATGAGTTCGCGAGCATTGCGGGAGAACCGGGCCAGCTTGGAGAAGATGAGGGCGGTAATGTGACCGCGCTTGATGTCGGCCATCATACGCTGGCATTCCGGGTGTTGCATCACCGTCTTGCCGCTGGTTCCGGCCAGATCGTAAAGTTCCTTCACCTGCCACCCTTTGGCGGCAGCATAGTGTTCGGCCCGGATGCGGTGATGTTCGGGGCTGTCGCCGTTGGCTTGATCTTCGGTGGAAACGCGAATCCAGATGCCGACCGGTTTCGGCAATGCAATAGAGCTAGAGCTATTAAGGGTTTTCATACAAATAAGTTTACTGATTCTTGTCAAGTTCTTCAATCAGAAGATTAAAAAATTTGATGCGTTTTCTTTGAGAAAACTTAAGCCAAACTGAAAAAATTGTTGGGGAATTATTTTGACGATGATCTTTTAACCAGTCATTGTAGTCGCGGATGTATATTATTAGAAATAGGCGTGGATTTCGCGCCTCCTTTTTTGTCTAGGATCGAGAGGATTTTAACCATGCCTAAAATAATATCAACGGGTCGAAAACAGATTCGTATAATTTCTCTGTATGCCACCCTTGGCTTGTTAGCTACTGGGCTCATAGTCTGGGCTGGTACTGGATTAAGCCAAAAAATCATTTCTGAGCGCCAAGCTAATTTGATTGAGGAGCTGCGGAATAATGTGGCTGACAGCCCGGACTTTTTGGTCGAACAGCTGTATAAAATGCAGGAAAACTCGTTTCCACTGTTTGTTCCAGGTATGCCTAACCCGGTCTGTTTTTCTGCCGGGATGTTTTCCTTTGATCCTAAAACGTTTCCTGATTCCTTCTTAAAGGGGCTTGTCTATGAGCCGGAGCATGGGTGTCCTGTCTATCATCTGCGACTCCGTGAGGTCAGGGCAACCCGTGAAATTGAAGTGCTGGATGCCGACGGACAGGTTTTTTATGTATTCAAACGCTCGTCAGATTATGACCCTCTGTGGCTGGCACGGAAAAAGCATCCGGAGATTTTTCAGGTAGGCTTCGAGTCGCACCAGCGGGCATTTATGGAGGAATGCATGGAGCCCTCCCATATCGAGATGACGATATCCCTGATCCCGGATGAATATGTTGAGATATACGCCGAGGAAACCGTTGCTTCGTTATTAGATGCCCTGCTGCTGAATTCAACACAAACCGATGCCTCACTATCTCTATCCAAATCCGCACTATCGGGCGGCATGTCAATGATGCGGATGGCCGGTTCCGATACTAATATTGTTTTTTCGCAAATCGGATCGGTCGGCACCGGAATGCTTTTCCGTGTAGATTATCCCGACACCCTGACCAATCAGCTTGAAGTTATGGTCTGCACGAACTTAATGGAACGACACTGGTGGGTGGTGGAGACCAATCTGGTGACAGCTGGCACAAATTCTCTTGAGTGGGTGGATACGAGCGCAACAAATTCGACCGGCGTACCCAGTAAGTTCTACTGTTTAGGGAACTCCGCCGATTCCGATGGAGATGGAATTGCCGACGGCCGCGAAGCGATTATTTACCATACTGATCCTTTTGCGCTGGATTCCGATGGGGATGGACTGGTCGATGGCTACAGTGGAATTGTCACCACGAACGCTTACCCCGGTGGAGTGACGACTAACGGCGGTCTTTATATTGCAGGTGAATTGTCCTGGGGCACAGACCCGGCCAAATTTGATACTGATGGCGATGGGATGGGCGATGGCTGGGAAATAGCTCATGGGCATAACCCCCTTGATCCAAACGATCCCCCGAATGTGGCCGGAATTGTGTCATACTCTGGGCGTCAAACTGGAACGGTTTGGGTGATAGCGGTCACGGATTCCAATAGTTGGTCAACGGCGCATTGTTACACCTCGGCAGTCTCCGGCTTTCCGGTGTCATATATGATTCCTGATTTGGAACAAACAAATTATTGGATCAAGTCATGGCTGGATAGCAATGGTAATGGACAAACCAATGCGGCGGAAGCACAAGGAGTATTTACCAACATTCAAACAGTCATTACGAATCGTTTGACGGGGAAAGATTTTAACCTGATTGACCCTGATATCAATGGCGATGGATTGCCCGATTGGTGGGAAATCGCCTATTTCGGCAATGCTACGAATAATTATAGCGGTGTCGATACCGATGGTGATGAATACACGAATCTCGAAGAATATCAGGCCAATACTGACCCAACGAATATTTTGAGTCATCCTTGGAATTTAGGCGGCACAATCACCTATACCGGCCCTCAGACGGGGACAATTCATGTGGTGGCCTGCACCAATGGAACAGACTGGGCCTGGGTTTATGCCGACACGCTTACAAATTCCGGGACTTACTCTATTACACATTTACCACCTAATACCTATTACTGGGTGCGAGCGTGGCGGGACAGCAATAATGATAGCCTGCCAACCTCTTGGGAGGCCTGGGGCAGTCATAATAGTAATCCGGTATTTCTGGATGCAAATTTGACCGGGCAAAATATTTCCATGACCGATCCTGATAACGATGAAGACGGGATTGTTGACTGGTGGGAAGTGCTCTACGGGCTAGATCCGACGCGCGGTGGCGGGTCTGCTTTGACGGCTTGGTGGAAACTTGATGAGGGCACTAGCACCAATGCCTTTGACTCTACGGCCAATACCAATACCGGAATCCTTTATGGCTTTGCCACCAATGCGTGGGTTACTGGTGTCATTAGCAACAGTCTACATTTCGACGGAACCAATACTTATGTCGAGGTGCCTGATAGTGTCAGTTTGAAATCAGAATCCATCAGTATCGGGCTATGGGTAAAACCGGATCGTCTTTATACTAATGGCACCGCCACTTTTGTGAGTAAATTGGTGCCAGGCGGGACAACTGGTTATGACAACGGAGCAATAGCTTTTACTATTTGCAAATCAGGAGCAAAAACATTGCGGTATCCTTGCGCTCTTACGGCCAATATACCAGTACATGTGGTGGGTACTTATAGTGGCGGCAATCACCAAATCTATGTCAACGGCGTACCCGTTGCCCAAACCAATTACATTTTTGGGATGGAAATTGGGGGCATTGAGAATGGCCCCAATTCTCTCAAGCTCGGTGCGGCTTCCGGGGGAACGCTTACAAATCTCTTTGCTGGTACACTGGATGATGTGCGAATCGGGCCGGGCGGATGGTCTTCAAATGATGTGGTGGCAATATACCAAATCGGGGCTGACCCAGATCACGACGGGCTTTCCACTTGGCAGGAATATCAAGCCGGATCGAACCCTAATGTCTATGATACAGACGGCGACGGCCTATCTGATTTATGGGAAGTGTTGCTCGGACTTAATCCGGCTGTAAACGACAGCAACGAAACTGGCTCCCGGTCAAACTATTCTTATGATTCGGCGGATTGGCTGGAAGGGATATCGGGAGCGCGAACTGGCTCGGTGAGTTTGGATGATGAAGGCAATCTGCTTTCGGTCTCACAGTAATTTAGAAAGGGAAAACACGATTAAAACAATTCGATTAACAATATTGGGGTTGCTTGCAACCACAGCAATTTGTCATACCCAAATCAATGGTCCAGGCTGGTTGCGTATGAGTAATCCAATGCCTGCACCTGGAGCCCTGCCGGATAATAGCGGTATCCATCCGCTATTTAATCAACAAGCTCAGGCGAATGTGCCAACTAATCCAGTCGCTGAAATTATCACTCCGCAAATTCAGGCTTTGGCGGATGGCTTGGAGCGTGATCCGTACAAGATATTTAATTATGTCCACGATCACATTAAATTCGTGCTCTATTACGGCTCAAAGAAGGGCGCACAAATAACCCTGCTGGAAAAGAGCGGCAACGATTTTGATCAATCTGCTTTGCTGGTGGCGCTATTGCGGGCAGCGGGCCATACCAATGTTCAGTATCAATTCGGCTGGCAGGTAATTCCCTATGATGATCCATATTATATGGGTTATGACTTACATCATTGGTGGCAGTTAACATTAAGCGATACTAATTTCACCAAAACCAGTAACTATATTTATGATTTACTCGGGAATCGTGGATATCCATTGGCATATTGCGTGGATGCTGGATATACCACAGAGCTCTACGTTCAACGGATGTGGGTGGGATTAACCCTAAATGGAATAGATTATAATCTTGATCCGGCATTTAAAATTAATGAACCCGTGGATGCGCTATCTGGTTTTTCTCTGACCAACGGAATGGGTGGTGCGGGGGCGACAATTAGCAATGCCCTGTTAACAGCTGCGGGTGGCACTGATACTGTTAATTACGCGCAAAACCTGAATGAAGCCGCGGTGCGTAGCAAGATGACTACTTACACCACCAATCTTCTGAATTATATTCAAAGCAATGCACCCAATGCGAGTGTGCAGGATGTTTTTAACCGCTGGGAAATTACTCCGGCGGATGATTATTGGGATTTCTCCACTTACACTATGTTTTCAACATATGATTTTGGCGGGGCGATGCCTATCATGTCATGGGCCAACCAGCCGACCAATATCATGTCCACGCTGAAGATTACTTTTGGCGGCACAAACTTCAATTGTTACCTGCCGCAACTTCTAGGGCAGCGATTAGCTTTGACGTTTGATGGCGGCGGGACAGCGAAATTATGGCAAGACGATTCGTTGTTAATGCAACGCACGATCGGTGGATCGGGCAGCACGACCAATGTCACTTTGTCAGTTACTCATCCGATGGGTAGTTGGGATACGGTCAACAATCGGTTCATCACCAATCCCACTAATAGTGCCAATTCAACCGCGACGGCTTCCTACCAGCGGTCCAATTCCACCTATGCAATATTGTATGCGTTTGAGCCGGATTGGGGTTGGTTACAGCAACGCCAAAACATGCTCGATACTTACTTGCAGAAAGGTTTGACGAATGGTTCGCGGGAAGTGACCAGTGAATCGCTGAATATCATGGGAATGAACTGGATGCTCCAAACTGCCGGGGCAGAACAG
>CAIVVZ010000566.1 GCA_903909505.1 uncultured Desulfobacteraceae bacterium
AGAGGGTATGGTGATCACGGCCACTTGCAGCGAGGCCGAGTGCTGGCACCAGACCCAAAGCGGTTTGCAAAATTTAGGCGAAACTTGCACCGGATTTTATCTCAATCAGTTTATGGAGGCCCTGCTCCGCATTGAGGGAAAATCACTGTACGGCGACATCATGGAGCGTTCGATTCACAATGCGATGTTTGCCGCAATTTCCCCGGACGGACGGCGGAATCGCTACCATACCCCCTTCGACGGCAAGAGGCATTACGACAAGAACGGGGACACATTTTGCTGTCATAACAATTTCCGGCGCTTTATGTCGCGGCTTTCGAGCTGGATCTACTATGTCACTCCGGATGGGGTGGCGGTGAATCTTTATAACAGTTCCTCAGGAAAAATGATGCTGACCTGCGGAACCGGACTCGAAATTTCCCAGGAGACCGACTATCCCACTTCCGGCCACGTCCGTCTGGTCCTCAATCCGGCCGTTGAGAAGGAATTTACCCTTCGGCTGCGTATTCCCCGCTGGTGTCGTCAGGGAAAAGTTCGGCTGAACGGATCGGAGGCGAAGGATGCGCCCGGAGGTGACTTTTATCAGATCCGCCGCTTGTGGAAGAAGGGCGATGTCGTGGAACTAGAGCTGGAGATGCAATGCCGGTGGGTGCGCGGCCGGCAGTCGCAAGTCGGGCGGGTTGCCATCATGCACGGGCCGAAGGTATTCACCCTCAACCCGAAGCGGACGCCCAAGTTATCTTCGCATCCAGATTTTGAACCGCGCCTGGTCATGGTTGATCCCGACCGGCCGGTCGAAATCGTGCCGGACGAACATGTCCGTCCCGGTGGCGTCGCGGCCATTGTGAAGGGCTGGGGAGCAGGGGATCAGAATTTCTGGCCCCATTTGGAGCGTGTTCCTGCGACCTTGAGCGAATTTCCGGATCCTGACGGCGAGGGCATCTATTTTGTCGTCCCTGATCTGAAGTCGGACAAAATTGGGGATGATGAATTGATGGGGAGAAAGAAATGAAAAAAGTATTTTTGACCGGAGCAACGGGCTTCGTAGGAAAAGCAATAATAGAAAAGCTCGGAAGAAATTATGACATTAAAGCCTTTTCAAGAACGCTCGGGGATATCCGGAATATTGAGGAGGTCTTAAAAGCCTCGGAAGGTTGCGAAATAATTGTCCACATGGCCTCAATAACGCCTTCAGCGCACCCCGGTGCTGCGGACAAAGATGTTATGGAAGTTAATGTTGAAGGCACCAGGAACGTTCTTGAGGCGGCGGTTAAGAACGGTATTAAAAAAGTCATCTATTTCAGTTCGGTCTGTGCCGTGGGAGTGCGTCCCGAGAATTATCCCATAAAAGAAGACGCGGTTTGCAATCCTACCCTGGGTTCTTACGGTCTAAGCAAGCTGAAAGGAGAGGAACTTTGCAGGGAGTACGCGGATAAACATGCGCTTAATATCATTTGTCTCCGGCCTGCGGTAGTTTTTCCCCAGCATCCTTTTCATCCGGCTAAAGGGGCTATCCCCTGGATAATATTTGTCCATATAGATGATTTGCTGCTTATGTTGAAACTTGCCCTGGAAGATCAAAAAATTAAGTTCGGTATCTATCATATTGCGCCGGAAGGTAAATACTCCGCTTTTGATATTTCCCTGGCCAAAAAAGACCTGGGCTACAAGCCTTCTTTCAACTTCGAGGAATTGATCAAGTAGTAAGTTAAAAAAGCAAAAAGCAATGGCTGATTTGCCGGTTATTTAGACGGGATTTCTCGAATGATATATTATTAAAAGGAGATGTAAAATCATGAAAGACTTAAAAACATATTTGTTGGCTCTGATAGAAAATATTCACAAATTAAAATATGAACAGGTCATTGTCGGACAGGATGAGCATCCTAAGAAAACTGATATAAAAACTTTCCCGCTGTGCCCGGATTTACCGAATATGTCAATACGCCTTTTATGAGATTGATGTGTCTGCCCTCAAATCCAAAAATAAGCGGAGTAATGTTTAATGAAAATTAAAGCGTATATAATAATATTCCTTTGGCTTTCTATTCCGGTTCTAAATATTTTTGCCGGGGAAATTGCCGACAAGGGAATACCTGAAAAAAGCCAGGCGGAAAAGAAGGAGCTCCTGATGGAAAAAATCAAAGAACAAACAAAAAAAATAAGGATGGGTGAAATTGAAATCACCGTAGTTGACAGGGACGGCCGGCCCGTAAAGGATGCCGCAATAAATGTAGACCAGGAGCGGCACGAATTCTGGTTCGGCACCTCTTTACCTACCGGCGTGTTTAAGTACGATACGGAAACCCGCGAAAAATTCCTGAATATTGTAAAAGAGAATTTTAACAGCGCGGTCCATGAAAATGCGCTCAAATGGTACAGCACAGAAAAGGAAAAAGGCAAACTTACCTATGAAGAGGCCGATGAGGTGCTTTCCTGGTGCGAAAAGAATAACATAATCATGCGGGGCCATTGTATTTTCTGGGAAGTCGAACAATATGTACAACAATGGATAAAAAACCTGAACAAGGAAGAATTAAAGCAAGCTGTAATAAAGCGTTCGGCGGGATTACTAGAAAGATACAAAGGAAGGATATGTGAATATGATGTTGATAACGAGATGATGCATGGGAGTTTCTATAAGGACA
>CAIVVZ010000567.1 GCA_903909505.1 uncultured Desulfobacteraceae bacterium
GGTCGCAGTAGTACTAGCCGCTAAGGCTGTTGAAACCAGGCATGCGCGATAGCTTTGTGACCCTCATGCTGGTCGCAGTAGTACTAGCCGCTAAGGCTGTTGAAACTCATTAAGGCATTCGCCATCGCCTGACGCCGTGCGAGTCGCAGTAGTACTAGCCGCTAAGGCTGTTGAAACATTGATCAAACTCCTCTCCCCCATCCGGCATCGCAGTCGCAGTAGTACTAGCCGCTAAGGCTGTTGAAACATAAAGGCTTTTTCCCTTCATCGACTTTATCCTTGTCGCAGTAGTACTAGCCGCTAAGGCTGTTGAAACACCCAAAAGAGTTCATCCATGGTCTCGGCTATTTTGGGTCGCAGTAGTACTAGCCGCTAAGGCTGTTGAAACTTATTATGCGTTGTTACTAACCACCAACCGTCTATTAGTCGCAGTAGTACTAGCCGCTAAGGCTGTTGAAACGGTAACGGATGGTTGTAACCTTTTAAATATAAAGTCGCAGTAGTACTAGCCGCTAAGGCTGTTGAAACAAGTAAGCACTTTTTTCATTCCACCTTGGTGATCGACTTGTCGCAGTAGTACTAGCCGCTAAGGCTGTTGAAACCTTAAAGTTCTCGTTCGAGAACTGAACGAGGTGCATTTGTCGCAGTAGTACTAGCCGCTAAGGCTGTTGAAACTTTTTTAATTGTCTTGACGCGCTGGTTCCATTCTAGTCGCAGTAGTACTAGCCGCTAAGGCTGTTGAAACGAAAATGGGGCATCCAGTTGAAAGAAGACCTCCATTAGGGCGTCGCAGTAGTATGGAGCGCAGCGATAAACGCAAAGAAGCCATGCTTGCCCCGCCCGGCGGGTCCCGCGAATGCGGGAAAGAAAAGCTAGACAAGCGAGAAAAGTTGGAAGAACAGGAAATGCAGGTGGAACAGCCCCAAGCAAAAACCACCTCTGTGGTGAAAACTCCCCCGGTTCCTGATCTGGATTTTTCAGAGCTGGCCGGATTGCAGGGGCTGGCCGAGTACATGGCGATGTGTCCGGCCGATGCAGGCGACGGCTTCAGCAAAAAGGAAACCCAGGAATTCGAAGACATGATGCTGGTGACTTTCACCGAAATGGAAAGACGCAAATACAATGATAAAGCGGCGGCTGAAGGCCGTCCGCAGATCCCGTACACTGACGCCGCCCCCAGGACGTTAAAAGGCAAATACGCCCCCGACATGATCAAAGCCTGGAAAGACAGAGCGGATTATTTCGCACTGGCGGTGTAGAAGCCCGCTGCGCGGGAGTGGAAAGCGAGACAAGCGAGACAAGCGAGACAAGCGAGACAAGTTGAAAGTGGAAAGCCGGGAGCGGGATTGAAGATGTGAAGATGTGAAGATGTGCTAAAATTGAAAAACGCGGGAAGTGCGGATAGCAGGCGGTTTGCCGGTTTGCTCGTCCGTGATAGTCCGTGCAGTCCGTTGTCCGGTTTTCGGAAAACCGGAATGGGTCCTATGGGGCCTATGAGTCCTATGGAACGTGGATGGGTGTCCAAAATGTGTGCCCCGCTTTCGGGGCTGGCGAATATTGGAAACCGGAGACTGCCCCCAGTATTCCCAGACTTCCCAGACTTCCCAGACTTCCCAGATTACAAAAAACTGCGCAGACCGGGTGTCCAAAATGAGGTTAACCGGTGTCCAAAATGGGGGGGACAGAAACAGACACCACAGACAAAACGGACTGGAGAAAAGTCCAAGACACCCATATGCCCCATAGGCCACATAAAAAGCATTGTGCGAAACTGGTGTCCAGCTTGTCCAAAATGTTGACCGTTATACGGGATTAAATCTTTATGTGTATTGAAATACGATGGTTTATGAAATATAATATAGCTTCATGTGATGTCGGGGTGTCAGGCTGTTTTCAGCGCAACTGGGTTCGTAATCAAGGATAAGGAGAGTTATCAAATGCCGGAGATTTTTTCCAGAGAATTCAAAGCTGTTCCCGCGGCGGATATCATCGCCAGATTAAAACATAGTTCAGCCAGTCTTGACGACTTGCTGGGAAACGGTATTTATGTCAATACTGACAGTGAATATCTGGCGCGTCAGAAAGCGCGGATGATCAAGACGCTGGAATGTCATATCGAACGCGTGGGCAACGTTCCGACCGTTCTGCTGCGCGCACCGGGGCGCCTCAACGCGTTTCTGGAATATCTCGACATGTGCGGCGGCGATCATATGTCCACAACGATCGACGGCGATATCCCGATGGCGCTTTCCTTCCGCAATGACGACATCCTTAACCTCTATAATTACAATCCGCTGTTTCCGGCAACTGAAGTTTCACTGAACAAAGAACTTGAGCAGTTCCGGCAGGCCCCATGGTCAGGCCAGGCGGTCGCCGGGATGACCGATAACTGGGACAGCCGTTCGCTGCTGTTCCCCTATTACGGACGCAAACAGGGTGACTGGGTGAATTACATTCTCAGCCCGTATATCAAAGCGCTCTGGGAGAATCCCGGCATTGAAATGCGCGGCGCGGATATGACCTTCGGGCCGTCCACCACGCCTTTCCGCGCCGGAGTCAGCTCATCCTCCGCGATGGTCGTGCTCTCCTTTCTGGCGATGTTCTTCACCAACCGCGACAAGCTGCCGAAATGGACCAACAGCCAGGTCTGCCGTTTCCTGGGCGAAGCCGAATGGTATGTCGGCACCCACGGCGGCGCCAACGATCAGATGACGATTCTGTTCAGTCTCGCCAACAGCGTCAGTTACAACCGTCACTCGCGCCCTGAAGTCAGCGTGACCACGCTGCCGTTCCTGAAAGGTATTCATGTCGTTCTGGCCAACTCCCTGTGGGAAGTGAATAAAAGCGCGGGGGGAAATCAGAGTTTCAATATGCGCAAAGGCTGGATAAAGATGAGCGAAGACCTTGCGGAAATCCTGATCAGCGAGGTTACTGAAGCCATTAAAAATTGTGAAAACACCAAACCGGGCTGGCTGGGCCAGCTGGTCGAAAGATTGTTCGGCTTCGTTCCGGACAAGGCGATAAAGCATCTTGAACAGCAGCCGGAAATGTGGGAAAAGATTCGCCGCAATTTCAAGAAACTCGGCAGTTTATGCGAAGATATTCTTGGAATTCCCGATGAAGCCATCGAGGAATTCATTGCGCTGCTGCCGGTAAAAATCACTCCGGACGCCGCGGCTGAATTGTTAAAGACCGACTACGCCTCCGTCATCAGAAATTATACCAATCCCAAACGCAGTATCGGCGGCTACCATTTGCGTACCACCGCCAGATTTTTCTACCGCCAGAATGTCATCGGCAGGCGTCTGCAGCAGATTTTCGAGGCGGCGGCATTACAACTGAAGTCCGGCGATCTTACAGAAACATCGAAGGTCTATGACTGCTACCGGCATGAAGTCGGCGTGCTGGTGGACAAACTCCAGGATGCCCTGACCTTTGACTTCAGAGTATCCATTCCCCAGCTGGATTTTCTGCTCAGCATCGCCAAGCGCGGCCCCGGCTATCTCGGCGGGAAGTTGACCGGCGCCGGCAAAGGCGGCTGCGTCTCTATTCTGGTCAGAGCGGAGGACTCGCAGGCGATGTGCGAATATCTGGACAGGGAATACTACGGGCGCCCGGAAAGTTTTGAGTATTACCGCATGGTGCTTACCGACGATATCAAGTTCTCGGAACCCGGCAGCATCGAGCATGAGTCGGCCGTCGAGCGGCTGGCGAATCTGGACCATGCCCTGTCCGCCATCCCGGAAAACCGGCGCGTAGTAACCTTCAGCAAGGGTGCCTGCGCCATCAATTTCGACTGAGCAGCAGCGCCGTTTGAACGGAAAGCAAAAAAGGCGAACTTCAAACGGAAGTTCGCCTTTTTAATCAGTGAAGCTGTTAAGTATTTATAAGTAGTTAATTATTAAATACTTATGATTATATTTAAAGTTCTCTGCTGATGCGCATGGAACAGAAATCAGGTCCGCACATCGTGCAGAAATGATCTTTATCATTGATTGAGGCGTGTTCGCCGGTCTGGGCATTTCTTTCGTCGAGCGCCTGCTGACGGTATTCGCGGGCGCGGTCGGGGTCGAGCGCCAGTTCGAACTGCTTCTGCCAGTCGAATGCGGCCCGCGCCTGGCTGATTTCGTCATCCCGCTTTCTGGCGTCCGGGCGTTTGAGCGCGACGTCGGCGGCATGAGCGGCGATCTTATAGGCGATGACGCCGTTTCTGACGTCCTCGGCGTTGGGCAGTCCGAGATGTTCCTTCGGCGTGACATAGCAGAGCATGGCCGCGCCGTAGTATGCTCCGAGGGTGGCGCCGATGGCGCTGGTGATATGGTCATAGCCGGGGGCACAGTCAATAACTATCGGCCCCAGGATATAAAACGGAGCGCCCTGGCAGATTTCGTCTTCCATTTTCATATTCATCTCGATCTGGTCGAGCGGAACGTGGCCGGGGCCTTCGACCATGGCCTGGACGCCGGCGGCGCGGCAGCGGCTGACGAGTCCGCCGAGGACTTTCAGTTCCGCGAACTGGGCTTCATCGCTGGCGTCAGCCAGGCAGCCGGGACGGAGGCCGTCGCCGAGCGACAGCGTCACATCGTACTGTTTGCAGATCTCAAGTATTTTATCAAAGTTTTCATAGAACAGGTTTTCGCGGTTGTTGACCTGCATCCACTTGGCCAGGATCGAGCCGCCGCGGCTGACGATGCGCAGCATGCGCTCTTTCGCCATGGGGATGTGTTCGCGGAGCAGTCCGGCATGGATGGTCATGTAGTCAACGCCCTGTTCCGCCTGTTCGCGGATGACTTGCAGGATCAGTTCATCGGTGAGCTGGTCGGCGGATTTGATCCGGCTGAGCGCTTCATAAACCGGCACCGTGCCGATCGGGGCGGGGCTGTTGTTAACAATCGTCTGGCGGATGTTGGTGATATTGCTGCCGGTGCTCAGGTCCATGACCGTGTCCGCGCCGTATTTCAGCGCGGTGTGCAGCTTTTCCAGTTCCATTTTAGGGCAGCTGGACAGCGTGGAGTTGCCGATGTTGGCGTTGATCTTGGTAAACAGCGTCTTGCCGATGCCGATCGGTTCCAGGCTCTTATGGTTGATGTTGGCCGGGATGACAATAGTGCCGGCGGCGACTTCGGCGCGGATGGATTCCGGAGTGCGCTTTTCCTTCTCCGCGACTTTGAGTATTTCCGGGGTGATTTCACCGGCACGGGCGCGGGTGATCTGGGTAATATTTTTCACAGCATTTCCTCCAGGGATTTAATGGTTCTTTCAGTAGCGCCTTTGTGTTTGATCAGGGCGGCTTTCGCGTTTTCGCCTATGGTCTTACGCAGTTCCGGTTCATTGAAAAGCCTGCATAGAACCGCTTCCAGTTGATCATCGGAATCAATCGTCAGCAGGGCGTTGTTTTCTTTGAGCACGTTAAGGACGAATCTGAAGTTCTTGAGAATACTTCCGGTAATTATCGGCCTGGCCAGCAGCGCCGGTTCGATCAGGTTATGGCCTTCATTCTGTCCGGCCAGGCTTTTGCCCATGATGACGACTTCCGCCTGCTTCATGAAACTGAGCATTTCGCCGGTGGTGTCGGCCAGCAGGCAGTCAACATTTTGCGGATTATCCGCAGCAGTGCGCTGCGCGAAATTGACCCCGAGTTTCTTCAGGGTCGAAGCAATCTCGCCGCCGCGTTCGGCATGGCGAGGGATGATCACCAGCTTCAGCCCGTGAAACTCAGGGAGGATACTTTTGAAGGTTGCGGCAATCAGTTCCTCTTCGCCGGGATGAGTGCTGGCGGCCAGCAGAATCATATGCGATCCAGTACCGAAGTATCCGGTCAGGTCTATTGCCGGCAGATTCTCCGGAACGGTCTGGTCAAATTTCATATTGCCGCAGACTTTGACCGGCGCGGCAGGGGCGACTGAACTGAAGCGCTTGAAATCGGCTTCGGTCTGAACGCAGATGCTGTCGAACTTTTCGAGCAGCGGGCGGAAGAACATTCGGAAGCGGTAATAGCCTCTGGATGATTTGTCGGACATCCGGGCATTGATCAGGACAGTTTTTACGTTACGGCGGTGAGCCTCGTTGATCATATTCGGCCAGATTTCGGTTTCCAGGATTATCATCATGCGCGGCTTGAGCAGCACAAAAACGCGGCGGACGAAGAAGATAAAGTCTATCGGGCAGAAGAAAACCACAACCCCGGCCGGCGCTTTCTCCATCGCCAGCGCCTGTCCGGTCGTGGTGGTGGTGGACAGCACAAACTTCCGCTCCGGGTGTTCTGTCTGCCACTTTTTCAGCAGGGAAAGCGCAATCATGGTCTCTCCGACGCTGACCGAGTGAATCCATACGGCACCCTGCATTGCCTTTAACTGTTGTTTCTTCTCTGGGGAGAAAATGGCAAAGCGTTCAAGAAAGGTTTGCTTCTGTCCCGGGCGGCGGATAAGCTTGATGACCAGCCCCGGTATGAAAAAAAGGAATGCCAGCGGAAACAGCAGATTATATATGAACATCATTTAAAGCAACTACTTTTGTTATTATTCAACTGTTACACTTTTGGCAAGGTTGCGCGGCTGGTCAATTTCACAGCCTCTCTCTTTGGCGATATAGTAGGCCAGCAACTGAAGCGCAACTACAGTCGGAACCACCGCCGCGAACTTGGAACATTCAGGAATCCAGATCACGTCGTCAGCGATGCCTGCGATTTCATTGTCGCTGTCAGTAGCCGTGGCAATGACCGGAGACTGTCTGGCGTGGCATTCCTGGATATTGCCGATCATCTTGTCCTTGCCGGGGATATTGTTGGCCAGGGCAACCACCGGCACACCGGCTTCCAGCAGCGCGATCGGGCCGTGTTTCAGCTCGGCCGCATGGTAGCCTTCCGCATGGATATAGCTGATTTCCTTGAGCTTCAACGCCCCTTCCAGAGCCACTGGATAAAGGCAGCCGCGTCCGATATAGAAGAAGTCCTTGGCACCGGCGTATTTTTTGGCAATCTTTTCGATAGCTTCCTTGCGTTCAAGCACCTGGCTGATCAAGCCCGGAATCGAGTTCACATCGTCAATGATTTTAAGGCCGTCTTCACGCGATAAACGACGGTTTCTGCCGAACAGCAGCGCCATCATCAGCAGTACCGAGACCTGGCAGGTGAAAGCTTTGGTTGAAGCCACGCCGATTTCCGGCCCCGCATGCAGATAAATACCGCGTCCTGATTCGCGGGCGATAGTGGAACCGACAACATTGCACAGCGCCGCGACAATCGCGCCTTTATTGGCGGCTTCGCGCACCGCGGCCAGCGTATCGGCGGTTTCTCCTGACTGGCTGATCGGGATGACGAGCGAATTCGGCTCGATAATCGGGTTGCGGTAGCGGAATTCCGCCGCCTGTTCGACATCAACAGGAATGCTCGCCAGTTCCTCGAAGAAATACTGCGCGACCATCCCGGCATGCAGGCTGGTGCCGCAGGCCGCAATGACAATACGGTTAACCTGCGCCATTTCGCGGGTAGTCATATTCAGACCGGCGAGGATGGCCGTGGCCGAGCCTTTGTCCATGCGTCCGCGGATGGCGTTGGCAACCGCTTCCGGCTGCTCGCAAATCTCTTTAAGCATGAAATGGTCATAGCCGCTTTTTTCGGCGGCTTCAGGGTTCCAGTCAATATGGGCGATTTCCCTGGATACCGGAATGTTCTCTATATTCCGGATATCTATTGTTTCCGCCGTAATCTTTGCCAGGTCGCCGTCATTCAGGTAAATCACCCGCTGAGTGTACGCGGCAATCGCGGAAACGTCACTGGCAATCAGGGTTTCGCCGTTGCCCACGCCGATGACAATCGGACTGCCGTGCCTGGCGACGACGATGGTGCCGGGATCTGTTACCGCAATAACCGCGATCCCGTAAGTGCCGTGGACTTTTTTCAAGGCGGCGGCGGTAGCGCTGAGCAAATCGCCTTCATAACACTCGGCAATCAGATGAGCCAGTACTTCGCTGTCAGTCTCTGAGACAAATACGCGGCCTTTACCTTGCAGATGGCTTTTCAGTTCCAGATAATTCTCAATAATACCGTTATGAACAATCGCGAAACGTCCGGATGAATCCAGATGCGGATGCGCATTGCGTTCAGACGGCGCGCCGTGTGTCGCCCAGCGTGTATGGGCGATCCCGGCGGTGGGTCCGGCAATCTCAATATCGCCATACTCGTTCAATATTCTATTTTCCAGGTTTTTTACCTTGCCGATCGTTTTGACGACCTGAATCTTATCTTCTTCCAGAAGCGCCAGCCCGGCAGAGTCATAGCCGCGGTATTCGAGCCGCTTCAAGCCGTCCAGCAGTGTCTTAACGATGCTTCGATTTCCAACATATCCAACAATTCCGCACATATTCTACCCGTATTTTAAAATTTATCATGAATTAAAAACATAAGAGACGAAGAAAAAACTCTATGGAAAGATATATGAAATAACACGAGTTTCAATCTGTAACTCCTTATAAATAACAGAAAAATTTATCATGATCAGGACGGATATGCTTCATCGAATTGAAAATCCGGTCAATTTAAAAACATCTTAATTTATGCCTTTCTTTATCATTTTATACCCTTGCAAACTGCAAATTTCAGGCTATATTCTTGGATTGATTATTTTAGGATACCCGGTTACTACGGGGGTTA
>CAIVVZ010000568.1 GCA_903909505.1 uncultured Desulfobacteraceae bacterium
GCCTTCATCTTCGGGGACAGTTTTTTTAGATCATCGGCAAGCGCCATGGCTTTAGACACCTTTCCTCAGGACGCATGACAAACTGAACTGTTGCAACTTGATGCCCGAAACCTCGATCTGCTTCGATGAAACCAACTCTACGGATCTAATATACATAGACCCTTCAAGGCTCTTCATAAACCGCACAATAGCAAAATTATCCCGCGCCTTGCCTTCCAACATGAGAGAAACACCGTTTTCGGACAGTTTATCAAGCCAAAGATCCTTAATAGGCACCTGAGAGGCGATATCAGCCAACATTCGCATGGGATAGGAGCGGTTTTTCTCAAGGTCGCCGATAACAGCAAGCTTTTTTTCCAGGATGCGCTTCTCCATCTTATACTGATCGACTTCACCGATGATTTTATTCAATACATCGAGCCGTTCCTGCTTGACCTTCAAACTCTGTTCTATGGTGCTGACATCACGCCACATAAAGACCTGGACAGCCCCGAGAATCAACAAATAGAGAACAAAGGAGCCGGTCAGGATGAAGATCTGCCTCGATTGCGTTTCTTTTTTTGCTATTTCGCGATAAGGAAGGAGGTTGATTCTGATCATTTATCCCCGATCCTCCTTAGCGCAAGGCCCACGGCGACAGCGGCAACAGGACCGATACGTTCGATATCTTCTTGTGTCATGATCTTCTTATTATAACCGATTTTACGGAATGGCTGAATAATTTCTGCAGGGATATTGAGGCGTTGACTCAGGTCTGGAGCAATGCCGGGGATAAAGGCGCCACCGCCGGCAATGAGCACCTGGCGGATATCTTCATCACCGTAAGTTGATCGGAAATAATCAACGGAACGCTCGATTTCCGACAAAATTGGATCGGCGAAAGAAAGCAGTGCGGATTGGAAATCACGCCTTGCCATTGAATCTTCCTGGGGACCTTCTATTTTCATATGCTCCGCATCATCAAAGGAACCCCCGTATTGCGACTGAATAGCCTCTGTAATAGAATTGGACCCCACCGTAAAATCGCGGGTAAATATGGATGTAGCATTTTTCACGACGTTGATGTTTGTTATGCTCGCACCGATATTGACAATAACCGCAATATCCTTTTCGTCGTAATCATAATTCTTCTCATACATGGTTTCCAGGGCAAAGGAATCAACATCGAGGATCACGGCGGAGAGACCCGCCATCTCGATAGCCTCCACATAGGTCTCGATATTTTCTTTTTTTGCAGCAACAATAATGACATCCAGATGGTTGGGATTATACTCATTCTGGCCCAGGATCTGAAAATCGAAGTTGACATCATCCATGCTATCGAAAGGCAGATATTTTCCAGCCTCATCATGGATCATATCCCTTAATTCCTGATCTTCCATGTTGGGGAAAGTCGCTTTTTTGACAATAACGGAATGGCCGGATAAAGAGGTAACAATCCCTTTGCGTTGGCAACCTGAATTCTTGAACAAAACTTTAAGTGCATCGACGAGTTTTCCCAACTCAACAATGGCCCCATCGACAATGACGCCTCGCTCCAACGGGACTTGGATGAATCGGTTCATAAAAAAACCGCCCCCGGATTCTATAATCTCCATCAGTTTGAGCGAACTGGAACCGATATCCAGACCGACAACCTGCTTTTTTCCGGAAATCAACTCCTTCAAATCCAGGTGTGCAAAAAAGTTTAAATCAATTTTTTTTAAGATAGAATCGAAAGCTGAAGGCAAGCCTTTCTTAGGCTCAGGCGTAGATACAGGATCACTCCCTGCTGTTTTTGACATTTTTGAGAATAGATCTTTAATATTCGCCATATTTGTCCTGAGGTGCGCTACTTCGCGATCCGGTAAACGAGGTCCCC
>CAIVVZ010000569.1 GCA_903909505.1 uncultured Desulfobacteraceae bacterium
GCCAGGAAGCACTACTGGCGGAAAAAGATCTCGCCATTTCCAGTATGTGCACGGTATTCGCCGAATCCGAAGTCACCTCCCTGATTGCCAAGGGAAAGAACCGCCGGGAAATCGCCCGTGGTCTTCACGCCAGCGTCATTCAGCGGGCTGCCGGCATGATCAACCGGGTGTCTTCCGCCGGCGATATTGTTTTTACCGGTGGAGTTGCCAAAAATCCCTGCATGCGGCGTTTCCTGGCGGAAACACTGGGCAGAAACGTTCTGGTGCCGGAAGATCCCCAACTGGTCGGGGCCCTGGGCGCAGCGCTTCTGGCCAGGGAAATCCCATAAAATACCATGGAATTGAGAAAATGACAAACATCATGAACACGCTCCAGCAGATTGCGGAACAGAACCTGCTGGACATTGAACAGGCCAAGGCCGCGGGCCGCCATCCAGTTGATGAACCGGGAGCGAGGGGCCAGAAAAGCCCTCATGGATCTCGGCAAGATTGACCCCGCGCCATTAAGCGGATCCCAGGTGCTGGAAATCCTGTTTAAGATCGGGTTCATGGCGGACAAGGAAAAAGGTATTTCCCTGATGGAAGAAGTGGTTGCCCAGGCCAAAAACGGGGCGTTCCGATCAGCGGATGCAGCAATCGGAAACGGAAAACGCATCCTGCTCACGGGCGTGCCCGTGGGACTGGGAAGCGATAAAGTCGTAAAAATCATTGAGCAGAGCGGCGCTGTAGCGGTTGCCCTGGAAAACTGTTCCGGATACAAACAGGCATTTATTATCGATGAGGCTAAAGACCCCATGGATGCACTGGCCGAGCAGTATCTTGCCACCCCCTGCTCGGTGATGAGTCCCAATACCGGGCGTTTTGATCTTCTGAAAGAGATGATCCGGGAATTCTCCGTGGATGGCGTCATCGATCTGACCTGGCAGGCCTGCCACACCTACAATATCGAGGCGTTTGGTGTCAATGAACTGGTTCAGGAGACTCTGAATATCCCCACCCTACACCTGGAAACCGATTATGCCGAGAGCGATACCGAGCAGCTTCGGGTGCGCATCCAGGCCTATCTGGAAATGCTGTGAAATTGATTTTTGTCTGTCCGAATGAAAATAAGGTGTTTGAAAGCGCGGATTACAGAATTATTGAAAACAGGGGCGTGGTTACCGATGCTGCCGGGAACAGGACTCTGGATGCAAAGGTGGCCCTCGACGAATCCTGTCCGTATTGCTGTCAGAAACATATTTACCATGTCAGTGAATTGTCCTGTCCGTTTTCCGGATAAAAAGGAGATTTTTTAATGAAAGAAATTGATGCACGGGGACTGGCTTGTCCGGCTCCGGTACTTCACACCAAGGCCGCGCTGCAGGAAGAAAAACCCGGTAGCATATCCGTGATGGTTGATAACGCAGCCTCCCAACAGAATGTTCAGCGATTTCTGGAGTCGCAGGGATTTGCTACCAGTCTCGAACAAACTGGAGCCGACTATCGGGTCATCGGAACGCTGGGCGCAGAGCCCGTGGATCATTCCCCGGAGCCTGCCGCGCCGGAAGCCGGCTCCAGTAAGATCATGGTGTTGTGCGCCACGGATCGGATGGGTTTCGGGGACGATGAATTGGGCCTGAAATTGATGCTCAGTTTCCTGCGCACGCTGAAGGAAATGGGGCCGGATCTGTGGCGGCTGGTGTTCGTCAACAACGGCGTCAAACTTACGATCGATAGCTCGGAAGTGCTTGACGATCTCAAGAGCTATGAAAATGGCGGCATTAAGATTCTGGTGTGCGGCACTTGCCTGAACCATTTCAACCTGTTGGAAAGAAAACAGGTCGGCGAAACCACCAATATGCTGGATATCGTCACCGCCATGCAGTTGGCCGATAAGGTTATTTCGCTTTAATAATACAAGGGTATTATCACTTTGTGGTTTCAAAAATATAAGACAAATGCCATTTGATTGCCCTTCAGGAACGCAGGGTTGCGGTCAGGCGTAATGGATGGCGCAGCAGATCCAGCGCGTCCAGAATGTTGCCAACAACGATATCCGCTGCCAGAATCGCATCCGCGGCGCCGCCTTCTGCCTGCACCACGGCTACACCAAGGGCGGCGTTTTTTAGCATCAACCTGTCATTGCGACCGTTTCCCATGCAGACGCAGTTTTCAAGGCCGAGCAATTGAACATAATCGAGCTTTGCCTGTGTCTGGTCTTCTATCGGAATGATTTCTACGTGACAGCTAACGTCGGAAAGCGCTTTTCTCACGCTGCCGAAGGTGTCGGCGGTCAGGACGTGGACGTCGAGGGATGTGGACAGATCGGCGAAGCGCTCCTTCACGCCTTGCAGGAGGTATCCGTCGCAGGCAATGGTTCCATTGTAATCCAGGATCAGATGTGAGAGGTTCAGAATTCCATGACCCGGGATTTTGATTTCAAACATGGTTTGATATCCTCAGTTGCGATTTAAAAAGCGGCTTCCATGAGCTGCTGAAAGGTTTCAGCGTCTTTTAGATGTTGCCCGGCCATTTCCTGAACCAGTTGTCCTTCCTTTAGAACGCAAACCCTGTCCGCTATCCGCCTTGTTTGGCTCAGACTGTGAGAAACGGCCAGAATGGTGTAGCGTTCCTTGAGCCTTGACAGAAGTGCTTCGATACTGGTTGCTGCCCTGAAATCAAGGGACGCTGTCGGCTCGTCCAGTAGCAGCACCTGCGGCTCCAAAGCCAGAACCCGCGCCAGACAGAGGCGTTGCTGCTGCCCACCGGAGAGCGTTGGCGCCGGTTCCCCGAGCCTGTCTTTCACCTCACTCCACAGAGAGACTTCCCGGAGCGCCCACTCCACCCGCTCGGACAAAGCGGCGCCAGTCAGTCCCAGGGTTACCCGAAGCGGCATGGCAAGGTTTTTCCCGATGGAGAAGGGCAAAACCGCGGGCGTCTGGAAGACCATCCCCACCCGCCTTCTCAGCTCCGAAAGCGGGAAAGAATCCGGGTAGTCGCCTATGGTCCGGTCATGAAGCCGGATGCGCACGGTTCCTTCAGTCCGGCAGTCCGGATAAAACGCGTTCAGACGGTTGATGGACCTGAGCAATGTCGATTTTCCCGATCCCGAAGGGCCCACCAATACGGTCAGTTGGCCGGGCCAGAGGGAAAGGGTGATATCTTTGAGCACGATCTTTTCCAAAAACCGGACCCATAAATTATCGATGCGGACCGTTGGCTCTTTTCCGGATGTCATCGGATCTGCCATCGTTTTTCGGCGCGTCGCTGCAGGAGAAAGGCCGCAAGAAAAAGCAGCCCGGTAATGAATAACAGGACAAGGGCCGTTCCAAATCCCTGTTCCAGTTCGCTTGCATTCCGGTGTTCCGCGGCCAGATAATAGAAGCGAAAAGGCAGGGCCTCGAATTTATCCCAGAGGTTGCGGGGAATTCCCGCATGCGCCACCACGCCCGTGAGCAAAATAACGGCCGTATCTTCCGATGCGCGCCCGATGGCAAGAATGATACCGCTGAATATGCCGCGACTGGCAACGGGAAGCAGAACATGCCGGATATTTTGCCATTTGCTGAACCCGATACCGGGGCCGAGCAACCGCAGTTGTTCGGGGATGCCTTCAATGGCCGCCTGGGTTGTGCGGATCAGGTAAGGTAAAATGAGCAGGGCGATGCAGAAAGCGGCCAGGAACAGGCTGGGTTGAGCCTTGGGGACCAAGGTTCTCCGAGCCAAAAGGATCATCGCAAATCCGAAAAGCCCCATCACAATGGATGGGGTTCCGGACAAAAAATCCACCATCAAACCCAGAAATGCCTGCTGGCGCCGGGAGGCATACTCCGCCAGGTAAATTCCGCTGGCGATTCCCACGGGAATGGCAATGATCGATGACAGGAGAACCAGCAAAGATGTTCCAACCAGGGCCGGCCAGATTCCATCAAAAACAGGCGATTGACCGGTGATGGCCGCAAGCCAGGGGGTTTCCCCGAAAAAAAGCGCAGGCGTGATGCTTTTTGTCCCATGCAGAAGCAAAAATCCTATCAGCAGTATCACGATCAGTATTGCACCCAGACCGGACAGCCACGTAAACCCAGTGAAAAAACCGTCAGAAATTTTTCTCATGGCGGCGTTCTCCGGTCTTTTGGGCCTGATTTCCGGATGAGATAATTGAATGCTCCCATGAGAAAAAAAAGAAGCAGCCCTGAGGCAAAAACGGACTGGTAAGCCATGCTTTGACTGTCTGTTGCCAGAACCAGGGCGATGTGTGCGGTGAGCGTACGGATGGAAGCAAAAAAAGAGCCCGGAAATTGCGCTGCATTTCCGGCCAGCATGAGGGAAATGAGCGTATCACCGATGGCCCTTCCGAAACCGAGAACGGCGGCAGCAGTCAGGCCTCTGGAGGCAGCGGGCAGCAACACATATCGCATTTGCTGGATGGGCGTAAACCCCATGGCTTCCGCTGTCAGCCGAAGGAGCGGATCGAGTTGCTCCAGCCGGGCATGAAAGACAAGCACAATGGTGGGAAGGATGAGGACACTCAGTGTCAGGGCTGCGGTCAGCAGTGAAAAGCCCGATCCGGCCGCAAGCCATTCCCGCAGAAGTGGAACGAGCACAAAGACCGATACAAAACCGATAATGACCGTCGGAATGCTCGTCATGAAATGGATCAGTACCAGCAGAAAGCGTGAGAAAAACCCCCGCGAAAGGACATAAACCAGGCTGCAAATGCCGATGGCCGGAGGAAAGGCTAAGGCAAGCGCCAGAATCGAAAGGGCAAGCGAGCCGGCGCACATGGGCAGAATGCCGAATTTGCCTTCAACAGGCTGCCAGTGCCAGGAGAGAACCTGGGACAGGTGATCCCACGTGAGCAGAGGCATGCAGAAGTATACAAGCAGCAGGAGAATGGACAGGATGGCCGCCGCGGAAACCGCTGCGGCTATTAATAGACTCCATTCAATCCATTTTTCGGATGGGTTGCCTTGTGGATGAATCGGCGCTATGGTCTTTGTCATTCGGTACGCCTGGCATCTCTACTTCAGGGGCAGGTAACCGTGTTTTTGGCAAAGCGCTGTCCCGTCAGGACTCAGGATGAAGTCGATAAACGCTTTCACCAGTTTGGAGGGCTCGCCCTTGGTGTTCATATAAAGCTTGCGAACTACCGGGTAGCTTCCGTTCAAGGCGTTTTCCTGAGAAGCAGCCACGCCATTTAAAACCACCGCTTTTACGCTCTGATCCACATGCCCGATACCAGTGTAGCCAATGGCGTCCTTATCCTGTGAGATTGCCACCTTCATGGCGCCATTTGAAGCGACGACATTGGCGGCGGTTGCGATCGCCCCTTTATTGAGCAGTTTTTCCCAGAAGACTTCGCGGGTGCCGCTGGCCTCATCCCGGGTGAAAAGATGAATGGCGGCGTCTTTTCCTCCCACTTCTTTCCAGTTCAGGACAGTTCCGGCAAAGATATCCCTGGCCTGCTGAGACGACAGTCCTGAAAGCGGGTTTTCCGGATGGACCACGACAGCCACCCCGTCCAGGGCAAAGGGATAAGACTTAAGGCCATATTTGGTGATCTCCGCCTCTGAAAGCGGGCGTCCGGTATTGCCGATATCCACCAGACCTTCGCCAACCTTCTGAACCCCGATTCCAGAACCACCCCCTTCAACCGTAATGCGGATTTTGGGATGGGATGTCATGATGGCCTTGGCAGCATCGTTCATCACCGGGATATGCGCCGTACCGCCTGCTATTGCAATCGTTCCTTCCAGGCCCGCAAAGCTGTCCAGAGAAGCGGCTGTTGCATTTCCCGAACAAACCACCGAAAGCATTACAAGGATTGTAAAACAAGACACTCCAAAAGATTTCATCCTGTCCTCCTATGGTTTAATGAAGTTCTGTTGTGCGGGTGTGAGTATCATTTTCATGTCTGGGGGTAAATGCCCGGATGATTCATGAGAATTTATTTCCACTTTATAGTAAAGTTGTTTTTATAATACAAATTCATAATGGTTATAGATATAGGTTGATTATGCCTTCTGGTTATCGCCGGGGGCTTCCATTTGGCTATTCGAAAAGAATACATCTTTCAACTGCCTTGTTTGGGTGAGTGATTTCGGTGGATACCGTTTTCAAATTTATTTTGGACAGCAGTGTCCAAAATTTTAGCTATAAGAGACGATAAGCTATAACTATTATGAATTTGATTAATTCATAGACGTAATATAAATGGAGATGGATTGACGACGGATTTTTCCAAGCGGTCCGGACTTCCTCTTCAGCGGGACATTCATGTTTGATAAAAATTATTTAAGAAATATTGAAGAGCATGTTTTTAAAAAAGCAATCAGGTTCAAGGAAGACGGCGGCAAGGCTGTAGGGGTTTATTGTGCATTTACCCCAAAAGAAATGATTGCGGCAGCAGGCGCCATGCCGATTACATTGTGCGCCGGATCCGATAAAACCATACCGGATGCGGAAAAGCATCTTCCTCGGAATCTATGCCCTTTAATCAAATCCAGCTATGGTTTTGCCTTGACCGATACCTGTCCGTTTTTTCATGAGGTTGACATCATCCTGGCCGATGCAACCTGCGACGGTAAAAAGAAGATGTTTGAGCTTTTGAAAGACATCAAACCCTTATACCTCCTGCAACTGCCGCAGACATCCGAAACCGACGAAAGCCTTCAATACTGGATAGCCGAGCTTTGCAGGGTCAAGTCCATCCTTGAAGAACTGACAGAGACTGTCATTACGGATTTGGCTTTATCCGAAAAAATAAAGCTTTATAACGGCCTTCGGAAAGCGGTTAACACGGTTTTCGAGTTGAATACCGGAAAAATCCCCCTCGTATATGGAAGAGAAATCTGCAATATCATCAGCATGTCCGGATTTGAAATCGATATTGAATGGCGGATTGAAGAGATCAAATCGGCCATCCGCATTATCAGGCAGCGTGGCGGCCAATTCGGGAGCAGTGTTAACGATAAGCCGAGAATTCTTCTGACCGGCTGTCCGACTACCAACCAGAAAGTTCTGGATGCCATTGAAGATGGCGGCGGAATTGTTGTAGCCATGGAAAATTGCGGTGGGTTGAAAACCACAGGGGACCTGGTCAATGAAAACGAAGATCCCGTAACGGCGCTGGCGAAAAAATATCTTTCAACCGCCTGCCCCTGCATGAGTCCTAATGCCAAACGATTTGAAATCCTGAAAAATATCATCGAAAATTATCATATCGAGGGGGTCGTTGAATTAACCTGGCATGCCTGTCATGCGTACAATGTGGAAGCATATAGCGTTAACAGATTTGTCACGGATACCTGCAGGATACCTTATCTTCAGATCGAGACGGATTATTCAAAAAACGATTCGGGGCAGATCAAGGTCCGGGTCGAAGCCTTTCTGGAGATGATAAAAAATTAGGTGTAAAAATGCCTTTTCTCCATTTCAAAGGAAGGGGCAAGGGAATAGTTTCTGTTCTGATCTCACGAAACGCTTTCACAAAAAGGAGAAACCATGTTTAAAAAAATCGGATTGGTATTAATCGGTATCGCATTTTGCCTGAACACAACCGCTTTTGCAGCGGCAAATTACAAGATCGGTGTGGTAACCCCAACGCTTTCAGCCAGCGAAGATGAATTCAGGGGGGGAGATAAAATGGTCAATAAATATCCCGCCATGATCAAGCACATCACGCTGCCGGAACATTTTTCATCGGAACAGGAAACCGCGATTACGCAGATCGTCAGCCTTGCAGACGACAAAGACATGAAAGCGATCGTGATCTGTGCTGGCTATTCCGGTATTCTGCCGGCCATTCAAAAAGTCAAGGCAAAGAGACCGGATATCATTGTCATTACGGCGCCGATCTGGGATGACCCGGACATGATGGCCAAATATGTGGATCTGGCTTTTGACACAGACTGGCTGAAACGCGGAGAAAGCATCCCGACCAAGGCCCAGAAAATGGGCGCAAAGACTTTTATCCACTATTCGTTTCCCACCCACATGGCCAAGGAACTTCTTTCTAAAAGAAGAGATAAAATGAAGGAAACCTGTGAGAAGTTGGGTATGAAATTTGTGGATGTCAGCACTCCGGATCCTCAGGCGGGAAGCGGGCGTGCCGCCATGCTGCAATTCCTTCAGGAAGATATCCCCCGGCAGATCGCCAAATATGGAAAGGATACCGCCATATTCGGGACCAATTGTCCCATGCAGGATGTGATCATTGCCAAAGCCCTGGAGCTCAAATTCATCATGCCGGAGCAGTGTTGTCCGACCCCGACCCAGGGGTACCCCGCCGCCATGGGGCTTGAGATAAAAGCAGAAGATGCGGGGAATTTTGATAAGATTAATGCCATGATCACGGAAAAAGCCAAGGCAGCCGAATGTACGGGCAGGCTTTCGACATGGCCGGTTCCCGTAGGCGTTTTCTTTCCGGAATTTTCCGTGGAAGTCGCCAGACAGATGATTGAGAATAAACTGGATAAAACCGATATTGAAAAATTGAAATCCATGGCCAAACTGACTGCCGGCGTCAATGTAGAATTCAACAAGATGAAGCCGGAGATTAACAACTACTACCTGATTATCATGGATTCGATCATCTATTAGAATGCTATGTGTCGATAATGTCTCAAAAAGCTTTGGGAACCTGAAAGCCCTGGACCATATCAGTCTGAGGATTAACCCAGGTGAAATCCATGGACTTTTGGGTATGAACGGTTCTGGCAAAAGCACCCTGTTAAATATCCTCTCGGGCAACCCCCTTATCCAGAAGACCGGAGGGTATAGCGGCAATATGATTATTCAAGAACAAGAATACTCACCGCTTACCCCTGTCTGTGCCATCAAGGCCGGCATTGGGATTGTCCGTCAGGAATCCGCCTTGATTCCTGGGTTAAGTATTACCGAGAATATCAAGCTCTCAAGAGAAAAGACGGTACCGTTTACAAGGCGCCTTCTGGGAAGTCATTTTGCTTATATCGATAAGTCCGGGCACCGCGCAGACATTGTCAAATTATTCAAACACATCGGTGTTGACGTAAATCCCGAAGAAAAATATCAGAACCAGAGCATCGAGCTGAAACATTTTGTAGAACTTGCCAGGGAAATAGATAACCCGCGACTGAAATACCTTCTTCTCGACGAACCCACGGCATCGCTGAATAAAGAGGATACCCAAAAACTGTTCAGGATTCTTTTGGGCTTATCCAAAAAAAAGATCGGGATGCTCTTTGTTTCCCATAAAATCGAAGAAGTCCTTTCCCTGTGCCAGAATATCACCATTATGCGGGATGGAAAAATTGCCGGCGCACTTACCAGCAAACATGCCGATCTGGATAAGGTATATGAATGTATGACCTTGCAAAAAAGGGTAAAAGCTTTAAGGAAAACCCTGTCCTCATCCAACCACCCTGTCGTAGTTTTGAGGGATTTTTCTGCAAATACCCCTATGGAAAGCATTAAAGATATTCATCTTGAGATTTTTCAAGAAGAGATCCTCGGCGTTACAAGCCTTTCCGGACATGGCAAGAACGCTTTTGTACAGGGGCTTATGGGATTGTGCGAGACAAAAGGCGCATTGATCGTGAACGGCCGCAGGATGTATGATTTAAACCCGGTCCGGATGATTTCTGAAGGCGTGGCATATATTCCTGAGGACAGGCACACCATGGGGCTTCTTCTGAATCAATCGGTAACAGAGAATATTGCGTTTGCCGCGTTTCAATCCCGCAATAAATTCCTTAAAAAATTCCCGTTTAATCTTTTCCGCATGTTTGATTCCGATGAAGCCCGAAAATACGCTGAAGGCTGCATTGAAAAATATCATATTCGTTGTGAATCCGTAGCGCAAAAAACAGCCACACTAAGCGGCGGAAATCAGCAGAAGGTCTGCATCGCCGGCGCAATTGCCACAAATCCCAGAATTCTGATTGTATCAGAGCCTACCCGGGGCATCGACGTTTCTTCAAAAGAAGTGATTCTGAACATTTTCCTCGATATCAATCATGAATTGTCAACGACCATTATCGTGGTTTCCAGTGAACTGGATGAATTGAAACAAATCTGCGACCGGATCGTGGTATTTCATGACGGGAGAATCCGGGCAATTCTTCCGCCTTCAGCATCTGATCCGGAATTTGCAAAGCACTTATGCTGATCCGAAAGCGCTTTACCCTCCCTCAAATAATTATCTCCGTATTTATTGCGATGATGTTTATTGCGGCATTTTATTTACATATTCCGATTAACATCATTCTAAACGATGTGATGGTCAGGTTGGTAATGAATGGCGTCCTGGTTCTTTCATTGGTGCCAATCATGAATGCCGGCATCGGGATTAATTTCGGTCTTCCGGTAGCGGTTATGGCAGGGCTGTTGGGTATGTGCGTAGCAGTTAATTTTCGTTTTAATGGATTGGCCGGGTTTTTTATCGCGTTGGGGTTTTCGATTCCTTTTTCGGTTTTGTTCGGCACTGTCTATAGCTACGGGCTGAATCGCGTCAAGGGAAAGGAAGAAATCGCCTCTGCGTTTATCGGATTTTCCGTGGTTTCTGCAATGAATATTTTTTGGGCCACGGCGCCGTTTTCAAATCCGGTGATGCTGTGGCCCATCGGCGGCAAAGGCATGCGCCCCACCATTACCCTGGAGCCTTTTTTTGCGAAAACTCTCAACCGGATATTTGCGATTCATATCGGAGAATGTATTATTCCGGCGGGAATGATGCTGCTTTTCGTCGTGTTGTGCTTGCTGATTTCTATTTTCTTTAAAACCAAAATCGGAAAAGCCATCACCGCCCTTGGAGAAAATGAAATTTATGCGGTCATAAACGGAATATCCGTCGGAAAGACAAGGGCCTGTGCCATAATATTATCTACAATATTGGGTGGTTTTGGAATCATCGTCTATGCCCAGAGCTATGGGTTTATCGAGCTTTATGATGCGCCGCTTCTGGTTGCATTTCCTGCGGCGGCTTCGATATTAATCGGCGGAGCCATCATCAAAAGCAACCGGATCTTGCAGGCCATTGTGGGCACCTTGTTATTTCAGACCATCTATATCCTGTCTTCTCCCATTGCCAATGAACTGCTATTGCCGGAATCCGCTGAAATACTGAGGATGTTCATTGCCAACGCCGCGATTCTCTATGCGCTGACAACACAAAGGCCAATGATCCGATGAAAAGAATCACGGTGCCTTTTGTTTTTGTTATTCTGGCCATTTTGGGCTGGCATTATTCTCAATTGAGTTTTTCGTTTATCACAAACGAAGTATTAATCCGCTTTATCAGGGATGGGATCTTGGTTTTAGCGCTGATCATCCCGATAAAGGCCGGGATGGGCTTGAATTTTGCGATCACGATCGGCGCCATTGCTGCTCAAATAGGATGGCTTTTTGTCCTGGATATTCAAATGAAAGGTTTTGCGGGGATTATTAGTGCTGCGGCCTTCGGATGCGGTCTTTCGATATTCCTGGGCTGGCTGATCGGTAAAGTGCTCAACCGGGTTAAAGGCAAGGAAATGGTCACCACCATGATCATGGGGTTTATCGGTACCAGTGTCTATCAGTTCATATTCCTTGTCGGATACGGCACATTTATTCCGTCTCACAACAAGGAAATCATCCTGTCCAGAGGTGCGGGAGTTCGCAGTATGGTGGACCTGCATGAATATCGAAATATCATTGATAAATACTGGATGCTTCACATCGGCTCCCTGGAAATACCCTTGTTTATGATTCTGGTCGTCATCAGCTTTTCGATCCTCATCTATTATATCCTGAACACGAGAATCGGATGCCATATCAAGGCTGTCGGACTGGATTCCGGTAAAGCGGAACTCCTTGGGATCAATGTTGATCCGGTGCGCACCAAGGCGGTTATCATCTCTACGGTTACAGCTTGTCTGGGGCAGATTGTCTATCTGCAGAATATCGGAATGATGAATGTGTACGCCGGGCATCTGAACTCAGACATATTTTCGATAGCCGCGCTGCTGGCAGGAGGCGCTACGGTTAAAAACGCAAGTGTCTATAACGCGCTGATCGGAATTATCCTGTTTCATTTTCTGTTCATCGTCTCTCCCCAGGCCGGACAGAACCTGTTTCGGAATGCAGCCCTTGGCGAGTATTTCAGAACATTTATTGCGTATGGAACCATTGTTTTTGCATTGATGGCGAATACCCGGACAATAAAATCCTGATGGGGAACTGTTAGAAGGCTGTTCACCGTCATATAGTAAACTTGATTCCAGAATACAAATTCATAATAGTTATAATAAACGGTTGATTATGCTTTCTGATTATCAATGGGTGCTCGCCGCGCATATTTTCAAAGAATGACAAGGGGCTTCCAGCGCTAATTCATCCAATTTCCTGCTTCTTGTGTGGATGAATGAAATTCATCATTTACAATTCGTCAAATGTCATGCTATAGAAATAATAATTTGTCACCATTGTCTCACAATTTATTCACGGACGAGGCAGGATAAGCAATCTATCGTTTTTTGTGTTGGTTAAGTGTATTTATTAACAACTGCATCTGGAGGTGCCAATGGAAAATGAGAAAGCGTTTTTCGACAAGCTAGAACAAAAAGGGGTCTCACGAAGGGACTTCATGAAGTACTGTACCTTCCTGACAGCGACCATGGGGCTTTCATCTTCGTTTGTCCCCAAGGTGGCAGAGGTTTTCGCCGCTCCCAAACAACGCCCGCCAGTCATCTGGATGCATTTCGGTGAGTGTACGGGATGTTCCGAGGCGTTTCTGAGGTCACAGTATCCTTATGTGGACGATCTCGTTCTGGAGCTGCTGTCCGTGGAATACCACGAGACCATTATGGCTGCGGCCGGCGAACAGGCCGAGGAACAGCTTCACGAAGCCATTAAAAAGCATGAAGGCAAATTCATCTGTGTGGTGGAAGGTGCCGTTGCCACCAAATTTGACGGTGCATACGGAAAAGTCGGCGGAAAAACCTTTCTGCAGCTTGCCAAGGAAGTCTGCCCCAAGGCAGCAGCCGTGATTGCCATCGGCGCCTGCGCAAATTTCGGCGGAATTCAAGCGGCAGCCCCGAATCCCGGCGGATATGTGGGAGTCGGCGAAGCAATCGGCATTAAAACCGTAAATATTGCTGGTTGTCCCCCCAACCCCATCAATTTTGTGGGCACCGTTGTCAACTATCTCCTCTTAGGCAAACTGCCGGCCCTAGACAGTCTGGGCAGGCCCTTGTTCGCTTATGGAAAAACCATCCATGATCAGTGCCAGAGACGGTCTCATTTCGAAAACAACGAATTCGTATTGGAATTCGGGTCCAAAGAGGCTGAAATGGGATATTGTCTGTACAAAATGGGTTGCAAAGGTCCGGATACCTATAACAACTGCCCGACTGCGAAATTCAACGACGGTACGAGCTGGCCGGTTCAGGCCGGACATCCCTGTCTGGGCTGCAGCGAGCCGGCATTCTGGGATAAAATGACCCCCTTTTATGAACCCACTTGATGGTTGATTCCAGGCAGTGGTTTCAACTATTCGTGAACAAACGACGATGATAATATTATCTGTAGATAAGAGGAGAGACATATATGGGTAACAAAATAATGATTGACCCCATTACCAGGATTGAAGGCCATCTTCGCATCGAAGTCGAGGTCGAGGGAGGAAAGGTCAAAGATGCCTGGAGTTCAGGTCAGATGTTCAGAGGTATCGAACTTATTCTTCAGGGCAGGGATCCCCGGGATGCCCACCATTTTGTTCAGCGATCCTGCGGAGTCTGTACATACACACATGCCTTGTCTTCGGTAAGAGCCGTTGAAGATGCCGTCAAGGTCACCATCCCCAAAAATGCGCGCATCATTCGAAACCTGCTTCACGGCGCGCAGTTCCAGCACGACCATCTGGTGCATTTCTATCATCTCCATGCGCTGGACTGGGTGGATATCGTCAGTGCCTTGAAGGCAGACCCTGCCAAGACCGCCGCGCTGTCCGATAATCTCAGCAATGCATCCGTGGGCGGAGCGGTTTATTTCAAGGGAGTGCAACAGCGGTTGCAAACCTTTGTGGACAGCGGACAGCTTGGACCTTTTGCCAACGCCTACTGGGGACACCCCGAATACAA
>CAIVVZ010000570.1 GCA_903909505.1 uncultured Desulfobacteraceae bacterium
TGAATACCATTATCGCCGGACCCGTTGTTGATGAAATATAAACAATAAAATAGTTTTTTGTTGGAAAATCATCCTCGTTCTTTTGTCGTCGTTAAATTCTTCCGGCATATTTAAAAATCATCAAATCATATTGACGAAGTCATGCGTTTGTAGTACATTTTTCATGAATAAGGGTTTGCGGGCCCAAGTCATGGTTTTGTAAAAAATGAGGTGGACGATGAAGGATAAAGTTGTTCAATTCAGAATGGCAAAGGCAGAATACCTGATGGTTAAACGTTTGGCTGAACAGAAAAACCATGATTCTCTGGCGGCATATTTGCGGGCACTAATTCGCGCCGATAGAGACAGGGTTGGAGGCGGTTAATAAGAAATGGGGGGGCTATGGTCGTTCTGAGGAAGATATCCATATTGGCTCTGTTGCTTTCTGTTTTTGGGGTTTGTCAAGCGTTCGCGGCCGGATCGGGAGCTTACCGGGTGGAGGTTCCCGATGCGGGGGCTTTTGGAAAAGGGTCGGCGTTTGTCGGGCAGGCGGACACGCCCGCCGCCGTTTACTACAATCCGGCCGGGATGACGCAGATTGTCGGGCAGGCGGTTAGTGTCGGGGTGAATTTGATTGAACCTCATGTGACCTATAAAGGGCCAAGTTCTCCCGACGCAAATCAGATGAAACGCGGTGATTATGCCATTCCTGACTTCTATTATGTTACCAGGCTTGGGACAGAGAAAATTGCGCTGGGTATCGGGGCTTTATCATCGTGGGGGCTTACGACGGAGTGGATGTCGGACAGTTTTACCAGGTTTGTTGCCACCAAAACATCCATGACCAATAAAGATTATTTGATCGCTTTGGCCTACAAGGTTAATGAGCAGTGGTCATTGTCCGCTGGCCTTGACATTGACCAGTCCAGGTTGGTTCAGGAGAAGAAAGTTGATCAATCGCCGGCAACAGCCAATTTGGCGAATGCGCGGCTGGTGGCGGATGATGTTGCTGTCGGGTACCGGCTGGCGGTTATGTTCAAGCTAAATGATAAAAACCAGTTTGGCTTGATGTATCGCAGTGCTATTCATCATCAGTACGCCGGAAAACTTTATCTTAATGATCTGGATCCAAATATTCAGAATGCAAAGCATTTCCCTGGAGCTTCTTATTCAACCGATGTTCTGGTCAAATCGGTTCTGCCGCAAAGCCTGGTTTTTGGATACAGCTTTAAACCCGATGCGAAATGGACGTTCAATGCGGACGTGGAGTGGATGGACTGGAGTCAGGTCAAGGAGACTAATATTCAGTACACTTCGGAGACCGATGAGACTCGGCTGTCGCTATTAAATTCTGGCAATCCTGTTAATAAAGACTGGCATAGTTCCTGGTCTATGGCCATGGGTGCTGAATATGCTATGACCGATCGATTACGGCTGCGCAGCGGGTATTATATTCATCAAAGCCCGGTTAATAAAGCAACCTGGGATCCCAGTGTCCCGGATTCAGACTCGCTTGGGGTTACCATGGGGAGCGGATATGATGTTACCAAAAACATGACTGTTGACCTGGCCTGGTCAGGAATCATGTACAAGGTTCGCAAGGTCAATAATGATGTTGGAAAACCGGGTCCTCTGATGAATGGAAAGTATTATCAATGGACTAATATAGTGGCCGCGTCCGCTACGTACAAGTTTTAGAAAGCAAGGAGTCTGAAAGATGGAAACAAACAATGCGCAGACATTCGAATACAAGGCCGAAATGAA
>CAIVVZ010000571.1 GCA_903909505.1 uncultured Desulfobacteraceae bacterium
TGCCCGGAACGATCGGCCAATTGAGGATGGAAAGTGCGCCCGAACAAAGTGTATCCTGTGGTATTATCCGCAAAAGCATGGATGCCTCTGCCGTTACCGAAGCGGATGTGATTGTTGCGGCCGGCCGGGGAATTGGAGACAAGGATCATCTGGATCTGATTTATCGTCTGGCTGCGTTGTTTCCCAAATCCGCTGTCGGCGGGTCCCGGATCGTCTGTGACAGCGGCTGGCTGGATTATGCGCAGCAGATCGGCGTGACCGGCTGCACGGTCGCCCCCAGCCTCTATATTGCCTGCGGAATATCCGGAGCTGTTCAGCATGTTTCAGGCATGCGGGGGTCCGGTTTTATCGTTTCCATCAATGCGGATCCCAAAGCGGCGATTTTCAACGTGTCCGACGTGTGCATCGTCGAGGATCTCACCACCTTTATACCGCTTCTCATCGAAACCCATGAGAAGCGGTATCTCAACCGCATCGCGTCCCACCCTTTCGAAGCATAATACCCCTTGACAAGCGATAATGGCTCCCCCTATATTTGCCATCTGCTGATGGGTCAGAGGTTTGCAACCGAAGAAGTAAGAAAAGAGGGAAAAATGAAAAAATATCATATCATTGTTTATGGTCTTATGATTTCCTGTATTTTAGCTGTGGCAACCGAAAACGCAAGAGCATTTGAAGTGACGGACATGATATTCACGAGTGAATTAACGGATTGCCAGAAACCTGTTCCGAAGTTTACTTTTACAGACAGTGATTTGGGCGTTACGGCTTGGGTTTATTATCTTGATTATGAAGAAGGCAAAACATGGAAGCTGGATTGGTATGCCCCGAACAACTCGCTTGCCACTTCCATATCAAACAGCCGCGGCAGTACCACAGGTGGGTGCTCCTATCGTTGTGTTTCAAGAGAAACTCTTCGATTCTACGGATCCGGTCAATGGACTGTAAAGTTTTATTACGATGGACAGTTGTACAAGACCGCAACTTTTGATTACAAGATGGATTGGCCGAATATTTGGAAAGCTGAAAAAATATACGCTATTCCCGATTATACCCAAACAGATCCTTCATACGGCGGTTTCCCCGAAGGAGGTGTGAATTACTGTGCTCCGGCGTCGGTTTCCAATTCCCTGATGTGGCTTGCCAACAACGGTTTCGACAAGCTGGCTCCGAATACTATCGACAGGAAAAAAGATCAGTTTGACGTCATCCTCAATTTGGGGACGAATTATATGAATACCGATCCTTTCGACGGGACAAATGTCTACAGCGTTCTGACCGGCGTCAGAAACTATATTTCGGATAAAGGCTACAAAGACTTCCTGTTAAAATATCAAGGATGGCGCGATCATTCGGCTGAGTCGGACATGGGGATTTTAGTGCCTGACATGACATGGATTAAAAGCGGGATAGAGAATTTGGGTTCGGTGTGGTTGAATTTGGGCTGGTATACTTATGACGGAAACAAAGATGAATATAACCGGATTGGTGGGCATTGGGTGACGCTTGCCGGGGCCGGATATAACGGAAATCCGGATTATCTTGTGGTCCATGATCCGAATACCTGTTATTCCAACCAATTTGTTTTGCCTGCCAGGATTGCAAGCGGCACCCTGACAGGCAGCAGCTCTGGTCTCCCGCGAAGTGCGGCTGGCTTCTATAAAATGAACAATGGCATGCGAATAAATTCCAGGGCCGATTTCGGTATTCTGGATGGAGCTGTTGTTCTTTCAACAAATCTGGTAAATTCCCTGAACGTTGGACATCTGGAAAAAGACCTCAAGATGAATATTTCCTGCACCCAGTATCAGGACAATCAATATCAGTTTGCGCTCAATTATTCTCCGTCGCCGACCGATCCGCTATTATGGAAACTTGACCCCAGTACTTTTACGCAGCTTCAAAAAAGTTCCGTCGCCTGTCTGGTTCTGGGAAACGATCTGATGCTGAATCTTAACGGCGAATACGGCGGCATCGTGTACGCTTATTCGATGAATTACACCCCGACTCCGAATGATCCGTTGCTCTGGAAAATGGATGTCGGTACGCTGAAGACGAAATAGTTTTGCGGATTGCTTGGGGGACGATACTGCCGAATTTCATGAGTTTTACTCATGAAATTCGGCCTAGATTTAACATGGCACACAACCCTTTACTTCCACCCTGCCTTGTCACTACACTCTTTTCGTTCCTTCGGATGGGTTTTTTCCCACTGAGTGATGGATTGCGATTCGTTTTCGTCCATTTTATTGTTCATGCACTCACAGTATTTCACTACCACTTCAGTCGGTTGACCCAGATCCTTGTTATCCATCATGCACTGAGCTATCCATTTGGTATCATCCGCCTTATCGGCAAATGATAGACTGCAGACTATAGTAGAAGCAACGATGAAAAATAGGGTAATAATTAACAGATTACTAGTTTTTGCATTCATAATAAGACTCCTCATGTGAGTTATAAAGTTTAAACAGGCGGAGAAATGATTACTCCGCCTGTATTATACGGCAAATAAAGATTGTCTCCTTTTACTCTACCCCGTATCCGTATTAATGCAACGTCCCCGTACGCTCCTTAAAGCGTATCTTCATCAACAACATGTACCGTAACTGAATCGTAATAAAACGGTGGATCCAGTCTGCCATCCGGATTCTCATCCACGCCGAAATAGAACGTGTAGTCACCTACAGGCAACTGACCATTAAATATGACCAATGACGAGATATCCGTCAATGGCTTCTGACCTGTCATGACGATTCCGGATGTCCATCCAGTCGGATCAACCCATGAAAAATAACCCCAGGGGGTACTGACTACAATCCACCAGTCATCCAGTTTTCCTGACCCGTCACCTGCATCGAGACTGAGATTGATGGAAATGGGCGATGTGGATGATTCCGTAACCGATGAACTATCCTTTCCATTGGCTTTGATGACCGGTTCAGGAGTTTTATCAGGCTGGATGCCGATTGCAGCTCCTTGATAAGTCGTAGCCGTCCAGTTTGATGATCCGGTCACAAAACTGTCGGGAACATACCACCCGTCATAACTGCCACCCCACCCCATGTTGATGTGAACCATTTCCGAAGGAGCGTCCCGGTAGCCATCCACCACTACGGCATGTCCTCCAGAATTGGGATCTCTGAGACGCAGTTCTGAAGGTCGGCCATTTTGAACTTCGTTCATAAATACCTGCATCCAGGCGCTTGTGCTATCATAATTGGATCTGTTCACCCAGGTTGCCGTATTCTTATACCTGAAATAAGTTTTGAGTACATTCGGCGTATCGGAAGTCGCCGCTGAAGAACCATTGCACCCGTATTCCATCTGAAAAGCAATGCCAACGTCGGCGCAAAGTTTGGCCACGGCATCTTTTTGTGCAGCCGTGTTGGTGCTGTCCAGTGAATTGGACATATTGGTCCAATCGTAAGTGCTGTTTGAGAAAACACGGCTCAATGTTACGGGGTTTGCGCCATCATTCCATAGGTAAGATATATTTCCCGTACCGGTTTTAGGATGTGACCAGAATTTCATGATTTGCGATGCCGCCGTGGCCACACACCCGACGATGGTCCTGCATCCGTTTGAATCCATAGGACACTGCTGGTTGTAAGGATCTCCCTGGGCCCAGGTCGTGGTCATCAATGGCCCAAGAGAAAGCGATTCGGTTGCGGCTGCATACCGGAGATACTCGCGGTCAAACCGGGTGTCATTGCTGAAAAGCGTCCATGCTTTCACATCAGGATTTTGTTGTAAAAGAGCCATGTTTGCCGCGGAATCGGCGCCATGCGCATCAATGGCCTTTCCAGTTTGAGATATCTCATCCGCGATCCATGTAACGATCTCCTGTGTGTTTTCCGCATGGACGCTTAAAGTGCTCGTGTCCGAATACAGCTTTACAGGCGGAAGATCGTCGCGGGCCGCCACCAGAATATTGCCTTTTGGATCAATCAGGAAATTGAATCCCACCACTTCATTTTCATGCATCAGCGTTTCCTCGCCCAAAATTGCCGGCGATTGAATGCCACCCCATGAACCATAAGCGCTGATACAATGAGAAAGCCAGTTCTGGGCAACTATCCTGGCCTTTTCCCTACCGACGTGATCTGCCGATCCGATACCCGGAAAATACAGCAATAAAGCAAATATCAATACGATGACCCTGTAAAACATGATAGCCCCTCCTTTTGGTTGATATTCTTCTGAATTCGTGACATATATTTCTGATATACGTAACTATTCAATATCCTTGGGATGAAACATCAAGGCGCTTTCCCCGGACAGATTGAGTTTTAAACCCCTATGACAGGCACCCATCATGGGCATGTCGAAACCAGCCAGAATTCCCGTGACAAATACGGGAGAGTCCGGATTAAGTTTTTTTTGTCTGAATATCTTTTCAAATACCCCTGCACTGAATTCCGGACTTACCCACACCTCCATCGATTTATTGTGTTTATCGTTGGTGATTAAGAATTTCTGGTAAGGCAGGTTAGGGAAGTTCGTCTTGTCATAAACGTTGATATAATCAATATAACCCTTGATAAGTGCGGTTTTTCCCTCGCATTGAATCTTCCGGGTGCAATCGCCGGGAATCTTGCAGTAATCGTAAAGCGAATCAATGGTAAGGTATGTACCCGATTTACAGGGATCAATCCAGGAATCCATAGAATGCGACTCACCCCCCCCAATCAAAAACAGCCCCAAAAATAGCATCACAAACAACTTGTTACCCACCATTGGCTTAATACGCTTGAATATTTTGAAGTTACGGGATTGTATTTTTGACAATTTACTGATTTTACTTTTGATGAGTTTCTTATTGTCATTTTCTTACCACAGTCGCCCAATCCAGTAAACCACAATCTGCCCGCTGTTTATTATGGAGCCGATGCGCTGATTGAGCCCGCCAGGTGGGCCGCCGTAGCAAGAGTAGCCTTCACCTGATCGGTGCAGTAGGACATATTCAGTGTATTTAGCCTGTCCTTTACTGTGTGCATATTGTCCTTGTTAAAGTTATCAAAGTCATCCTCGATAACCCATGCGGCGGGGATCTTTTTGTCCCAGAAGGAGGATTGGTCCCCATTAACATCGCTGTCCTGCTTGATCACGACATTCAGGCTGCTGTCAAGCCCATACAGCGTCACGACACCCTTGTAGAGATTGGCAATGACCATATCCTTCAGATTGCCCAGATCCTTGTCATGCCGTGTTTTGATGTGCTGTGTCGGGGGCGTCAGTCCGCTGGTGCTGTACGCGATCATATCGAGGTTCAAGACCGCAACAATGTTCTGCCCCTTGACATCACTCACATAAGCCTCGCTGCCGAGGGTTCCCTGCTCTTCTCCGGTGGTGAAGATGAATCTGATGGTACTTTGAAACGAATAATTACTCATGATTTCGGCGGCAGTCAAGAGCGCCGCACAGCCGCTGGCGTCATCGTCGGCGCCAGGCGCGTCTTTTCCTCCTTCGTAAGATTCATCAAGCTTGTTGATACTGTCCAGGTGGGCGATCATGATGACGATTTCGCCGGGTTTTTCCTTCCCTTTCAACTCTCCGATGATATTGCTCCCTTTATGCCCCTTTCTCGTCCAGTCATGGGTCGAGACAGTCATTTCCTTCATCCCTTTCAGGCGGTCACGGATGTACTGCGTGGCTTTTTGAATCGGGGCCCCATCGGTATGACGGTTTTTAATGGTATAAGGTTCGCCTTCAATCGTTACCTGAGATTCTCCACTCAATTGCGATATATATGCAGTGACTGTCTCCTGTTTGATCTTGCCGATCATTTCGCTGACTCCCGGAAGCTTAGCAAGCGCGGCCTCATTTCGGGCCACATCGGCATCCGTCGATTCCAGAATGATCGGCTCATTGCTCATCAGCTTCAGATCAAAACCGATGTCTGCGAGTATTTCGTCCACTGTGTCGATATCTCGCACGATGATCCAGTGGCCGTCATCATAGAGTACATTAACCGTTCTTGCCGCTTCCCCGTAGTCAGCGGGGTTCCCCGACGACGCGAGCAGATAGTCCGTATCAGGGGGACACTCGTCAATCACCCGATAGGCGACTCCGGCGGCGTTCAGTTGGGTCCGGGTTGTAATGACGAGGGCGTAGTAAACCCCGGACCCATCCACCAGTCCCGCATGCACCGGTAAATTCAGGTCCTGAAGCTTTTTCGGCACCTCGACCCGCGCCAGAACTTGTGGATCCGGTGCGACGTGTACCTGAACAACATCGTAATAAAGCACCTGTAAATCAAGACCATCATTGGGATTCATATCAACGCCGAAGTAGAATGCGTAGTCTCCAACAGACAGAGAAGGGAAATAATAAATTTCCACAGGGGATATGATAGACAACGAATATTGACCAAACGATTTGATTCCTGTAGTCCATCCATTTGACGTGAATGAATACCAGCCGTCAGGTGATTGGTTAGCAACAAGCCACCAGTCAGCGAGGTTTCCGTTTTCGTTTCCAGGCGAAAGGCTGGCTTTTATGGAAATAGGGGTTCCTGATGTGACGGTAATCGGACCATCCTGTCCATTGGCTTTTATGTTGGGAGTCGGCAGGGTAAGTGATGCCACTGCGGCGAACGCATCAACCGAAAAAAACAGTAGGACAACGCACAAACTTATTCTTATCAGCTTTTTTCTTTTCACGACAGTCTCCTTTTCAATTCAGAAACGATACGTAACCAGATTCATCAAAGAGATGATAGCAGAATTATCAGGATTGTGCATCCCATTTGATGAAAAAAGGTTCAGATGGATGGGCTCATCTGTTTCCTCCGGTCTTTTCCAAACTAATGGGTGCGATTATCTGATTTTCTTGGTATTATAAGTAGACCGGTACAAGCTATAATAGAGGTTTCTGATGGCGCAAAGCGTCAGTGCGTCAGTGAATATTACTTTTGATACAGTCATCCGAGGATGCGAATATGTACCAATCAGCGATTCAAATGAAAGCCCTGACGATTTACCTGATACCGCCGATTCTATCATTGTTTATCAGCCTGATATTGGCCGGAATCGCAATCCACACGAAACCAAGGACGACAGAACTAAAACTGTTTTCAATCGTCTGCCTGTGGTGGGGACTCCTGTCACCAATTTTTATCAGCCACCACTTCCTGGACAGTATTCCCCAGATCCTGGCCATCGAACGATTCATCCATTTTTTTTATGTTTTCCTGCCGGCATTGAACATCTTATTCGTGCACCACCTCCTGGGCATCCGCAAAAAAACGGTCGTCTTATGCGCTTTTCTCCTGAGCGGCCTGTTGGCGGCCACGACACCCACGAATTATTATATCTACGGGCTATACAAATATGATTGGGGATATATCGCAAAGGGTGGCCCGGCTTTTCAACTCTTTGGCATTTATTGCATGTTAACGCTTGTTTATGTTGTTTTCCGAACGGTACAACAAGTCAGAATGGAGAACAATCTCGTCCGGATCCGGAAACAAAAGTATATTATCTTCTCCTTGTGCTTGTCAGGTTTTTTGACGATTCTAAATATTCCTTCGATGAATGGATACGATTTGTATCCGGCAGGCAATTTTCTGTTCCTGCCTCTGTCCATACTGGCATACGGGGTGCTGAAATATCGTCTGATGGATATTCGCAGCATTTTGCTGCAAACCGCGTCATGGATCATCGTATCTTCAGTGATACTGGTACCCAATGTGTTTTTTCTGATGTGGATTTACAAAATCTCCCCCCAAACCGGCCGCGGACCGTTTATGGTGTTTCTGTCACTATGGTTCATTTTTAATTATTTTTATTTTCATAAGCTGCAGCCCGCTATCAACAACCGGTTTAATCGTAACCGCAGCCATCTGAATCGTGCGGTGAAAGACTTTATTGCCAACGCCGTATTTTTAAAGGATCTTGAAGAACTGGTGGCTGAATTTCAGGACTTCATAAGGCGCTGCCTGGCTATCCCGGATGCAACGTTTTTTCTTTTCCGTGAAAGTTCAGGCGAAATGGTCAATCCGATAACCGGGGAAACGCTTGCCATATCCGGCAACACATTGAAATTGCTTGAGTCACGGCCGTACAGCGTCGGCATTGATATGATAGAAACCCACCCCAAATATTCAGATGTAGCAACGGAACTACTTGAACTGATGACAGAAAACGGATTCAGATATATCGTTCCGCTCGTTCAATCAGGACGGTTGGTGGGTCTTGTCTTGTTGCCCCTGCCCGACCATGGCGCCGACCTGTCGCCAGATGAGTTCAAACTTTTGGACCAGTTATCCGTTACGGGGCTGGCCTTTTCCAATTCGGCCATCTACAAGAATATTGCCGATTTCAAAGAGAATCTCGAAAAGCGAACCCTTGAATTGACATTTGAAGTAGAAGAGCGGCAGCGAATCGAAGAAGCCCTTCGAAAAAGCGAGGGAAAATATCGAAACATCCTTGAGAGCATCGAAGAAGGATACTTTGAAGTTGATCTGGCCGGAAACTTCACGTTCTTCAATCCTTCGCTTTGCAATATTTTCGGTTACTCCGGAGAAGAATTATTGGGTATGAACAACAGGGCACTCACGGACCCCGAAAATGCAAAGAACGTCTTTAAGGCTTTTAACGATATCTATGTTACTGGAATTCCCAATAAGAGCTATGAATGGGACATCATTCAAAAAAACAGTGTCCGAAGGCATATCGAGGGATCTGCATCTCTTATTGTAAGCCCGGATGGGAAGCCAACCGGATTTCGTGGCGTTGCTCGTGATGTCTCAGAGAGAAAGAATATAGAACTTGAGCTCCAAAAACACAGGGAACACCTGGAGGAAATGATAACTGCGCGCACAAATGAGCTGGCGGAAGCCTTGCGGAAAGCCGAATTTGCAAACAAAGCTAAAAGCCAGTTTCTTGCCAACATGAGCCACGAGATCCGAACGCCTCTAAACGGCATCATGGGAATGGCGGAACTTTGCCTTAAAACAGAGCTGGATGCGGATCAAGCACACATCGTCACTACCATCAACAAGGAGGCCATTTCACTTCTTGGAATCATTAATCAAATTCTTGACTTCTCTAAAATAGAGGCTGGAAAACTTGAGATTGAGCAGATTCCATTTGATCTGAGAAACCTTTTTCAAGACCTGACTGAGAGCTTTTCACACCGGACGATTAACAAGAGGCTTGAATTGGTATTTTACATCTTGCCGGAAACTCCGACCCTTCTAGTGGGTGATCCGGGTCGCCTCAGGCAGGTACTGAAGAATCTGATAGGCAATGCCTTCAAGTTCACTCTTGAGGGCAGGATTTATGTTAAGGCAGAGCAGGCAAAAGATATGGGAGACAAAATCAAACTGCGATTTCTTGTTGAAGATACAGGTATAGGGATTCCTAAAGAAAAGCAGGCGATCGTTTTTGAAAGCTTCACGCAGGCGGATGGGTCGACCACAAGAAAATATGGTGGAACAGGGCTGGGTACCACCATTTCAAAGCAACTGGCTGAACTGATGGGAGGAGAAATCGGAGTTGATAGCGAGGAAGGAAAGGGTTCCACCTTCTGGTTTACCGTTGTTTTTTCAAAACAGCGCGAGACTGATTTACACATATGCAAAGAAGTGCCCCTGAGCAATGTAAGGGTGCTCGTTGTTGATGATAACAAAACCAGCTGCCGAATGATCGTCGAATACATAAGGTCATGGGGTTCGGTCCCTGTTGAAGCGGCAAGCGCGAAAGAAGCCCTCTCCATCCTCAATGGATCCATTGCCGATGGGGAACCAGTCAACCTTGTTTTGAGCGATCTCAACATGCCGGAGATCAATGGCTTTGATCTTGCGCGTGAGATCAGAAGCGTGGAATCCTTCAGCTCGATCCCGATCATTATCTATACGGCTTTTGGCAATCCCGGCGACGGAAAGATCTGTCGAGATCTCGGGATAGAGGGATACCTGACAAAACCCATAGGAGGAAAAGAGCTCCGCAGAACCATTGAAAGAGTTCTCGGCTCTTCGATGAGCGGTGAAAGTGGCAGGGAGCTTGACCTTGTAACCAGACACTCAATCGCGGAGGAGAACAAAATAAAGATTTGTGTTCTGCTTGCGGAAGACTATCCTACAAACCAGGTGATCGCAAAAAGACACCTTGAGCAAGCAGGCTATCAGGTGGATCTGGCTGAAAATGGCATGCAGGCTATTGAAGCATTCAAGCGTAAACATTATGAACTGATCTTTATGGACGTGCAAATGCCTGTCATGGATGGATACCAGGCAACAAAAGCCATCAGGGAATTAGAATCAGAACATGCAGCAACGGAAAATAAGAACTTTAAAGAGACGATGCACAGCATCCCAATTATAGCGATGACAGCCCATGCCATGAGTGAGTATAAAGAGCTTTGCCTTGAGGCCGGAATGAATGATTTCCTATCCAAACCATTTACCAGAGAACAACTGCTCTCAATGGCGTCAAAATGGCTTAAAGTGCGCAAGAAATCAACAATCCGGTCAGCGGCGGCACTGAATCTGAATGCAAATACGAGTCAGGACATCTTACCGATAGAAGTCTGTGCTGATAATCCAATCGACATTGAAAAGGCAATTGAAGAATTTGAGGGAGATAAGCAATTTCTGTCTGAAGTCTTAAATGGCTTTATCATGGAGGTCAGTGATCAGATAGGAACCATTCGCAAGGCCTTGTCTTGTGGAGACATTGAAACAGTGATAAAAGAGGCTCACTCCATCAAAGGAGGAGCTGCCAATATCACTGCAAAGGCGCTCTCAAAAGTCGCCTTTGAGCTTGAGAGTAAAGGAAAAAGCAAAAAACTCAATGGCGCTGATGAAATCATAGATGACCTTGAGAGGGAATTTGAGGTACTGAGGCACTTTGTTCAAGAGAACTTCCAAGAACTTGCCGATAAATTAAACATAGATAGCCATGAAGGATAAGCCATGAGAGTCCTTGTCGTTGACGATGAACTGGTCAGTAGAAAAAAGATGGAAATAATTATGCGTACTTTTGGCGAATGTGTAGCTGTTGACAGTGGGAAAGCGGCTATAGCAGCCTATGCGGACGCAATAGTGAAAGGAAAGTCATTTGATCTGATAACTCTGGATGTTTCGATGCCCGAGATGGACGGTACCGAAGTGTTATATGAGATTAGAAAAATCGAAAAGCGAAGAAACATCCCCAGGGGAAGTTGGCCAAAGGTAATCATGGTGACAGCCCAGTCAGATAAAGAGACAGTGACTTTATGTATTCAGGTCGGTTGTGATAGTTATATCACAAAGCCCTTTGACAGAGCCATCGTAGCAAAGAAACTCGTGGAACTTGGATTGAACACTCAGAAACCTGTTCGGAAAAGTATCCGCTAAATGGTCATTAAAAGAATCCACGGAATGTCTACGCGACGGATTGTATTATTGATTGTCATGTTATCGATGCTTTTGGGCGCACCGGTAATGGGGGAGAACGGGAATGTCAAATCATCCGAGGATGCGCAAACGCCATCGGTCGAGTTAATGGACAACATGGCGGTTTACATGAAGCAAGAAGCCGCCCAGGTAAAAAAAGATTTGAAGCATCAGGCCCAATCGCTTTTTGAACATACACCGCTGGGATGGAATATGAAAACCCTTGAATACACATTCCGCCAGGCGGTGATGCTGCCCACCCGGGGGCCCCAGTTGATTTCCCTTATTTTGGAGCAGAGCCGACTCCTCGGTGTTGCCGGTTCCGCCATCATGTGTGTGTTTCTTTTGGCCGTCGGCTACAGTCTGATCTGGAGAAAACGTGTCCTAGTCAAATCCGAAGCATTGGCCAAACCCTTGATAGAGAGGATGCCCGAGGAAATCCGTCCCTATTTTTATCTGGTTCTCGTGTCCGTTACCGCGGCGCTGATTCCTCTGATTATTCTGGGATTTTTTTCTCTGGTCAAAGAGTTGATCGTCTATGATGCGCCCTGGTTCATACTCATCGGCAAGTTGCTCGGACTCTGGTCGATAGGCGCATTGTTGATGAGTTTGGTCAGCGGGATCGTCGATCGGGGTATTCTGGAGATTCGGACCGAATATGGGGGGATTGTTGTTCGGCTCCTTCGGGCGGTTATTCTGTATATTCTTATCGGAATTGCCGTACTTTGGAGTACCGAAGCTTTGGGCCTTCCGGACGACTTTTTTGCGCTGCTTCAATTTATCATATTCCTGTCTATTGTCATCGTATTGTTTTTGTTTTTCCTTCGAAAAAAACTGGTTCTGTCGTTGCTGCCGCAACTGCCATATCTGAGTTATCAGGGATTTCTGAAAAGCCTTGACCGGTATTATTATTTGGCAATTTTGATGACATTTTTATCCGGAATTCTCTGGTGTATTGGCTTTAAATATTTCAGCAAGACGCTCTGGATCAAGACGTGGGCGATTGTCGGTGTGTATGTCGGCTTTTCAATAATATATCATATGCTGATGAAAAGATTCCAGAAATGGTCCGATGGCATCGAATTGTCGGATGAGAAAACGCATACGCTCATCCGGTCGCTGAAGATCCTGACGTTTTATATAACGATCATTATCGCGATCCTTGTAATGATAAATCTGCTGGGAGTCATGGAACCGATCCGTAAGATCATGTCTTTTCCCATCATGAGCGTTGGCGGCTCATCCCTTTCTCTATGGGTTTTGCTGGAGGCCGGGTTGATGGTGGCCGCATTCTATTATGCGTCACGGCCTATTTGCGCCTATCTGGATTATAAGGTTTATCCTACCATCGGGGTAGAACCCGGACTGGCATATGCCATTAATACGTTCCTGAAATATTTCCTTCTTTTCTTTGGTGCGATGATTGCTTTGGAAATAGTCGGGTTTGACCTCAGGTCACTCATGGTTTTTGCCGGAGCCGTCGGTATTGGTATTGGTTTGGCCATGCAAAACCTGGCTTCCAGCCTGATCAGCGGGTTCGTGATTATTTTCGGGGGAAAGATCCGCAAGGGGGATTGGCTGGATGTCAACGGAACCATCGGAGAGGTGACGGAAATTTATCTGCGGGAGACCAATGTCAGGACAAGAGACAATATCGAGTTCATCATACCCAACTCCGCGCTTATTTCCAAAACCATCATCAATTATTCCCTGTCATCTCCCATTATCCGCATCCGGATTCCTTTTGGCGTGTCTTATGCGGCGGACCCTCATGAAATATCGCGATTGTCCATATCGGTGGCTGAAAAAGAGCCGCTGGTGAAAGTGGTAAAAAAACCCGATGTTTGGTTTACCGGATATGGCGAGAATTCCATCAATTTTGATCTGTTGGTATGGATAGATATCCGTAAGGAGTCGGCGGATTACGTTCGGAGTTGTCTGTATTTCGCCTTGTTTGACACTTTCAGAGCTGCCGGAATTGAAATACCTTTTCCACAGCGGGATTTGTATATCCGTTCCGGTATTCCGTGGGAGAAGCGTGCCGAACCGACAGAATAATACGGATTACTTTTATAATATCGACATTGCTTTTTGGTTCAAATGAGACAGTTGTTTTGTCTTGATAGGACCCCGCAGCCTGTTTGCTGAATCAGAACTTCGTGGGCCAGTTGGCCAGTTTGTGCTCGCTGATGCCGCCGGTGCGGGCATCCTGACAGATCGCAAGTGCCCGGGAAATGTAATCGCGGGTTCTGTTCGGTTCGATCACGTCGTGGATATAATGCTGTCCCGCGGCCCCGTAAGGAGAGGCGTCATCCATCAGATTTTGTTTCAGCTCCTGCCACTCCGGGGACTCCGGGTTGGCTTTGGCGCCATAGACCACGTTGGCTGCAATGGCGGGATCCACAAAACTCATTTCCGCCGTGGGCCAGGCAACCAGAAAGTCAGCTCCGCAACCCGATCCGCACATGTTCCAGAAGGCCATGCCGTAGGATTTTCGAATAATGACGGAAATACGGGGAACGGTCAGAAGGCCAAGAGCATTCATGTAATTCATGACCTTGGCTGCCACGCGGCTTCGCTCGGCTTCTTTTCCGACCAGAAATCCCGGAATATCGTGAAGAAAGAGCAGGGGGATATTGAACGAATCACAGAGGCAGAGAAAGCTGATAACCTTGTCGATGGCGTCGGTGTCCATGGCGCCGGCGTTGTATATGGGCTGATTGGCCACGATGCCGACAACCCGGCCATCGATGCGCGCCAGGGCCGTGATGACTGCCTGGCCAAAGGTCGGCTTGATGGGAAATAGTGATCCGTTATCGACGATGCAATGGATGATGTTGTGCATGTCGTAGGTCCGGTTGCGCTTTTCGGGAAGATGCTCCAGTATCCGAGGCATTTCCGAACCCGATTCCCCCGGAACCGCTGCAACCGGCGGCAGTTCCATGCAGTGGGAGGGCATGTAGGACAGGTACTGGCGAATGATGTCCAGACACTCGGGTTCATCTTCGGCCACGCGGTCAATTGTCCCCGTGATTTCGCTGTGAACTTGCCAGCCTCCCAGTTCCTCGTCGCTGACCGTTTCCCCCAGTGCCAGGGCCAATACCCGGGGGCCGGAGACGCCCATGGCGCTTCCCTTGACCTGGACGACAAAATCGGACAGGCAGGCCATCCAGGTTGGCATGCCATAGCACTCGCCCAGAATGGCGGTAATCATCGGGCTCTGGCGGACGCGGCTCATGATCTGGAGATACGTGTCGTGTCCGCCGCCGCCAAAGGATGCCAGGCCTTTGGAGCCCATAATGTCCGGCATGCGCGCGCCTCCGGCCTCGCCGAGATAGACGACCGGAAAACCATACTGCGCTGCGGCCTTCTTGATTTCACCTTCTTTTCGTCCGGCCACGCGGCTGGAAGTTGCGGCCAGAACCGTGAAATCATTGGCAGTCACCACAATGCGACGGCCATCGATGGTGCCATACCCGCAGATCTTGCTGTCGGCCGGGGTTTTTTCTTCCATTCCCGGGATATCGGAGTGGTTGAATCGCCCGACTTCCAGAAACGAATCCGGATCGAGAAGCCGCTCGATGCGTTCACGAGCCGTCCATTTTCCCCGGCTGTGATGCTGCGCCACTTTCGCTGCGCCGCCCATTCCCAGCGCATGTTCCCGGCGAATGGCAAATTCCTGCATTTCATTTTCAAAGGCCATGGCTCGATCCCTTTCAGTATTTGTCAACAATCATTGGCCTGCATCAAACGGCGGGTTATAGACCCAGAAGCTGCCTGGCGGTTTTTTCCAGGATGGTCACGGCAAAGATCAGGGATTGGAAGCGCGGGTCCCGGGTCTGACCGTGGTAGAACCGGTAATAGATCTGCTGGGCGATGACCGCCAGGCGGAACAGTCCGAAGCCATAATAGAATTCAAAATGGTCCACGGACCTGCCGGAAAGTTTGCTGTAGTACGCCACCATTTGCTTTCGGGTCAGCGCGCCTTCCAGGTGGGTGGGAAGGGTTTTTATGGCCTGCATCTCCGGAGAGTCGCCTTTCTCCACCCAGTATCCCAGGGAACTGCCCAGATCCATGAGCGGATCGCCGATGGTAGCCATTTCCCAGTCCAGAACGCCGATGATGTTTAAGGGGTCGTTGCTGTCCAGAACAATGTTGTCGAATTTGAAATCATTATGAATGATGCAGGGGTAAGGGGAGTCATTGGGCTGATGATCGTTCAGCCAGGCCATCACGGATTCAAAATCCGGAGCGTCCGGGGTCCGGGCATTTCGATACCGGCTGCTCCACCCTTCAACCTGACGCCGGACATATCCTTCAGGTTTGCCGAAGCCTTCCAGCCCGATTTTCCGGTAGTCGAGCGCATGCAGCGCATAATGGGTTTCAACCACTTTCTGGAACAAGCGCTCCACCTGGTCCGGTGTCAGAATCATTCCCTTGGGCAGATTCCGGCGTAAAATAATCCCCTGAAGGCGTTCCATGACATAGAAGGGACATCCCATGACATCCATATCCTCGGAATATGCCAGTGGCTCCGGACAATAGGGATAAAAAGGTTTCAGCGCTTTCAGAATCCGGTATTCCCGCCCCATGTCATGGGCCGACTTGGCCTTGGCGCCAAAAGGCGGTCTGCGAAGCACCATTTCCCTGTTTTCAAATGTTAACAGATATGTCAGGTTCGAATGGCCGCCGGGGAATTGCCGAACGGCCATTTTCCCCTCGAGATGCGGGATCGTATCCCGAAGAAAGGTTTCAACCTTTGCGGTATCCAGTTCTTCGCCGCTACGCACTTCCGATGCCTGATCCGTCAATTCCATATCCTCTCCTTTATTGAGATGCTTTCAAAAAAAACGCATCGATAAATCCAATAAGATATTCCGCGTACTGATCGACTGAAATGCTTTTCCACGCATATTTTCCCCGCTTTAGATACCAGTCCTGAAGCATGGCCTTGATCATGCTGGCCCCGAGCTGGGGATCATGCAAGTGGAAAACGTTTTGCTCCTGACCCAGAATCAGGATATCGCAGATCATTTTTTCCGTTGCCAGTTCGCTTTCCATGGCTTTTTGTTTTTCGACCTGGGAAAGGTTTTTGGTCTCCATGAATGAAAAATAAAACCAGGGCTGCATGGCTTCGCTCAGGTACAGGTGGGTAAAGATGGCAGCTTTTAGTTTGGCGGGTGCGGCGGATTCGGATGCAATCCGCTCTTCAAGGATTTTCCCGGTAATGGCGCGCCGCTGGTGCTGAAGCATTTCAAGCAGTTCATCCTTGCCGGAAAAATAATTATAGAGCGCGCCCATGCTCAACCCGCATTCCAGGCTGAGATCCCGCATGCTCATGGATTTGAATCCTTTTTTGTTACTGATTTTAAGAACTGCGCCAAAA
>CAIVVZ010000572.1 GCA_903909505.1 uncultured Desulfobacteraceae bacterium
GAAGAAGTCCGGGTGACCCGTGGCGGCAGGCTCAAATTCAAACCGATATACTCATTGACGATGCGAGACGCCAGACTGCGATCCTCTTCCATGATATAAGCGTCATAAGGGCTGGAAATCAGCAGAATCTCCCGAACCTTGATGGACATAATCTCATGGAACATTTTGAACTGGGAACGTTCGTTGGGAAGTTCGCTGTTTTTTAAGGTCATGGGAGGTATTGGTGACAGGTTAAAGAGAAATGTATTAAACCATGCTCCAGTTTTTATATAGTTGAAGACAAGCAGCCGATTTGGTGAACAGTTGGATCGATAGCGGATCCAGTGATTGACCCAAGACGATTACCTTATATCAGGAATAAATCTCAATGTGACATTCTAAATCTTTATCTTTGTCTTTGCAAAAACATTTTCAGCAAAACCCCGGATGTTAAAATTGAAGATCTGCATTCAGCAGTAACCGGTATCCCCTATGTAATGGATGCCTACAGGGAAGAGGCGGAAGCCATCCTCAATGGAAACCGTTATTGCCGCTAAATAAAAAAGCCCCTTTCCGTTTAAGGAAAGGGGCTTTTTTTATTATGATAACTTCTCCCTTTTCAAAGGAGGGAATAATTTTCGCGATCACTATTTCCGGTTGGCGTATTCAGCATAAGTCATGGCCACCGTCCGATAGACCAGATGCGCCAGTTTGGAAAAAGGCAGATAGGCAAACAAACAGAACACGAAGATCAGGTGGATGAAATACATGGCATAAGACACCCCTGCTAATCCCCCGAGCCGGGTCATTTCCGTCAGCATGCCGGTCAGTCCCAATCCCAGGGCAAGTCCCAACAGAGACCAGTCTTTGTAGCTGGAAACGGAATCTTTCTGGGAAAGCCGGCTTTTTATCATCAGCACGCTGCCGATAACCAGCGCAACGCCGCTGATATTGGCCAGCCATTTGACCGGGTTCAACTGGGAATACGGCCCATGAATCTGGAATACATAAAGAACGACAAAGAAGATGTTTGTAACGATGAAGAGACCGATAAATCCGAACAGTACCATCATATGCGCGGTGGACCGTTCCCGGTTTTCCGTGCATTCGTTGAATTTGTCATGTTTCAGGATCGTGGGAATAATGCGCAGAAATGCTTTTCCAAATTCCAGCGGATCAATCGATTTTTTATCGGTCTTTCCGTCCAAGATCGCATTGGCATGAATGTCCGCCAGAAATCGTTTGAGGCCCAGCGCAAAAACGATCGCAGCCCAGATAAAAGCCGGAATCATGATCATGTCAACAAGCCAGGAAGAGAAAAAATGCGAGTGGACAATTTCATCTCCACCCGGCGCAAAGTGAAGCAGGCCGGTGATGAGGCCAAGAACAATAAATATCACCGCGGGAATGCCCAAAAGCATCGGAAGTTTTTTGGGATCGTTCACCGCTTTTCCCAGAGCCTTGGGAATGGCATATTCGGTGACCGCATAGGCGCGAATGGCCGAAAGCACATCGCCGGGTTTTGCGCCGCGCGGACAACGCGTCGAACAATCACCACAGTTGTGGCACAGCCAGATATCGGCATTTCCGACCAGTTTGTCTTTTAAGCCCCAGGACGCTGCAATCATTTCTTTTCGGGGGAACGGCTTATTATCCGGGGAAATAGGACAGACCACGGAGCAGGTGGCGCACTGATAGCATTTTTTCAGATCGGCCCCGCCAAGCGCGGTAACTTCTTTGATAAACCCCATATCTGGCTCAACAAGATACGCATCAGACATGATAAATCCTCCTTCAATAAAAGGCTGAGGGCCGAAGGCTAAAGGCTGAAGTGTTTCAATCACCTTTAGCCCTCAACACACTCAGCCCTTTGGCCTGTTTGTTTAGAAACCCTTCAAGGGGTTCGGTCCCATATCCGTGACGAGTTTGACAAAATCGTTGATAATCGTGGGAACTTTATCAAATTCATCGATGGCGATTTCAAACTGGGCGACCCGCTCCACTTCAAGCGCCAGGCTTGCCAGGGCCTCGCCGATCTTTTTCATGCGGATGCTGGCCAGTTCACTGCCCTTGACAAAATGGCACTGGTAGTCGTCACCGTGCTTGCAGCCCAGAACAAAGACACCGTCCATACCTTTGGACAGGGCTTCCTTGATCCAGATGACATTGAGAGATCCCAGACAGCGAACCGGGATCAGCCGGACATCCGCGGAAAACTGCAGCCGGTTCAGGCCGGCAATATCGATGGCCGGGTAGGCATCGTTTTCACAGACCAGGCCCAGAATCCGCATCGGGGGATCATCAAAGTCGTCTGTCGAGGGAACCTCGATGGCCTTAACCATGGCGCCGATGCTGTCGACATTGTAGTCCGCAAAGCCGATGATCCGCTCGGGACAGGCACCCATACAGGTTCCGCAGCGCCTACACCGGGTGGGGTTGGGCTTTGGCGTGCCTTTTTCGTCATCATCCAGCGCGCCGAACGGACATTCCTCGGTGCATCGCTTACACTGGGTGCATCTCTGAAAAAAGAAATCCGGAAAAGACATGTCTCCGGACCTGGGGTGAACCGCAACTCCGCGGTTGGTCGACTCGACGCACTGAATGGCTTTCAAGGCCGCTCCGGCAGCATCTTCCATGGATTCTTCCATGGTCAGACCGCGGCGGATGCATCCTGCTGCATAGACCCCGGTTCTTTGGGTTTCATAGGGAAAGCAGATAAAATTGGAATCGGCATATCCATTAAAAATGGCGTTATCCCGGAATCCGGGTCCCTGACGGTATGCCAGATTCACCACCGGATCATCCACGGTCGCCGGCACCATGCCGGTACCCAGAACCACCATGTCGGCCTTTACCTGAATTTTTTCTCCCAAAAGGGTATTGTCGGCTTCAACAACCAGACCGGAACCGTTTTGAGAAACACGGACCACTTCTCCCTTGGTAAGGAAAATGCCGGGGTCCTGCTGCAGGCTTTTGTAGAAAAGCTCCTGAAGTCCGGGGGTTTTCATGTGCTGATAGAAGATATAGGACTTGCCGTCCGGATAATCTTCCCGTACATATTTGGCCTGTTTCAGCGCAACCAGACTGGTGATGGAACCCGTATAGGCAAAGTCCTTGTCATCTCCCTGTCCCGGGCTTTGAATAAAAACGACGGACTGGGCTTCCTTGCCGTCTGATGGCCGCAGAATTTTGCCCTTGGCTGCGATTTCTTCAAACTGATGATTGGTGACCACATCGGCAATGGCCCCGTAACCAAGGTGGGCGAATTCATCTGTGGCAGGTAAATAGGGCCGCCAGCCCGCAGCCAGAACCACGGCGCCGAATAACTCGCCATTGGGATCCAGGGACAGAATATCGTTTTTGCCCGTGTTGAATTCTTTATACAGCTCGTTTAGTTTGTCCTTA
>CAIVVZ010000573.1 GCA_903909505.1 uncultured Desulfobacteraceae bacterium
AAAGTTTTGTATCCTAGTCTTTTGGCCTTTTGGGAGATAAATGAGTTATGCTGAAATTCAATAAGGGATTTAATACTTTTGATTCTGACTCATATAGTGTTCATCTCGACAATCCGGATGAGCCCAATCTGTTTCGCGATATTTTCCCTTATGGTGAAGTTCCCAAGATAGGGTTTAACCACAGGTTGAGTCCCATGCATGTCCCTGATGATATCTGGATAACAGATACTTCCTTCCGCGATGGACAGCAGTCAATGCCTCCCTATACGGTTACGCAGGTTGTTGATCTATATAAAATGCTGCACAGACTGGGTGGGCCGAAGGGTTTGATCAGGCAGGCTGAGTTTTTTCTCTATACCAAGAAGGATCAGCAGGCGGTCGAGGAGATTCAGGAACTTGGTTATAAGTTCCCTGAGGTGACGGGTTGGGTGCGTGCCCGCCGCAAGGATCTTGAATTGGCGAAGAAAATGGGGCTGAAGGAAACCGGGATTTTGACCTCCTGTTCGGACTATCACATTTACCTGAAGCTCAAGATGAACCGGCGTGAGGCCATGCGGGAATATTTGAAGATTGTTCAGGAAGCCCTGGACGTAGGGATCATTCCACGTTGTCATTTTGAGGATGCTACCCGCGCGGATTATTATGGGTTTGTCGTTCCGTTTGCCGCAGAGTTGATGAAATTGGCGGAGGAATCCAAGAGTGTCATCAAAATCCGGATTTGCGATACCATGGGGTTGGGCGTTCCGTATCCCGGGGCAGCCATGCCGCGCTCGGTTCCGGGTTTGATTTATGGGTTGCAGTATTATGCAGGATTCCCGAGCGAATGGCTTGAGTGGCATGGGCACAATGATCTTTTCCTGGTAAGCGCCAACGCCGTTACAGCGTGGCTGTATGGCTGTTCTGCGGCCAATGGGACCCTCCTGGGTATTGGAGAGCGGACAGGAAATCCGCCTGTGGAGGCTATGGTGGTCAACTATCTCCAGTTGCGGGGTAATGATTGCCATGTTGACACGACCGTGATCACTGAGATTGCTGAATACTTTGAGCATGAGCTTAAGGTTCAGCTTCCGGTAAACCAGCCGTTGGTGGGGAGAAGTTTTAACGTGACTCGTGCCGGTATCCATGCTGATGGACTTTTGAAAAACGAGGAAATATATAACGTCTTTAATACTGAGAAACTATTGAATCGACCGATTGAACTGGCTGTATCGGATGTCAGTGGTTTGGCTGGGATTGCGCTTTGGGCAAAGAAATATTTCCGCAAGGCCAAAACTCCTATTACCAAAAATGATCCCGGGGTTCAAAAAATCTACGAATGGATGATGACCCAGTATGATGCCGGACGTACTACGGCAATTACGGACGAAGAACTCCTGGATCAGGCCAAGATCCATCTTACCGTCTGGATGAAAGAGAATGGATATGAGTTTTGAGATTGTTACCTTCGGTGACCCCATACTGAGAGTTCGGGCCGAAATAGTTGCCAGAATAACTCCTGAGTACAAGCGGTTTGTGGAAGGTATGATGGAGGCCATGCATGCCGCTGATGGGGTGGGGCTTGCTGCCCAACAGGTAGGACGGGCTGTTTCAGTTTGTGTTGTGGAAATCCCTGTTGAAATGGATGTGGAACAGGAGGGCGGGCCTCGGCTTAATCCTGATGTCCAGATGCCCCTGATTATGTTCAATCCCAAAATTACAGCCCACAGCGGTGATGTCGCGCGCCGGGATGAAGGCTGCCTTAGCTTCCCTGGGATTCACACCGGGGTTCAGCGCGCGGCTGAAGTGGATGTGACCTTTGTTGATTGGAAGGGCGAAGTCCGCAGTCTTCATTGTCGTGGTTTATTGGCCCGTGCCGTTCAACACGAGTTGGATCACTTGGCCGGGGTGTTATTGGTTGACCGTATGTCGCCGGTCAAAAAAATCAGCATGGCGGGGCAACTTAAGCGTCTGCGGGCGGAGACAGAGGAGCGGATGCTGGAAAAGAAGGCGATGGCGCAGGTTCCATCGAAGGGATAGCTTCCGCCTTTTTACGCTTCAGAAATTCCTTTGCCAGGGCCCGGTAGGCTTCAGCGCCGCTTGATTTTCCGTCGTACAGAATGATTGGTTTCCCATGGCTGGGCGCCTCGCTAATCCTGATATTCCGTGGAATCGCCGCTTCGTAGACTTTGTCTCCAAAATGTTTACGTACTTCTTCCATCACCTGCTGGGCGAGATTCGTTCTACCATCAAACATGGTCAGGACGATTCCTTCCACCTCCAGGGTCGGGTTGGCTCCTGAGTCGCGTATCTGGCCGATCAACCGGGTGATGACGCTGAGTCCTTCCAGTGCATAGTATTCGCATTGCAAAGGAATGATCACGGAATGAACCGCGGTCAAAGCGTTCATGGTCAAAATCCCGAGAGAAGGAGGGCAGTCGACCAGGACGACATCATAGGCGGAGGTGGCCAGGAACGGTTCAAGCGCTTCTTTGAATCGGTGGAGATAGCGGTCCAGCCGGGCAATATCCACCTCGGCTCCGGCCAGATCCACTTCAGAAGGGATGATGGACAGGTTTTCAACCGCCGTGGCTAGAACCTTATCTTCCAGTTTGCCATGCCCGAGGAGGGCTTCGTAAACGCTTCCCCCTGGGGTGGGTTGCAATCCGAGTCCGCTGGTACTGTTGGCCTGGGGATCAAGATCAATTAACAACA
>CAIVVZ010000574.1 GCA_903909505.1 uncultured Desulfobacteraceae bacterium
CGAGAGGCTTTCAGGATGAATTCGTTCACGCCCTTGAACTGTCCCAGTACGGGGTCCAGGCATTCCCCTTTTTCAATGGGCTGGTTGGGACCCGTGGGATTGATTTCGTAAGATGCCTTGCAGTCCATCCAGTTGTATGCGCCGCAAAGACCGGTTCGCTCCGGACTGACGGTGCAGACATGGTTGGGTGCAAAAGACTGGCAGAGCGTACAGGAGTAAAAAATTGCCTCGGCTTCATCGGTCATCTTCTCGACGCGTTCGTCCCGCATCTTGTATTCGGCGCGGGCACGGGCGGTGAGTTTGTCCACATCATCCTTCTTTGTGAAAAGCGTTACCTGAATCTTGTCCAGAATCTTTCCGAAATCCTGATGCAGCTTGGCATGCAGCACAACGCCGATGTCTTTCAGGGTGAAACCTTTATCCACGGCGGCCTTGCTGACCCGGACCCAGGAAATGTCCCGCTGTCCGATGTGCATGATCCCCTGAATATAGTTGATGAGATGGTGAATCTGGCGTTCCAGAATGGGTTCAAAATCGGTCTGGAATTCCCGGCCCGCTACCTGAACATAAATAGCCAGAGAGAAGGTGCCGCCTTCTTTCACATCCTTCAGATCCGGTCCGTCAACAATGACTTTTCCATCTTCGATTTCACTCATTTCCGCCATTTTGACCAGCTCGGTGCACTGGGTCTTGCCACCGCCGCACTGACAGTAAAGATCCGCGCCTCTGACGCGCTCGCCCTCGTATGCCGGGCCGAATGCGCAGGGGATGTCAATTTTGGAAACCGTAACCTTCAGGCCCCTGACTTCAACGGATTTCTGAACCATGTCTTCATGTTTGACATTGGCCACGACATGCTCGTAGGTACAGATACCGGTCGGCAGAATTTCCGGGATATCGGTGTCGGCCAGGGTCGGGAAACCCCAGTTGACGCAGCCGGCAGCCGCGGCGGCCCATTCCGCATTTACATCGCCAAGGGCGTTGACAAAAGCGAAGATACGGTTTTTGTTGTAGAGCAGCATGGTCTTGTAATCGCCGGGCTTGATCCCGCCGAAGGCCATGGCCGCGCGGTTGGCGAATCCCAGAGCGAAAATGGCGGATGAAATGTCCGGACCGAAGGGAACGATACGGGTATTCCAGCCGATCTGAACACCGGCTTCGATCAACTGCTCGGCAACGGTGGTGCCGTTCTGGTTGGCGGCAAGGAAAATATAGAGGCTTCGTTTCTGATATTCTTCAACGATCATCTTGGCGATTTCGGGGCTGGGGGCTGCGCCCACGATGGCGGCAAAGCCGGGTGCGGAACCATCCACAAACTCCACGCCGCGTTTTCTGAACACCGTGTCATCGGCGGCTCCCAGCCAGATCTTGCCGCTGGCCTCATCAATGTCTTCCGAATGGAAGTAAAACCCCGGATCCGTCAAATACCGAAGGGCCTCTTCGATTTCAAATGCCAGCAGCGCGGCCATACCGGCATCCAGCAATGGTCCCAGATAGGGCAGGTGGTGAGAGCCCTTGACGTGCGGGGGCAGCAAACCGCGGGCAAAATCCAGCGGCTTTTTCATGTCTTCCAGGGTTTCGACCTTCATGCCCAGAAGGGAATAAATGACCGGCAGATAATAGGCCGTGTTGGGAAATCCGACTTTGGTGTCGGCATTATAGGTTGCCAGTGCCTTTTTATATTTACCTTCGACTTTCGAGACAATATTATAGCCGCCCTGAATGGCCGCAAATGCAACTAGTCTTGACATAAAAATTCCTCCTTCGTTGAGGATTTAGATTAAACAAAAAGTAGCGAGGGAAAATGCTTAAAAAACGCTTTTCCCCAATGTCCCCGGATTACGCGGTTTCCAGCTTCTGACGGTCGGCCATATCCATAAGCACCCGTTCCCTGGCCTTGTCGATGCCGAGGGCTTTGCGCTTCTTGTCGATGTGCGCAATCATCTTATGGGCATGTTTGATGGGATCGGCTTCGCAGTCCCACATGCCGCCGTAGACCTTTTCGAGCTCATTGAACATGTAATCCTGGAAAACCGGCGCGCCGCTCATCGGCAGATGAAGACCAAACACCGTATAGACACCCGAGGCGACAAAATACTGACCGATGCTGATGGCTTTTTCGCTCATACATTCGGGCGCGCTTCCGGCCGCGGGCAGATCGCAGATGTCCTTGCCCAGACCGCCGGCTTTGACCACTTCGGTGGCGGCCAGCAGGATCCGGCTGTTATCCACGCAAGAGCCAAGGTGCAGGACCGGCGGAATACCGACGGTTTCGCAGACTTCGGCAAGACCCGGTCCGCAGAAAACGGCTGCGGTTTCCGGAGACAGAAGCCCTTCCATGGCGCAGGCAATGCCGTTGCAGCCCGTGGTCAGAACGATAACGTCATTTTTGATCAGTTCCTTGACAATGGCGATATGGGCTTCGTTGTGACGGGTTCTGGCGTTGTTACAGCCGACCACGCCTGCAATACCGCGGATCCGGCCATTGATGATGTTGTCGTTCAAGGTATAATAATCGCCGCGGAAGGTTCCGCCCAGATGATATTTGATGGATTCCACGCTAAAGCCCGCGATCTGGGTGGCTTTGTGGCGGGGAATCATGACTTCGACCCGACGATTGGTAAAGTTGTCGATGGCCATCGATACGATGCGTTTGGCGTCTTCCATGGCATGGTGTTCGTCAAACTCGATGTGGATGACATTTTCCTGCTCCATCTTGGCGATGGGGTGGGTGGTGATGAGCTTGGTATGAAAGCATTTGGCAACATTGGCCAGGTTCTGGAAAACGCACTGGACATCCACGACCATGGCGTCGCAGGCCCCGGTAATAATGGCCAGCTCCTGCTGCAGAAAAGTGCCCGCGGGCGGAACGCCGTGACGCTGAAGAATCTCATTTCCCGTACAGCAGATGCCGCCGAGCTGAATGCCTTTGGCGCCTTTTGTCTTGGCGTAGTCGATCATTTCCTTGGACTGGGATGCGGCAACGATCATTTCGGACAGGATGGGTTCATGGCCGTGAATAATGATGTTGACATGATCTTCCTTCATGATCCCCAGATTGGCCTCGGACTGAAGCGGAAACGGGGTTCCGAACATAACATCCTGAAGATCGGTGGCGATCATGGACCCGCCCCAGCCGTCCGCAAGGGAGCAGCGGGTGCACTGTTTAACCAGGTTTTTATAATCCTGATCCACGCCCATGTGGGTGCGGTGCATGATTTCAACGGTTTCCCGGTCGATGTTTCTGGGCAGAACGCCAAGCTTTTTCCACCTTTCATACAGGGGTGCGGGAGCTCTTTTCAGATATCTCAACTCGCCGGAAGATTTCCCCCATTCATTCAGGGCTTTTTCAGCCACTTCCAGGGCGATTTCATCCAGTTCGCGGTCAATGGTTTTGCCGTCAACTTCCACCGTTGTGGCAACGTCAAAATTCGGGGCAATGGCGATCAGTTTCTGCGGATCTTTGATTTTATAGTCGTTGGTTTCTTTTTTGGCAACGGACATGAATACTTCCGCGACACCGCGGCCATGATCCGAGTGGGCCGATGCGCCGGCTGCCACCATGCGGGCAAAGTTACGGGCGGCAATGGTATTGGCGGTTGCGCCGCAAAGGCCTTTGCGCTCGTCCGGCCCGTCTCCGTCGGATTTGGTCAGGGGCAGTCGGCAGGGGCCCATTGCGCAGTTTTTGCAGCAGGTACCCTGGATACCGATATTACAGGGCTTCATGGACACAGCCCGGTCAAAAACCGTTTCAACGCCCAGTTCCTGCGCCCGTCGGATCATTTCCTGGGTGGCGATATCAATAGATGCGCCAACCGGATCTGCAAGCTTGGGCGCTTTAGCTTCTTTAACTTCTTTGGCTTCCACTACTTTTTTTAATTCTGCCATTTTGAGGTTCTCCTCATCATTATAGGGGTATTCCGGCAATCCTGGCATCATGGAAAAATTGCCGAACGAAATTATTGTTATCAGACTCTGCGATGGATGCGATTCAACTGTTCAAGAATTTTTTCAACAGCCGTCTTTTGTACGGCAGCCGGCGTCAGGGAAATGCCCTCACCCGTTGCAGTCTGGTGTTCGGCCATGCGGGCTTCACGCTCCTTGGCTCTCTGCTGACGGATAGCGTCTTCTTCTGCCTCACGCTTGGCGATTGCGGCATCGGCATCGGATTTGGCTTTGGCTTCAGCCTCTGCCTTCACCCTGGCTTCTGCATCGGCTTTGGCCTTTGCGTCGGCTTCTGCTTTTGCTTTTGCAGAAGCTGCTGCCTTGGCAGATGCTTCTGCATCGGCCTTGGCTTTGGCATCAGCGTCAACCTTGGCTTTGGCTTCCATGGCAGCCGTATCCACTACGGGTGCTGCGGCAGGTTTGGCTTCGGGTTGCGGCGCCGCCTTGACTTCGACTTTGGCGGGCGCAGCCTGGGGTTTATCCGCAGCCTTCGGAGCTTCTGCCTTGGGGGCAGCCGGGGCAGCGGCCTTTACCTTGTCTTCTTCAATCGTCAGGTCCGGGGCCGGCGACAGGGCGGCAAGGTTCAGGTTCACATCGTCCAGTTGTTTCTTGATCGGCGCAACGCCTGCAGCCGAGCCA
>CAIVVZ010000575.1 GCA_903909505.1 uncultured Desulfobacteraceae bacterium
AATATCATATTTTTATTATATCATATGAAACATCTGACGAAAAATGTCAAGCGCACATCCAATCCAGGGCGAACGCATTTGACTTTATACCCGTTTCATTCGATTTCTATCAATAACGGGGAAAGGAATCTGGTTCAAGATCACGAATGCAGAATAATATTCTTGACTTAACACGCTGAAATACATACAAAGATAACATCTATTCTCTCAATATTGCGGATCAATCTAATTAATGTTGACTTCCTGAAGGAATTCTCATGACCGAAGCGCTGCTCACTTACCGTGGTACTGTCTATCCCTGGCACTGCGATCATGTTGGCCATATGAACGTCATGTGGTATGTTGAAAAATTTGACGAGGCAACGTGGCATTTTTTCAACGCAATCGGGCTAACCCCCACATACTTTCGCACGGATAGTCGCGGCATGGCCGCCGTCGATCAGCATATTTCCTATATCCACGAGTTGCATGCCGGAGATGTCGTCACTGTTCGAACCAAACTACTCGAGTTTAAAGAGAAAAGCCTGCGCTTTACGCATGAGATGGTACTTGATGAGACCCATGAAGTTGCTGCCCGTACAACGTTGAAAGGCGTTCACATGGACATGGTTGCACGAAAGTCATGCGCCTTCCCCGAAGCAATAGCAGTCAAGGCACGTGCCATGCTTGCAAGTGCATGACGCCACTGCTTTCGGGGTGATTGGCGAACATCCACCGGCAAGCCGGCGTCTGCCACTCATGACCGCGTCATTATGTATGTGCATACGACGCGAGTAATGTCTGTTTTCGATCAACCTGGAATGGAAACAGGTGAAGCATTGCCGATCAGGTTCATGGTTTCTTCAAATTTGCTTCTCATGTCCACATGACCTGCATCGATCTCTTTTTTAATGGGGCTCCACTCTGTCAGACATTCGTTTGAAAGTGTATGAATTCGCGCTTCCATATCGGCTATAAGCATTTTCAGGTCGCCCATATTGCCAAGTATTTTATCTTTTACATTACACGACAATAAATCGATCTTTCGATTTGCATCATATAGCCTTGCCTTCCACGTCGTCAGTTCCTGCTCAACATATTTGCAGTAATCAGTTACATTCATCATGTCAACCTCCTTTGATATCTGGTGTTGTCATGTGGTTTGCTTCATTTAAGGGTTAGAGGTCAATGCGTTATTCGATGAGGTTGCCATCCGACGAGTGGCATAATTCCGCCTCCCATGTTGGATGCATTTCCCACTGCAAACGCACTGGCCGAACCAATATTAAGTCTTATGATACCAGTTGCTTAATATTTATGTAAAAATTAAGCACATTGTTTTCATCTGTCAAATGAACGTATTGTTTTCATCAGTTTTCTCTCTGCCATTTATGACAAATTAAAGACTTGGTTCAGGAACTGCATGACAACATCGAACAGCCTGCCCGGTGGCGCGCCCAGTCGGGGCGTTTTTCAGCGAATGGTTCTTTTCCCGGTTGTTTGGTATAGGGGTGACGAAGCAGATCGAGCAATTCGTTGATCCGGGAAAAATCCCCCGCTTCCGCTTTGTCGATGGCTTCTTGCGCCAGATAGTTGCGCAGGACATATTGCGGATTCACGGCGTTCATCTGCAGGCGCCGCATTTCGGGGGCCACATTGTCCTTTCGCAAGCGGGCGATATATCCGCGAAGCCAATTGCCGATCGCCGCCTTGTACTCCCCGGTGATCTGCGCGGGAACGTAATAAGCTTCCATCAACGGGGCCAAGATGGCATCATCGCTGATATCGGCCAACGGTTCGACGGATATGTCCAGGTCGGCAAGTCTGCGGTAAAAAATCGTCATGTCCGTCTCGATTGACGGTAGAATGGAGAGAAGCTCTCCGATCAACGCATCATCCGTATGGGGTTCAAAAGCGTATAAGCCCAGCTTGCGGGCCATCATGGTTTTCCATCCCTGCAGATAGCGTTCCACATAAAGGTCCACCGCCTGCTGCAGGGGCTTGGCATCTTCGATCAGCGGATAAATGGCATTGGCCAGTTGCGCGAGGTTCCAATGGGCGATTTGCGGCTGATGGCCGAAACGATAGCGCCGGCCGGCCGCATCGGTGGTGTTAGGCGTCCAGTTGGGATCGTAATTGTCCAGCCACCCATAGGGGCCGTAATCTATGGTGAGACCGAGAATGGACATATTGTCCGTATTCATCACGCCGTGAACAAAACCGACGCGCATCCACTCTACGATCAAATCGGCGGTTCGGCGGCACACCTCCTCGAACCACCGGATATAGACAGCCGGTGAGGGTTCGCCAAGATGGGGAAAATCAATACGGACGGTGTAATCCAGCAGTTGTTTCAAAACCTTGATATCGCCTCGGGAAGCAAATATCTCGAAATTGCCGAAACGGGTGAAGGATGGCGCGACGCGGCACACCACTGCGCCCGGTTCTTCCTTGGGATGGCCATCGTAAAACATGTCCCGTTCGACGGGATCGCCGGTTAAAATCAGGCTTAACGCGCGGGTGGTGGGCACCCCCAGATGAAACATGGCCTCGCTGCACAAAAACTCCCGCACGGATGAACGTAGTACCGCCAGGCCGTCCGCCGTACGGGCATAAGGCGTGGGGCCCGCGCCCTTGAGTTGCAGGGCCCATCGCTCCGAGCGCTGATTGATGATTTCGCCAAGATTGATCGCGCGCCCATCGCCAAGTTGTCCGGCCCAATTGCCGAACTGATGACCGCCGTAGCACATGGCATAGGGGTCCATGCCCGCAAGCAGGTCATTGCCGGAAAACACCTGAACAAATTCCCGGGATTCGCAGGCTTCAGGTAAAAGGTCAAGCAGAGCCGCCGCTTCTTTAGAGTAGGCTACCAGCCGGGGAGCCGCAACCCGGACCGGATTCACCCGGGAATAGCAAGATCCCGTCACCTGGCGACGCCGGTTGAGGGTCTCCGGATCAGCCGGCAGCTCACGGGTGAAACGATTGTCAAAGGTCAATGATGCCAGTGTGCCGTTTTGGGGTTGGGTATTCATGGGGGGTCAGTTATCTCCAAAGGGTGCTTTTCTCTTTTAATTTGATGTCAGTCAAAAACTGATGAATTCTATATAAAACATATTTCACGGTTTTTTTTTGTCAATAAACAAAGGCAAAAGACCCGTTTCCGAGACAGGGATATCGGCGCCTTCCATTCATTTCATACTATGGTCATCAGTTGCGCTTTTCTGTCCACCATGAGAAAATGCGTTGATCGACCACTCCTTGACAACCCCATGGCATGTTTCAAATTATTTATTTGAATAATCACGCATGAAATATTATGAAAATGATAACGTTCCCCTTTGGAAAAGGAGGGGAAGCATTTTCACGTAAATTGAAGAGGAAAACACCATGATAAATAAGAAAAACGCGCTGCTGGTTGTGGATGTGCAGAACGATTTCTGCCCCGGAGGCGCCCTCGCCATTCAAGCGGGAGACAATGTCATACCGGTCATCAATCAAATTCAGCCCATATTCGATACGATCATCGCCACCCGGGATTGGCATCCTTCCAATCATGTTTCGTTCGCCGTAACCCATCCCGGGAAAAATGTTTATGACGTCATTGACATAAACGGTATTTCGCAGGTCTTGTGGCCGCCCCATTGTGTATCGGGGTCGATGGGCGCCGCTTTTCATCCGGACCTCGAAACGGATCGTTTTAAGCTCATTCTGCACAAGGGAATGAACCCAGCCCTTGATTCCTACTCCGTTTTTCTGGAAAATGATAAAAAAACCCCGACAGGGTTAGATGGCTTTCTGCGAAGCCTTGAAATCACAAGAATTTTTCTGAGCGGCCTTGCAACGGATTACTGCGTGTTCTATTCCGCAATGGATGCAATCTCGTTCGGTTTCGAAACTTGCGTAGTGATCGACGCATGTTGCGGCGTCGATATTCCGGAGCGGAATATCGAAAAGGCGATTCGGCTTATGAAAAGCAGCGGGATAAAAATCATTTCTTCCCTGGAATTATTATGAACGATCAAACGGATAAGGGAACTTCCATCCCTTTTATTGCTGTCATTCTACCGTCACCGTCGATGACGTTGATGTGACGGCGAAAACCGCGGAACAGCTTGGCGCCAAGCTATTGGTGCCGCCCACGGATATTCCAAACGTCGGACGATTTTGCGTGATTCAGGACCCGCAAGGCGCCGTAATTAATGCCATTACGTATAAAAAAAATGCAATAGTCCAGCATGGAAGTCCAATATTTTGCTGCCCAACTCATAATGCTTGACCTGACCAGGAAACGTGTATAGCGTACAAAAGATGAATTTTCGCTCTCGGCCAGGACAAACCATTGTTGAAGAAACCCGGTTAAAAGAAAGACAGACCTGATTGCTGCCGGACAAAGTACCGGCCCTTTCTTTCTGGCGGCCCTGTTTGGTATCTTGATCCCGATCTTCAGCCAGCGTGGAAACAAAGGGAAGGGGAGGGAAAATTGGAATTTAGCATCATACCTGTTTATTGAGTTTAATTTTGGCAATAAATCCCATGGCGTGTTAAACGGAGAGGAAATCAGAACACCGCATCTTATGCGGATCAATCTACACGGAGTGTTATTATGAAAAAATTGTTTATTGTATGGTTATGTTTAGTTTTTGCTCCATTTTGTTTCGCGGACAATACACCCATCGTTTCTGATGATTTAACAATCACCTTGCCTGATTTTATATATCATGGGGCTATGATGAATAGCACCGCGGTGCTTAAGTATAATGCCAATGGATATTGGTATTTGCAATCATTAGAACAACATAATCTTAATCTAAATGTAGATGCTTATGGTTTTGATGCCGATGCGTTTTTATCTGCAATTAACAATTACAGAGCCAATGGTGCCCCGTGTTCATCTGGAGGTAAATCTCCCGTAGTTTGGGATCAACAATTGGCCGATGCCTCCATCGGGCACTCAGCAGATATGGCAATAAATAATTATTTTTCGCATACAGGTTTAGATGGATCTACGCCATGGGATAGAGTTAGTAAGGCGGGATTTACTGGAACCCCTCTTGGGGAGAATATTGGAGCTGGATATTCAACAGTAAGTTCAGTCGTTGAAGGATGGATTAATAGTCCGGCACACTGTGCGTGTATTATGGATTCACAAGCAACAGTCATGGGATATGGTTGGGCTAGAAAATCCGGATCTGATTGGGGAATATATCACACGATGATTACAGGAATAAAATAATAAGGAAAAAGACGATGAACGATGAAAATAAAACTCCCACCCAAACTCCTGAACTCAGGTGCCCGGAATGCCGGGCTCTGCTTAAACCACGGCGTGGCCGCAGTCCCGACCCTTGTGATCTGGTCTGCGGGGGCTGCGGCAAACAGTTCAACGGTTGCGATATGGAAAAAGAGCCCCGCTGATTGGCAGTGTATCGATAATAAGATTTAATAACGGAATGTTACGTACAATCATTCTTGAAAAACGCTTGACACCCTCCTGGACATATTCTGATTATAACGGATTTGGGGGTTAGTTACTTCAACATCACTTTTTCGTACATGGTGATCGCATTATTTATAACCTACTGATATAGTTCATTATTTCTATCTAGACTTTTATGTTGTAATATCATATAGT
>CAIVVZ010000576.1 GCA_903909505.1 uncultured Desulfobacteraceae bacterium
GGAGGGTTTTGCGACTGTCGGTTTCAACGAAGCTCTTGAACAGTTCGTATGCGGTATCGGATTTGTGCGAACTTTCCCTTGTTCGCTGTTCGAATGCCTCATATTCCTTTTTCAGGGAGTCATATTGAAGCGCCGATATTTCGGCTGCTTCCTTGATGCGATTGACTTCATGCTGAAGCTGATGATTTTCAGAATGCGCTTTTGCCAATTCGTCTTGCAGTCGCTGCTGCTCCAGAAAGGCTTGATTTTTCTCAACGGACAGTTCTTCATTCTGTCCACTGATCGCCTTGTTCACGATTCTGAGTTGTTCCATTTGATCCTGAACGCTTTCGTAATCCGACCGGAGGACGACAAGTTGCTCATTCTGCAGCGATTGTATCGCCGATTCCTTGTCCTGGAGCATGATGACAAGTTCTTTTTTGGTTTTTTGCATCAGGTCAGCCATGATTCGCCTCCGTTTTGATTAAAATATCAATCAATTTTTATAAAGATAAATATCACGACAAACTCCAATGTTCAACATAAATATTAACTAAAATATCTATTTACAAATTTTTATGATAAATATATGTACATTAATTGTACGGATATGATATCATTTTTCAACAAAGGAGATGGAATGGCTATTTTCAAAGAAGAGGCTGAAACCAAGCGCATGATTTTCAATATCCGGGGCGATCTGGCCGACCGTCTTTTGCTGGCAAAGGAAGAAGCGCGAAGCATGGGGAAGCGGCTGGATATTGAAACCACAATCAATAAGGCTCTCGAAAAATTCCTACAAAAAGCCGAGAAGCGAATTAAAGAAGAAAAAAAGAAACATGGCAGCTTTCTTCTGTCCCTTCAGAAAAAAACGGCTGATGTTGCTTTGTCTGATTCAAAAGACCTCGATAAACCGGTCGTTACTGAAGAAGACCCGCAATTGCAAAAAAATTAACCAATAACAGAAAAGAGATGAAATGAAAAAAAACGAAGTGACTATCAAATGTAAAATGGAGGCAGATGCGGTTGCCGATATGCTTTCCGATATGGTAAACAGTTTCCGGGAAGGCAAAGTGGTTATCCAGAAAGGGAGTTCCTTTGTCACTCTGAAACCGGTTGGACAAATCGAACTGGAACTGGAGGCGACTGAAAAAAAAGGAAAACAGAAAATTGAAATTCAGTTAAGCTGGAAGGAAGAAATTCTTTTGGAACAGAAAGAAGACGAATTTCGAATTTCCGGCGAAGAGCCATGCCTGGAGGAGGAAATTCCGTGTGAAGAACAGACCGGAAAAGACGATCTCCTGTACCGCAAATGGTAACACGGGAAATTCAGTGTGAACCCACCTTATCCAAAAACCGTTTTTTCAGGCCGACATAAAAATTGATGAGCCTGTAAAAAGTCCCAACCATTGCCGCTCCGGCGAATTCCGGATCGGAACCGGGAAGAGGCCGGAGTCCATTTCATTTATAAATACTGGATTCCGGCTTTCGCCGGAATGACGGGAAGACCCAATTCCTTACTGTTACCTTAAAAATAGCGGAAACACGGGCGTCATACATAGCAAATTGGGACCGATTCCTCATAAAATATTAATACCCGACTAACAATTTTCTAACAATTCTCTGTCAATATAGATGTCATCTTACCCTCATCATGGCTGAAAGCATTCGCCGTCCCCATTTTTCATGCGAAAAGACATCTTTGGAATGAAATTCGATTGAATTTTACCAGGAGGTTCAGTATGAAACAAAAAGAGAGCAAGGATAAGTTCACTGTTTATGGAGACAATTCCATAAAGCTGCTTCAACACGTCATTGACGGAATATCCAACAACCAGGTTAAGTCCGAAACCTATTCCATTGATTTTGCAAGACTGAAAAAACTGAAAATCAGCATCAAAAAGAAATTGGGGCAGCCTTATCTCAAATGCAAGATAAAATACGAAGACATGCCTGACATTCTGGTGGATCGGGTTGCGGCTGCTGACCCTGCTGTCGACAAGCCCGATTACAGCGTGCTGAAAAAACGCATGAAAAAAACGTTTAAAATAATCGGTGACCGCCTTAAAAATGGAAGCATTCCTTCGAACATGGAAATGGAGCTGTTCTGCGAAAATGCCGAGCTGATGACCACCTACCCCGGCTATGGCGACGCCATGTATCCGGCCTTTCTTGAACTTGTCAGCGAGTTTCGGGAAGCGTTCCATCAAGTCGATATTCAGAGCTGCCAGGCAAAATTCGCTGAAATCACCGCGATGAAAAAGGCTTGTCATCACGATGAAGACTGACCGTACCCATGCAATGGAATTATTGAAATCCAAACCGGAATGCATTCCGCTGTATCCGGAAAAATTTTCCGAGGAAATTACGGAAAATGATGAAAAATATTTTGTAAAAATAACCTCGACCCGTTTGTCCCCGGAACAAACAGACCGGATTCTGGTGCCTTCCGGCATCTATCCCCGGCAAAAGACTGTTCTGGCCGTTCACTGGCATCCCGAATTCATCCCGCTGGATCTGATCGAAAAACGTATACACAGTATGTTCCCCAATATGTGCAACCATCTGATCATTCCCACGCAGCATAATGTCTTGATGAC
>CAIVVZ010000577.1 GCA_903909505.1 uncultured Desulfobacteraceae bacterium
AACGGACTTTTTTTTTCAAATACGTCCGGTGTTGTCGGTTTGCAGCAGGGTGATCTGACGCTGTCCGGCCCACAGGCGCAGGGATCGGTAATTTTCATTTCTCCTGTCCTTAACGTGACGATTACAAAAATATTACAGACTCAGTTTATCGGCTATCTGCCGGAATTGTTCCAGCACATCCTTATTCAGGCGGTAACAAGTTCGGGGGCCTTCCACATTGCCCTGAGTCAATGCGCATGCAGCGTGAACTGGATGGGTATAAGTGTAATTTTTATATCTGGTCGAAGGCGAAGATGTCAATGCCTTTTGTATGCCAGGCGGGATCGGAATTGACACCTGAATTCATTTGGCCTACTATAAAATAGGTAGACAGGCCAAAGACTGAAGGCTGAAGGATTCAGGCATCAGCCTTCAATTTATGCGGTTATTAACAACAGGAGATAAGAATCCCTTTGGAATATGCAGCTAAAATTACCGGAACAGGCTCGGCCTTTCCCCAAAACCGGGTCTCAAACACGGATATTTCCCGGAAACTGGCGCAATCCGGAATCGAAACCAACGATGCCTGGATACGGGAACGGACCGGCATTGCCGAAAGACGCATATCAATGCCGGGAAATCCAGAAGAACACAACTCGTCCCTTGGCCTTGCGGCAGCGTTAAACGCCTTGAAGATGGCCGGAAAAACCCCTCTCGACATCGAACAGATCATCTATGCCACCTGTTCGCCGGATACCATCATCCCATCGACTGCCTGCTGGCTTCAGCATAAGCTGGGGGCTGCCAAAGCCTGGGGGATGGATATCAATGCCGCCTGTTCGGGATTCATTTATGGACTGAGCATTGCCGATCAGTTCATCCGTACCGGACAGGTCAAAACCTGTTTGGTGGTCGGCGCCGAAGTCCTGAGCTCCATCATCAACTGGGAAGATCGCTCCTCCTGCATTTTGTTTGGTGACGGGGCAGGGGCCGCTATTGTCGAGAGAACGCAGGAGACATCGCCCCATCGTATCCTTTCCACCCACCTGCTGTCCGACGGTACCCTCTGGGAGATGCTTCATGTTCCCGCCGGCGGCTCGGCCCAGCCGGTGACGCCGGAGATTATTTCTAAAAACCTGAATAAGATCCACATGAAGGGCTCGGAAATTTTTAAGGTCGCCGTCAGAACCTTGAGCAGTTTTGCAGTAAAGGCATTGAAAAAAAATCAGATGACGGTTGACACGCTGGACTGGTTTATTCCCCATCAGGCCAATTTCCGCATCATCGAAGCCGTGGCAAAGCGGCTGGATCTGCCCATGGAAAAAGTTCTGGTCAATGTGGATCGATACGGAAACACATCATCCGCGACCGTGCCCACCATGCTGGATGAGGCGGTCCGGGATGGCCGCATTCAAAAAGGCCAGACCGTGCTTCTGGATGCTTTCGGCGCCGGTCTCACTTACGGGGCCGTGCTGATGAGATGGTGAGCGATGCATTGACGCGGGGGCTTCATTCATGCTGAGCATTCGAAAAATCGGCGTTCTGGGCAGAACCTACCGAAACTTGAACCGGTATCGCCAGATCCTGGGTATCCTGTTCAGCTACGGGTTCGGCGAAATCATCGAGCTTCTGAAGATCGATCAGTATCTGGATATCGGCCTGCAGATGATTTCGAAAAACCGGGGAGATCGCATCGAAAAACTCTCACGGGCCGAAAGAATTCGAATGGCCATTGAAGAACTGGGGCCAACGTATATCAAGCTGGGGCAGGTGCTTTCCACCCGGCCGGATCTGATTCCGGCGGAATTCATCACAGAGCTCACCCAGCTTCAGGACAATGTGCCGCCGTTCAGTTTCGATGAAACCGAAAAAATCATTCTATCCGAATTCGGCGTTCCCTTTGATACGCTGTTTGAATTTCTGGAAAAAACGCCGGTGGCTTCCGCATCCATTGCTCAGGTTTACCGGGCCGGATCCGGAGAGGGTGAAATCCTGGCGGTCAAGGTTCAGCGTCCGGGGATCAAGCGGATTATCGAGGTGGATCTGGAAATCATGCTTCACCTGGCCACGCTCATGGAGCGCCATATCGAAGAATTTGCGCTGCATCGGCCCGTTCGCATCGTGGAAGAGTTCACCAAGGTGCTGGAAAACGAAATCGATTTTACGATCGAAGCGGCCAGCATGGAGCGAATCGCCGCCATGTTTCTGAATGATCCGGCGGTGTATATTCCCAAAGTGTTTCGCGATAAATCCAGCCCGGCGGTGCTGACCATGGAGATGGTTGAAGGCATCAAGATCACCCATGTCGAGGCCATTGAAAAGGCGGGCCTGGATCGCGGGCTTTTGACCGTAAGGGGGGCGGATGTCTGCCTGAAACAGATTTTTCAATATGGTTTTTTTCATGCCGACCCCCATCCAGGCAACATCTATGCGCTTCCGGGGAATGTGATCTGTCTGCTGGATTTCGGAATGGTCGGGACCGTGGACCAAAGAACCCGTGAAGATTTTGTGGAACTGGTGGACAGCATTGTTCACCATCATTCATCCCGGGCCGTGCAGGTGCTTCTGAGGATTACCGAATGGGACAAGGAGCCCGACCTGAGAGCGTTTGAAAAAGATGTTTCGGAATTCATGGGGCGGCATCTCTACAAACCCCTCAGGGACATCAAAATCGGCAGGCTGCTTCAACACCTTCTGGAGATTTCCGCGGTTCATGGCCTGAGAATTCCGGCGAACATCTTTCTCATGTTAAAAGCCCTGGGAACGGTGGAAGGGATTGCACTGGTGCTGGACCCGAAATTTGACATGGTTTCTTACGCGGCACCCTATATTCGAAAGGTCAAACTCGCCCGCCTGCATCCGGACCGTATTGCCGGGGATGCGCTGCAGATGGCTTCCCAGTTCATGGATTTTCTGGGCCAGTTTCCTCAGGACATTCTGGAGATCAGCCGGTTGATCCGCCAGCAGAAGCTGACGGTCAAAATTGAACAGACGGGCCTGAATACCCTGCTTGCCACCCAGGATCAGATCAGCAACCGGATTGCCTTTTCCATCATCATTGCGGCGCTGATTATCGGCTCCGCCCTCATCGTCATTTCCGAAACCCCGCCGCTGGTTTACGGCATATCCTTTATCGGTTTCATCGGCTTTATTGCGGCTGCCCTGATGGGAATATGGCTTCTGGTTGCCATCATCCGCAAAGGTAAGCTGTAACGTTTATTCCGCCTCAACAACGAATGGCCGGTTCAACAGCCGGTTGATTCGGACGATGAGCCGTTTGGGGTTGACCGGTTTGGTCAGATAATCATCCGCCCCGGCGTTTATAACCGCAACTTCCGCATCCACTTCATCCTTTTGAGTCAGCATGATTACGGGAATAAAGCGGGTGGTCAGTTGAGACTTGAGTTTGTTGATCAGTGCCATGCCATCCATTTCCGGCATCATGTAATCGGTGATAATGAGATTCGGTTTTTCCTGAACGGCGATTTTCAATGCCTCAATGCCGTTGTTGGCGGACACGATCAGATAATTCTGGGATTCAAGGATGTTTCTGAGAATTTTTAATATAACCTGGTTGTCATCCACGATCAGGATTTTTTCCGGACAAATGCTGCTAATAGATGGCGATAGTGACGGCTCCGGCTCCGGTTCGTGAGCTTTGTGCTCAATTGAGACGGAAACAGGCCCACGGCTTTCCACTGCCTTGTCTAAAGATTCCTGGGCAGCATCATCATACTCCGGGGGGGCCACGCGAAAGACTTCCTCAATCGTGGTCAGGCCCTTAAAGGCTTTGTCAATTCCATCCATGCTCAGCGTTGTAAATCCTTCTTTATCCGCGGCTTTCTTGATGGTTACAGCGGCAACATTCTTTGAAAGGATTTCCTTTATGGCCGGGGTGATCATCAAGAGCTCAAATATTCCCAGTCTTCCCATGTAGCCGGAATACTGACAGGCTTCGCAGCCGGCGCCCTTCCAGAATTTCTTGGTGCGGTCCGGGTTGATAATGGGCTCCAGTTGCTCAAAAATCTGAGGGGTCAACGGGTCGGGGATTTTGCATTTTTTACAAATCCCCCGGACCAGGCGTTGTCCAATCACGGCGAGCAGGGAATCTGCGATGACAAAGGAATCAACGCCCATGTCCAAAAGTCGGGTGATTGCTGAGGGCGCATCGTTGGTGTGAAGCGTGGAAAGTACGAGATGTCCGGTCTGAGCTGCCTGAAACGCAATTTTTGCGGTTTCGCTGTCCCGGATTTCGCCCACCATGACGATGTCCGGGTCTTGTCTCAAGATGGATCTGAGACCATCCGCAAAAGTGACCCCTGCCTTGGGATTGATCTGTACCTGATTGATTCCGACAATGTCAAACTCCACGGGATCTTCAACCGTGACGATGTTGACTTTGGAAGAATTCAGACGTTTCAGTGCCGTGTATAATGTCGAGGATTTGCCGCTGCCCGTTGGGCCCGTTACCAGAATGATTCCTTGGGGTCTGACGATGGCCTCGGTAAAATGCCGAAGATCATTTTCGGAAAACCCCAACTCCTCAACTCCCATGCCTCCGGCATTGGGATTCAAAATACGGATGGTCACTTTTTCCCCATAGGACGCCGGAAGGGTGGAAATCCGAAGATCAAAACGGGAATCGCCCACCTTAACCTGGGCTCTTCCATCCTGGGGTTTACGGCGAATTGAAATATCCATGTTGGAAATGATCTTGATTCGGGATACCAGCGACAGATGAATTTGTTTGTCGATCTGCATGATTTCCCGCATGATGCCGTCAATCCGGTAACGGATGACCACGTTACCTTTCTGGGGTTCAATGTGAATGTCGCTGGCTTTCATTTTGATGGCATCCGCAAGGACGGTATTGGTAAAGCGCACCACCGGCGGCAGTTCGGTTAAATTAAGCAGATCCTGAACATTGTGTTCTTTTTCCTTGGTCTGCCCGACAATCTCAATGGCTTCGCTAAACACGGTATCCGGTCCCAGGTCCCTGTTAAGGCTTTGTATGGGATAGAATTTTTGGATGGCGGACAGGATGTTGCTCTGGGGGGCAACCGTCACGAAAATGCTCATCTGGCTGATAAACCGCAGATCGTCCAGGGCATAAAATTCCAGAGGATTGGCCATTGCAATGACAAGTTGCTTCTTGACCACCTTGACCGGAAGCAGCAGGTAATTTTCTGCCATTTCCTGAGGCACAAGATCAAGCACTTCCTTCGGTATTTGTATATTATTCAGCCGAAGAAACGGAATTTTAAGCTGGCTGGCCAGTGCCTTTGCGATCATTTCATCATCGATATCCCCCATATCCATGAGGATTTGACCTATTTTCTTCTTTTGGGTTTTCTGGATTTCCAGGGCATTATCCAACGTTTTCTGATCGATTAGATTTGCCTGAAGCAACAGTTCTCCCAGCTTTTTACGTCTGACCGGGGCTTTGGGTGTATTTTCTGTCGGTATGCTCATGGAGTGCTTGCCTCGTTACGAGTCGAGTTGCAAAGGGTCTTGTCAGATAGTGTGACTATTTATGACACAATTTTCTATACCCTTTTACAATCAATAGATCAAGGAGTTCCAAGCAGGACATCAGAGGTGACTTCATCTGTTTTTAAGGACTTCATTAAGTTCCAAAAGCAAGTCCTTCATTTGGTTCAGAAAGGGCGGAACGGTCTGGGTCAAATCTTCAATTTTTTTTTCACGGGACAGCTTCATGATGAGTTGCGCATGATTGGAAATACCAATGAACCCCAGGGTGCCAGTAGACCCTTTCAGGGAGTGAGCTGCCTCTCCCACCTGAACCGTATCCTGTTTGTTTAATCCGGTAGTCATTTTCATGAGATCAGAAGGCGTTGTCTGGATAAAGAGCTCCAGCACATCATAAATATCGTCTTCTTCCAGCCCGAGTCGTGATGCAATTTGTTTTACGTCCATCATTTCCTCCTTTTTGCCGAATCATCTCGTTTTTTCAGGCACCGGAGCTTTTGGCGACAAATGGGCACAGATGCAGGAGCGGGCATGACGGGCACCCGGGCTTTCTGGCCTTGCAAATCTCTCTGCCAAAATAAATCAAGCGCAGACAAAACGCATTCCACGATTTTTGGGGAATGAGCGCCATCAGATCCAGCTCGATTTTTTCCGGGGTCTGGCTCCGGGTAAGCCCAAGGCGTCCGGATATCCGGGCCACATGCGTGTCCACCACAATTCCGGGTTTTCCAAAAGCCGCACCCAGAACCACATTGGCTGTTTTTCGTCCCACGCCGGCCAGTTGAATGAGTTCCTCCAGCGTATCGGGTACCCTGCCGTGAAACCGGTTGACCAGCATTTCGGAACAGAGCCGAATATTTCTGGCCTTGTTGTGATAAAAGCCGGTCGGGCGAATCAGTTTTTCGATGGTCTCGATATCGGCTTCGGCAAAATCCCGAGGGCTGGAAAGCTGGAGAAACAAAGCCGGCGTCACCCGGTTAACCTGTCTGTCCGTGCACTGGGCCGACAATATGGTGGCTATCAGAAGCTGAAACGGATTCTTATAATCCAGTTGTGTCTTGACATCGGGATAGGCGGTACTTAGTATCTGACGAATTTTACCGGCTTTTTCTTTTAGTATCATGATCGATTAACTCGCAAAAAGTAAATATATTTGAAACCATACCATGAATAACCATGAAAATAAAGTCCGGGCATTGGGGCTGTGTTCAGGCGGACTTGACAGCATTCTCTCGGCAATCGTTCTGAGAAATCAAGGGATTTCCGTTGAGTGGATCAGTTTTGAAACTCCGTTTTTCTCGTCGGAGAAAGCCCGCCGGGCCGCTGCCCGGCTCCGGATTCCGCTGATTGTTCGAAACATTACCCGGACATATCTGGAAATGCTCCGCGATCCCCCTTGCGGTTATGGCAAACACATGAATCCCTGCATGGACTGTCATGCCCTCATGTTTCGCCTGGCCGGCGAAGAGATGAAAGACAGGCAGATGGATTTTCTTTTCAGCGGTGAAGTGCTGGGACAGCGTCCCATGTCACAAACCCGCTCATCGCTTCACTATGTTGAAAAGCATTCCGGATGCCGGGAGGTGATTGTTCGGCCGTTGAGTGCAAAGCTCCTGGAAGAAACCCTTCCGGAAAAAAAAGGGCTTGTGGACCGCAAACTTATGATGGGGCTTTCCGGCAGATCCCGGAAACCGCAGATCCAGCTTGCCCGGGAGTGGGGGATTGCCGATTATCCGGCGCCCGCGGGCGGATGTCTTCTGACGGAAACGGTTTATAGCAGCCGCCTGAAAGACCTTTTTGACCACCATGCGGACTGCACGGAAAACGCGCTTCACCTGCTCAAATATGGCCGGCATATCCGACTGAACACGCAGGTGAAAATCATTGTGGGCCGGACGCTTCAGGACAATACCGCCATCCTTGACCACGTTGATCCGTCACGGGACATGGTTATAAAAACAAAGCAGATCCCCGGTCCTGTCGTGCTGATTCCTTTGGGGGCGGGAAACGACGAGATCCAGCAGGCGGCATCCATCTGTGCCGGCTACAGCAAGGCACCGGAAAATACGCAGATGGCTGTCGAGGTGATATCGTCCGGCGATGTCAGTACCCTTTGGGTTGCCCGCATGCGGCCCGAATTCATCCAATCCATGATGATTTGCTGACCCCCGGTGTTTCTGCTTTTCAGCCTATCCATCGGATAATTAAGATTTCTGTTTGATTCCCCTCAATGATCATGGTAATAAAATCTGAAAGCTATGCTCATGAAAACCGGCCCCACGGGGTGTGTGGAGTGCCACTCGAAATAATGTCCATGCCTTCCGGGATCGGTTTTAACCGACCCAAAGGACAACCTGTTCGTCTATGTTTTTTGATATCATCATATTGAGTTTTCTGCTGTGTTTTTCCGCCTTTTTTTCTGCTGCCGAAACCGCCTTTTTTTCCATCAGCCGTACCAAGGCAAGACATCTGGCCAAAGATAACCTGAAACCCTACGTGCTGATTCATCAGATGAAGGAAAACCCTCACCGTTTATTGACCACACTTCTTATTGGAAACAATGTGGCCAATATCGGGGCTTCCGCCCTTGCCACGTCGGTCGCCTTGAACGCCTTTCCCGATTATGCCCTGGGTCTTGCCACCGGAATCATGACTTTGCTTATTCTGGTCTTCGGCGAGGTGTTTCCCAAGTCGCTGGCCACCCGAAACAATGTGGCCATTGCCAGATTGACGGTTTATCCGGTTTACTGGTTTTCCATCTTGTTCTTTCCCATTTCAGCATTTTTGAACTTCATCCCGCTGCTGACCGGAAAAGTTCAAAAAACATCCATTGTCACCGAAGAAGAGCTGATGACCATTGTCGAGGTCGTCGAGGAAGAAGGGGAAATCAAGGAAGAAGAGCGGGAGCTGATCCACAATATCTTTGAATTCGACGACACCAATGCATCTGAAATCATGACCCCCCGGGCAGACATGTTTGTCGTGGAAGCCGGGCAGCCCCTGGACCTTCAGGCCGTTGCCAGTTCTGGATTTACCCGGATTCCGGTTACTGAAACCGATATCGATCACGTCATCGGCATCGTCAACATCAAGGATATTTTCGTTCACCAATCCATTCCGTGTCAGCCCGTCGACATTCGAAACATCATGCGCCCGCCTTATTTTGTTCCGGAAAACAAAAAACTGGATTCGCTGCTGCGCCAGTTCAAAAAACGAAAAAATCACATCGCCATTGTTGTGGATGAACATGGCGGGGTTTCCGGCCTGATAACCCTGGAAGATGTTCTGGAGGAACTCGTGGGCGAAATTAGCGACGAAACCGATATGGAAGAGCCCCGGATTATCAAGGTACAGAACAACGAATGGATTGTGCCGGGAAAATCCGATATTGATGCGGTGAATGAACTTATTCCCATGAACATTCCGGATTCCAAGGAATTTGACACGTTTTCCGGGTATGTTCTGGATCAAACCGGCAGAATTCCCAAGGTGAATGAAGAAATCCCCATTGGCAATTTTCTGGTTATCGTTCAGGAAATGGACGGGAACCGCGTGAATCAATACCGGATCAAACTCCTTCAGGAATAAGATGAGCCAATTCCTGTTTGGTTTCCTGCCCCCTCGCACACGCCCATCCTCCCCACATCCCCATACTGACGCGTCTCCATGACACTTCCGGCATATGTCAGAATTGCCGTTGCGCTTCCCGTTGCCGCAACATTTACATACAGAATTCCGGAACACCTGTCCTTTCTGGCTGCTCCGGGGATGCGCGTTCTGGTGCCTTTCGGCCAGCGCAGAATTACCGGGTATATTCTCGGCGAAAGCGCGGAAGCGGGAATGGATGTGGATTCGGTTAAATTCATCCTGGATATCCTGGATGAATCCCCGCTGTTTCCGGTTTCCATGATTCCGTTTTTTGAATGGATTTCCGATTATTATCTCTACCCTTTGGGCCTGGTGATTCAGTCCGCCCTTCCCGCCGGATTAATCCGAAAGGATGTGACCTGCTATACGCTGACGCCGACCGGCAGACTCCATGCGACGGATGCCTCCCTGCCAGCGCTGCAACAGGCGGTGCTTCGGCTTCTTGAAGACAAACCCAGAACCTGCAAGGACTTGACGGGGTCTGCCGGAACCCGTATTCCTCCCTCGCTGCTGCTGTCCATGGAAAAAAACGGATGGATTGAAAAGGTTCGCCAGGTGAAAGTCGAGACCACCCGGCGACGGCAGGAACTGTACGTATTCCCGTCCGGCGAAATCGAAATGGCGGTCCTCTCGCGTTCACAGAAACGCATTCTGGAGACCATCCGGTCTTATGGCGGCATGCCGGTTCGGGAACTGAACCGGAAAATCCCGTCCGCATCCCGGAAACTTCCCGCGATGAAAGAGGCCGGATGGATTAACGTTTGCACCCAAACCCTGTATCGGGATCCTTTTGGTGAAACCGTTCAGCCGGATCATCCGCCGGAATTGACGACGGAGCAGCAGGACGTTGTTTCCGCAGTGGAACTGGCTATGGGCAAAGGGTACAAGCCGTTTTTGCTGAAAGGGGTCACCGGTAGCGGAAAAACGGAGGTGTACCTGCAGCTTTCGGACCGGATGATTCAAAAAAACCGATCGGTTCTGGTTCTGGTTCCTGAAATTGCGCTGATTTCACAGATTGAGCGCTGTTTTCGGGCCCGTTTCGGGGAATGTGTGGCGGTTCTTCACAGCGGACTTTCCGCAGGCGAGCGATTTGATCAGTGGGAGCGCATACTGCGCCGTCTCACCCCCATTGTCATTGGAACCCGTTCGGCGATTTTTGCTCCGGTTGAACGTCTGGGGCTCATCGTGGTGGATGAGGAACATGATACCTCATACAAACAGGACAGCGGCCTTCACTACCATGCACGGGATATCGCGCTGGTCCGGGCAAAAATGGAGGGTGCCGTTGCCCTTCTGGGTTCCGCAACCCCTTCCATTCAGTCTTATCATCATGTACTGACCCAAAAATTTTATGGCTTGAGCCTGTCGCGACGCATCGAAGATCGGCCGCTTCCCGAAACCCTGGTCGTGGATCTGCGCCGGCTCCGGGATCAGCGGGGCGTTTGGAAGCTCATCACGCCGCAACTGCACGAGGCGATGAAACAGACGCTGGCCAGAGGAGAGCAGGTCCTGTTGTTTCTCAACCGCAGGGGATTTGCCAGTTTTCCGGTATGTGCGTCCTGTGGCGAGGTGATCCGATGTAAAAACTGCTCCATTTCCCTGACCCTTCATCAGAAAGATCAGGCATACAAATGCCATTACTGCGGTTTTTCCAGAGCTTCGGTAACGAGCTGTGCCGCCTGCGGTTCCTCCCGCATCAAGCTTCTGGGAATGGGAACGGAAAAAATCGAGGCTGCCGTCAAATCGCTGTTTCCGGAGGCGACCGTAGCCAGAATGGACAGGGACACCGTTGCTCCCAAAGGAGCTTTGCTGAAAATGCTGAAGGATTTAAGAAACCGGACAACGGATATTCTGATCGGCACTCAGATGGTGGCGAAAGGCCATGATTTCCCTTACATCACGCTTGTTGGAATTATCTGCGCCGATATTTCCTTCAATTTTCCGGACTTCAGATCCAGCGAGCGCATGTTTCAGCTCCTGCTTCAGGTATCCGGTCGGGCCGGCAGGGGAGAGTCGCCCGGCCAGGTCATTCTCCAGACCTACAACCCGGAGCATTTTATCATTGCCGCGGCAACTCGTCAGGATTACGCATCTTTTTATGAAAAAGAGATTCAGTTTCGTGAAAAGCTGAAATATCCTCCGTTTTCCCGGCTGATCCAGATCAAGTTGTCCGGAAAAGATGAGGAAAAAACCCGCGATCATGCACTGAAACTCGGCGAGCTCTGCCGTAGTCTGAAAAAAAATCATTCATCCTGGCACCCTGTCGAAATTCTCGGGCCGATCGAATCCTATCTGCCCAGAATTGCCAGGTATTACCGATGGCAGATTCTGCTCAAAAGCACGCGAACTGCTCCGCTTCGCCGGATGGCCCGCGAATTGATCACCACGCATCGAAAAGACATTCACCATCCTCAAGTAACGGTGGCCTTTGATGTGGATCCCATTTTCATGCTGTGATGACTTTGTATTGACAGTATCCGTCAAACATTTTAACGTGAAAATGCTATTGATGAAGCTCAACGGAGATATTGGACTTTTACGAAGCCATCATTTTTGACCGATTGTGGAAATGACAGATGAAAACGATGATATGGGTTGCGGTGCTGGCGGCTCTGGTACTGCTTGTGGTTGGGATGATTAAACGAAAAAAAAGCGGTAAAGCGCCTGATCTCTATGTCTGCGGCCACTGCGGCGAAAAAGACTGCGATTGTGCAAAACAGGCGAAAGGGCGTGGAGGCCCTGAACATGACCGATTTCATGACGATCCTTAAAGAAAGAAGAAGCGTTCGCAAATACGAGGAAAAAGAGGTGCCACAGGAGATTCTGGACCAGATTCTGGAAGCGGTTCGCTGGTCGCCTTCCTGGGCCAACACCCAGTGCTGGGAAGTGGTGGTCATCAAAGATTCGGAAATAAAGACAAAGCTTCAGGAAACCCTGGTGCCCAAAAACCCCGCGACCAAGGCGATTGTGAGCGCGCCGGTTCTATTGGCCCTTTGCGGTAAACGAAATAGTTCGGGGTACTACGGCGGAATGGTCACCACAAAATTCGGCGACTGGTTCATGTTTGACTTGGGAATTGCCACACAGAGCCTCTGCCTGGCGGCCCACCATTTCGGGTTGGGAACGGTGGTGGTCGGTCTGTTCGATCATGACCGGGCCAAAACGGTTTTAAACGTTCCGGCCGAATACGAACTGGTGGCCCTGATTCCTCTCGGATATCCGGCCAAAATTTCATCTGCTCCCGGTCGAAGGGAAATTCAGGAGTTCACCCACCTGAATACGTTTTAATGAAAGACATCTGGAGCCAGAAGCCATTGTATCGGGTTTTCTTGTCCGACTCAAAGGCGACATGCACTGGTTTTTGTCGGAATGGCCAAAAGATCTTCCGGCCTGTTTTGGAGAATGAATGTCCGATCCTTCGTCAATTCCTTGTGAGAAACGTCAGGTAAAGACGCGGATTGCGGCTGTCACCCTGTCTTTGGTTGTGGGTGCCCTGCTCATGGCCGCTAAATTCTATATTTACCGCATCACGCTGTCCACGGCTATCCTTTCCGATGCGCTGGAGTCCATCATCAATGTGGTGGCCAGCGCATTTGCTCTGGGAAGCATTCTGCTGGCGGCCATTCCTCCGGACAAGAACCATCCGTACGGTCATGGAAAAATCGAGTATTTCTCGGCGGGCTTTGAAGGCGCGCTCATCATGCTGGCTGCCGCCGGGATATTTAAAACCGGATGGCCCCGGATTTTTGAAACCGCGCCCCTGCCCGATCTTCAAGAAGGCATCTGGTTGCTGCTGGGCGTAAGCCTGGTAAACCTGCTGCTGGGTCTGGGGCTGATTCGAACCGGCCAGAAAACCCGGTCTCTGACCCTTGTGGCGGACGGCAAGCATGTGCTGACGGATGTCTATACATCCGTCGGGGTCATCCTGGGGCTGTTTCTGGTCAATCTGACCGGCTGGTTCTGGATGGACGGGGCAGTTGCCTGCCTGGTGGGGGTTAATATTCTTTATACCGGCGGAGTGCTGCTGCATCAATCCTTTGCGGGGCTGATGAACGCATCGGATCCCGGACTCCTTAAGGAAATATGCAGCCTTCTGGATGAAAACCGGAAAGAAGCTTGGATTGACGTCCACCAGTTACGTGCCTGGTCTTCGGGAAATCTCATTCATATCGATTTTCATCTGATTCTGCCCCGCGATTATTCCCTGGAAGAAGCCCATCGGGAAGGCAAGGAAATTGAAAATATTCTGAGCGGTCATTTCAAGGGGGCCGTGAGCGTTCTGATCCACCTGGACCCCTGCATTAAACCGGATTGTCCGGTATGTTCCAGGTATCTATGCGGAGAGCGCGCCTTGCCTCTGGAAGGACAGTTCGCCTGGACCGTGGAAACCACAACGATGAAGGGTTGGGAAGGGAACCGATTCAAGACGGCTAAAACACAGTGATATGCGCCGCAACCTGATTAATTTCTTCCTGGAAGATGGTTGTGCACCCGCCTTTGAACAATTCCGGAAATTTAGACCTGAAAGCAAAACCGGAATCGATCCATGACACAGGCGCCATCATTTATCGCTGCTTCCTTCCGGACCTGACGAGGTTCACGAGTGTCTGTTGCATGGCGGCCGGTCAGCCAGAAGGCCACGGATTCCAGGAGGTTATCCTTCAGCGGGAATTCGGCCCCGATTGAATCGGAGCCTAGCACAACCTTAGAAAGTATACCCCAAATCCAGTCATTAGCAAGAAAAAAATGGGTTTTGACCGTATAAACCTTCCTTGCCGAGTAATGGTCATGGTATCGACAACATGCCGTCCCCTCAGATGAAAATACAACCCATTTAACTCTTCGTGATTTTCGTGGATGAATGATATTTTCACGGTAATATTTGACATTTAACGATTCCCTCAGTATGAATTCTAACGGCATGGTGCAATATTCCGAATGCCCACGCCAATAGAAGATGAACCCGTGAACGGGTACAGGATCGCTCTGATATAAAGGAGAACAAATGGACTTACATGCATATTGCCCGCATAAGATCATGCGCGCGGAGGAAGCGATTTCCAATATTCGTAAAGGCAGCAGGGTGTTTATCGGCACCGGGTGCGGAGAGCCCCAGCATCTGATTCGGGCCATGGTCATGGACCTTACCATGCAGGACATCATGGTCTACCAGATGCTTTCCTACACCCTGGCTGATTATATCGATGATCCGGCTTTTACCCGGCGGTTTTCGCTCAAACTTTTTTTTATCAGCAGAACCATGCGAAAAGCCGCCTTTGAAGGAAAAATCGATTATATCCCCGCTTACCTGTCTCAGATTCCCAGGCTTTTTGCCAGCCATCGCATCGGCCTGGACGTGGCGCTGATCCAGGTGAGCCCTCCGGACAAGTTCGGGTACTGCAGTCTGGGAGTTTCGGTGGATATCACCCGCTCCGGCATGGAAAACGCTTCCATGGTCATTGCCCAGATCAATCCCCTGATGCCCAGAACCTGGGGAGACAGTTTTGTTCATTTGGATGATATCGATTTTCTGGTGATTCACGAGGAGCCGATCGTTACCACCCCGGTCAGGCGCCCCAACACGGAAGTGATTCAGCGAATCGGACATTACATTTCCCAGCTTGTCGATGACGGAGCAACGCTTCAGATCGGCTTTGGCAACCTTCCCGATGCCATTCTGCCCTATCTGGACAGTAAAAACGATCTGGGAATCCATACCCAGCTCATCACGGACGGCATGCTGCCCCTGCTAGAAAAAAAGGTGATCACGAACAAGAAAAAAACCCTTCTGCCCGGAAGGGTCGTGGCTTCCCTGTGCATGGGCACCGAAGCCATTTACCGTTACGTGGACAACAACCCCCTGTTTTATTTCCGGTCGTCTGAATTTGTGAATGACCCCACGGTCATTGCCCGAAATGACAACCTGGTTTCCATCAGCTCCGCCCTGGAGGTGGATCTGACCGGTCAGGTCTGTTCGGATTCCATGGGATATTTGTTTTACAGCGGCATCGGCGATCAGGTCGATTTCCTGCGGGGCAGTGCCATGTCAAAAGGCGGCTTTTCCATTGTCGCTTTGCCGTCCACTGCCCAGAATGGCAAAGTCTCCCGTATTGTTCCCCATCTCAGCGAGGGCGCGGGCGTTGCCACCACGCGCGGAGATGTCAATTTCATCGTCACCGAATATGGCATTGCCGAGCTGAAAGGAAAGGGCATTTACCAGCGGGTCATGGAGCTTGCACAGGTGGCCCACCCCAAATTCCGCGAAGAACTGATCGATATCGCCAAGACGCGCCATTACATTTTTGCCGACCAGCTTCCGCCGTCACAGGACGATCTGCTCTTTCTGGAAGGCTATAAATCCACCCTGACGCTGAGAAATGGGAAAACCATTGAATTCCGGCCACTTCTGCCTTCAGATGAATTTTCTTACCGCAATTTTTTCTATTCGCTTCAGGAAGAGACCATCTACCGCCGCTTTTTTTACAAAATGAAGGTCTTTTCCCATGAAGTGGTTCAGAAGCAGTGGGCCAGCGTGGATTACCGCAAGAATATGTCGCTCATCGGTCTTTCCCAGAAAGGCGGCAGCCGTGAAATCATGGCCATCGCCTCTTATGCCGAAGAAGAAGAGGGCCGGGCGGAGGTGGCGTTTGTGGTCAGGGAAGATTACCAGGGAAATGGCATTTCCACTTATCTGTTGAAGGAACTTGAAAAAATCGCCAAGGGAAATGATTATAAAGGCTTTTCCGCAACGGTGCTTCGGGAGAATTCTTCCATGCTCCACGTCTTTAAAAAACGCTATCCCCATGCGATCGTCAACATGAGCGGGGGAGATCTGACCATTGAGATGAATTTCACCGACGCGACCGAG